>NZ_JBSSHR010000027.1:0-66312 GCF_059089345.1 Micromonospora sp. BS32
CTACCACCGCCGCCGACGACAACACTCTCTGTCCCGGTTGACCCCTATCGAGTACGAGACCATCATGACCCCACCGGCCAGTCAGGCCGCGTGACTGAAACTGTCACCTATCGGTGCAGCAGACCCAAGGCTCTCGGCCTGCCGGCAGCAGGTATGTGACTCGACCGTCGCGGCCGACATGGAGATGATCTAGCGGTGACGACACCGGTGACCGGCTGGCAACATCTCAACAAGGCTGAGTACGACCAGGTCTGGGACGGCTTCGACGAGCCCTTCCAGTTCCGGGCCAGCATGGACGCCTCGGAATGGCCCGCAATTATCGAGCCTGTCCCGTCGCTGACCTGGGACCTCGCCCTCAGCCGACACGACTTCCATGAGCGTTGGCGGTCAGGGCTGTGGCGCTTCGCGGTCGATGAAGACGGGCTCAACCGGCTGGTCATGGGCGCTCTGCGGGATTGCGTGGCCGACGACGATTGGGTGTACGTCCTGGACTGGCAGCATCCGGCGTACCGCTGCTGGCCGCATCGCGTTGATCCTGATTTGCGCACGGACATGTGGCCCGCCGAGGTCTTCCCGAACGGCGACTACTACATCTTCGCCAGCCGAGACCTGCGCTTCGGCACGTTCGGGCACCCGTGGGAGGCCACTCTGTGCATCTGGGGAGCCGAGCTGATCAACGCCGTCGCAGCTCGCAACGCCGGTGTGCTGACCCGTCTCTACCGCCGCGACGGCAAGCCTGTCGACCACCCGTAGCAGTACCCGCCGATCCCGCCGTCAAGCTGCCAGCGTCTGCTCGACCAGTTGAACCAGCACTAGTGCTGTCCCCTCCTCGGGCTCGACGTAGGCAGTGCGGAGCAGGTAAGTGCCAGGAGCTACGTCCACGGCGACGCGGTGTTCGTCTTCAATCTCGTCGCCGGCGGCGGCCTCGGTCGGGTTAGCCGGGCTGACTCCGCACGACCTCCGGCACACGGCAGCCAGTCTGGCCGTGGCGTCGGGTGTCAACGTCAAGGCGGTGCGGCGGATGCTGGGGCACGCCTCGGCGTCGATGACGCTGGACATGTACGCGGGTCTGTTCGGTGACGACCTGGACGCGGTCGCCAACCGGCTGGACGCCGCGGTCGCCGCGGTCGCCGCGGTCGGCGTGGCGGCGGCCGAGGCGTTCGCGGCGCGAGATGCGGACAATTTGCGGACCGGCACCACAGACGGCGGCGTGGTGGACCTCGGGAAACGGCGAAGCCCAGGTCGTTGACCTGGGCTTCTGTACCGAGCCGCCTGACGGAATCGAACCGTCGACCTACGCAGTACGAGATCAAATTGCGTGCGCCGACGAGGCGTCTAGCAGGGGAAACACCTCTCGACATCTCACACCACTCCCCCGCCATCCGTGGACCTCTTGCGGACTAGTGCCACCACCTGGTGGCCCGTGGACGGCCCCGCCTCCCGGCGCGAGCGAGAGCCACGGCCGACTACTGAGTGAGCTTGGTCCGTTCGTAGTGGGTCCTGAAGTCGAAGAAGTGCAGGCCGTCCACCGCGACGTCGTTCGCGATCTCGTCTGCGGTCCACGGATGGTCGGAGTAGTCGTCGATTGCGATGCCGCCTTAGCGAGCAGCGCCAAGGTCACACGGCGGACCTCCGCTGACCCGTCAACTCGCCCCGAGACATCGATCTGAAGCGCCCAACTGGGTCGCTGGCCGCAGGCCCGGCTCAGACCCTGTACGGCCTCCGGCGCCCAGTCCCGGTACAGGTAGTAATCCTCGGTCGTCAGCTCCAGGTCCAGGCACCCGCCCACCAACCACGGGTGTCTCTGACCGGGGGACAGCTGGTCAAGCAGAGCAACGACCGCGGCCTGCTCGATGGACGGGAAGACGAAGACACCACGCACGTCAAGAGCGTCGCATACCTCGCCGATCTGACGGGATCTCCTCGGTTGGGCAAGCTCGTCCCTGCCCAGGCTCCCCACACAGTCAAGGCTCGACGAAGGCGACCGCGCCAGCGGCGTGGTTTTGACTCACGGGAAGCCATCCCGGTGTTCATGCTGGTCGAGCCAGAGGGCTCGACCACCTAACCTCTGCCCTACAAAGATCAAGACCGCTGTCGGCCGGCGTCGACTACCGCCGCTGACCTGCTCGGCTTGTCGGCCGCTGTCGCTTGTCCAGCCGTGCCCGTCGGCCGGCTTGGCTGTACGGATGGCTGTACAGCCGCCGAAGACGACGCCTGGCAGTGTCTCGCCCGTGAACGGACGGACGGCCTGGCCGAGTCGGAAGACCGTTGGCTGCTGCCCTATCGCGACATGCAGGTGGTCCAGATTCGGGTCAGCTATCAGCTGACGCTGGTCCTAGATGGCGCTCAGGTGGACATGGAGCTGCTCCGGCTGGTCACCGCCGGCGTACTGCGTTCCGCCGAGCTGATCACCCGCACCATCGGCCTCGCCGAGGTGCCCCACGCGTTGGCCACGATGGACCGAGACGCGTCCGGCGGATGTGCCTCATCCACCCCCGGTAAGTCGGCGTACCTACGACGGGTTGAGCGGACTGCGACACCTCATCGACGACGACCTGGCCACGCACTTGCACCGGTGTGCACAAAAGTAACGATGAGCGGCTGTCACAGGTTGTGGCGGTCGTCCGCCGGCAGGCGGGGTGGCTCTGGTGCCTCGGGGGACTGGTCGGGCTGACCAAGCTGCGCGACCTGCGTCGGGTCGAGGATCCGAGAGAGGAACGAGCGGGTCCGTTCGTGCCGCGGCGCGCCGAGCACCTCCTGCGGCGGCCCCTGCTCGACCACCACGCCGCCGTCCATGAACACGACCCGGTCGGCGACGTCCCGGGCGAACGCCATCTCGTGGGTGACCACCATCATCGTCATGCCGTCCTCAGCCAACTGGCGCATGACGGTGAGCACGTCGCCGACCAGTTCCGGATCGAGCGCGGAGGTCGGCTCGTCGAAGAGCATCAGCTTGGGCTCCATCGACAGCGATCGGGCGATCGCCGCCCGCTGCTGCTGCCCGCCGGAGAGCTGCGCCGGGAAGGCGTCGGCCTTGTCGGTCAGGCCCACCCGCTCCAGGTTCTCCCGCGCGATCCGCTCGGCCTCGGCGCGGCCGCGCCGGAGCACCCGGCGCTGGGCGATGGTGAGGTTGTTCAGCACGGTCAGGTGCGGGAAGAGGTTGAACGACTGGAACACCATGCCGATGCCTCGGCGTACCGAATCGATCTCGACATCCGGGTCGGTCATCTCGATCCCGTTCACCCAGATTTTGCCGGCGGTCGGCTCCTCCAGCAGGTTGACGCACCGCAGCAGCGTCGATTTGCCGGACCCGGACGGCCCGATGACGCAGACCACCTCGCCGTGGCCGACCTCAAAGTCGATGCCCTTGAGCACTTCGAGCGGCCCGAAGGACTTGTGCAGGTCGCGGATCTCGACGGCGGGCCGGAGTGGGGTGGTCGTCATATGGGTCACCGAGCCTTGGCGTAGCGGAGTTCGAGGCGTCGTACCACCTGGGAGAGGGGCAGGGTGATCGCCAGGTAGGTGAGGCCGGCCACCAGCAGCGGTGTGGCGTTCACCCGGTCGTTCAGCGTGTCCCGACCGAACTTGGTGACCTCGATGGTCTGCGCCGTCACGCCGAGAACGTAGGCGAGCGACGAGTCCTTGGTGAGCAGGATGAGTTCGTTCGTCAGCGGCGGGATCACGATCCGGAACGCCTGCGGGATGACGATGGTGCGCATCGCGGTGAAGTGCGACATGCCGAGGGTGCGCGCCGCCTCCATCTGACCCTTCGGCACGGCCTGGATGCCGGCCCGGATGGTCTCGGCCATGTACGCCGCAGCGGTCAACCCGAGACCGATCGCGATCGAACCGAACACGCCGCCCGGAATCTCCCGCTCGGGGAAGGCGATGGGAATGCCGTACCCGACGAGGAAGAGCACCAGCAGCGCAGGCAGACCCCGGAACAGCTCGATGTACGCCGTCGCCACCCAGCGGTACGGAGCCACCCGGGAAAGCCGCATCAGCGCGAGGACGGTGCCGAACACGAGGCCGAAGGCGAACGCACCCAGCGTGTAGAGGATCGTGTTGCGCAGCGCGACGGTGATGATCGTCGGGAACATCGACTCGATGATGTCGACCCGGAAGAAGGCCTCTCTCAGCCGGCCCCAGTCCGCGGCAAAGATCACCACGGCGATGATGGCGATGAAGGCCAGGTACTGGAGCCAGAGGGACAGCCGCTCTCGTTGGCGGCGTCGCAGCTTCACGGTTCGAGACGCTCCTTGGCTACGGGGAGGTTGCGTACGCGGAGGGCGCGCTCAGCGCGCGCCCTCTCGCCACGAGCTTCGATCAGGCGTTCGGCAGCTTGCCGATCCACTTCTCATAGATCTTGTCGTAGGTGCCGTCCTGCTTGGCCTTGGTCAGCGCCTCGTTGATCTTCTTGAGCAGTTCCGGGTTGCCGTCCTTCTTCACCGAGAACCCGTACTGCTCGCCGGTGTCGAACTCGGCCGCGACCTCGAACCCGCCCGAGTGCTCCTTGATGTACTCGGTCCAGACCGGCAGGTCGTTGACGGCGGCCTCCACCTGGCCGTTGGCGAGGGCCTGCTGCAGGGCGGCGAGATCCTCGAACTCGACGAGTTGCAGACCCTTCTCCTTCTCGAACTTCCGGGCATAGTCACGGCCCGTGGTCGCCGCCTGGACGCCGAGCTTCTTGCCCTTGAGGTCGTCGAGCGACTTGTACGGTTTGCCGGTCTTGACCAACATCGCCTGGGTCGCGTCGAAGTACGGATCGGAGAAGTTCATCACCTTCTGCCGCTCCTCGGTAATCGTCATGCCGGCCGCGGCCGCGTCGCACTTGCCCGTGTTCAGATCCTGGCCGGACTTGATCCCCTCGAACGGGGTGTCGACGATCGTCTGCTCGACGCCCAGTTCCTTGGCGACCAGGTCCATTACGTCGACGTCGAACCCGACCACCTTGCCGCTGGCATCCTTGGACTGGAACGGCGCGTACGGCAGGTGGGTGCAGACGGTCAGCTTGCCCTTCTCGATGAGCTTGACCCCGTTCGCCTGGACCTCGCTCTCGTCCTTCTTGGCGCATCCCGCGCTCACCGCGAGGGCGGCGATCGCCACGACGAGGCCAGCCTTGCGGACTGCGCTATGGAACCTCACGGCTGTGTCCCTCCGGTTCGGCCCCCGTATGACGGGCAGCCAAGGTTGGTACAAAAACGGTGTAACAGGGGACGGTACCTGATCTGACGAGCCGTACCTAGATCACGCCCAGTCGTTGAGTCGATGCTGTAACCGTCACGGTCAGTAAATCCGGCACTCGGCAAGCAACCAGGCGGCGAGACGCGACACCAGCAGACCTAGCAGTCGCGGCCAGGAACGATGACGGGTTCTGGATGCCATCGATCGGTCTCACCGCGATGGCCCCTTCGACCACCGCCATGGTCACCTGGCCCTGATCCAGAGGCTGCCTGCGCCTGACCCGCTTTGATGGACATCCGAGATCAGGGGCAGTCCACCGGCGGGCACCCTCAAATCAGATGGCGCGGCGTCGGTTGCTGACCTCGCCGCCAGCTCACCTGACACCGGGATTCGAACGCTTGTACGATCTTCGGGTGGAGGGCGTGGTGGGGCGCTGGTGGAATGGGATCTGGGGGCGTATGGGCCGCTCGGGGGGTGAGGGCGGTTCGGGTTCGTCGAAGGCGTGCCTCGCGGTGAGCCCTGGCCACCGGCGTGCCGGCGCCGCCGCCACGGGTGGGATGGTGCGGCCACCGGTCGCACCGATGCTGGCAAAAGCCGTCGAGACGGTGCCGGAAGGGCAGGGCCTGTCCTACGAGCCCAAGTGGGACGGGTGGCGGGCCCTCGCATTTCGGCAGCATGACGGGGTCTATTTGCAGTCCCGGGCCGGCCGTAGCCTGGGTGCCTACTTCCCGAACGTCCTCGAGGCCGTCGGTCGGGCGGTGGCGCCGGGCGTGATGCTCGACGGGGAGCTCGTGGTCTGGGAAGGCGGAAGCCCGGTTGCCAGACCACACCTGGAAGGACGCGGACCTCCGCATCGTTGTCGTCGACGCGGAGTCGGGCATCATCCGCATCATCACAAGGCACGACGGCGTATCCCTCGTGGATGCCGTCGCCGCAAGTTGTGCCATGCCGCTCTCCGCCGCTCCGGTGACCATTGATGGTCATCGCTACATGAATGGGGGCATGCGGTCGACCCTCAACCTCGATCTCGCTCCCGGGAACGGTCCGGTGGTCGCCCTCGCGCCGAGCACCGCCGCCATCGGACCCTAGGCGCGCATCGGGAAGCAGCGGGCCGCACTGGGCGGCCGGCGCCGGGTGGAGCTCCTGCTGCGGAATCCGGCCTCCAAACGAGCGCAGGGGACAAACGTGATGGACAGATCCGTCGTGCCCGCGCTCGTGGTCGCCGCCCGAGACCAGGGTCGGCACGAGGCGTCACGCGTGGCCACCGCACTCTCGACGACCACCCATTCATAGATCGCAGGCTCACAAACCCGACATTGACCGGACCGGCCGAGCAACATGACGCGATCGCCGGATCTTGGCCCGCTGTGTGACGGGCCAGTGCGGTGCTCCGGCCGGCACTATCGTGACCCGATGACGACCGACAGGTGGGCACAGTGGCTGTTGACGCGCCGAGACGGCGGAAGCGCCACCCTGCGCGCCCGGCACGCCCCAGACCTGGCGTGGTTCCGCGACGGCGTCCTCGACCGAGCCGATCTGAAACCCGATGACGTCCTCCTCGATGTCGGATGCGGAACCGGCTTAATTGGGTTTGGTGCGCTCGACCGTCTCGGCCCGGACGGCCGTGTCATCTTCAGCGACGTGTCGCAGGACCTGCTCGACCAGTGCCGGCGGATCGCCGACGGCGATGAGCGGTGCAGCTTCGTACAGTCGCCGGCCGAGGACCTTGCCCGCGTTGCGGATGCCTCCGTCGACGTCGTCACCACCCGGTCAGTGCTCATCTACTCCGACCGAAAAGCCACCGCGTTCGCAGAGTTCTTCCGAGTGCTGCGGCCAGGCGGAAGGCTCTCCCTCTTCGAGCCCATCAACCGCTTCCTGCTGCAGCACCGCCCCGACGAACTGTTCGGCTTGGGCGGCTCCCCGGTCGACGACCTGATCGCCAAGGTCCGCAACGTGTACCGGGAACGCACAGAAGCGGCCGAGCAGCCGATGGTCGACTTCGACGAGCGCGACCTCATCGCCTGGGCAGAGACGTCGGGCTTCGAGGCGTTGGAGCTGGACTACCGCGCCCAGCTCGACGTACCCGCCGAGCCGATCAGCGACTGGGACGCGCTCAAGCGGGTCGCCCCCAACCCCCTGGTCCCGACGTATGGCGAAGCCATCGCCGCCGCGCTGACCAACGACGAGCGCGAGCGCCTCGACGCGCACATGACTGCCCTGACAGCGGCCAGGACGCCTACCCGCCGCACTGCAGCCATAGCGTTCCTACGCGCGCTGCGGCCCTGAGGTCCAGGTCCGGGACTGTCCGCTCTTGCTCGCCGGTTTGGGTGCCTGCTTGGCTGCTCGGGGAGCCCGAACGCCTCGTTTACAAGCTCTGAGCGCCTCGTCCGGCAGGGTCCGTACGCATCCGCGACCTCGGCCGACTGTCCCCGCGAGTCCGCCGGCCGCTGCCCTCATCCCGGCTCGTTGCTGTCACCGTTGCTGTCGTCAGCCACCGAATAATGGCGATGTGCTCAATTACGTCCGCTGGTACTCCCTGGAAGAAGATCGCTGGAGCTACGACGAGCTGGACGCCGACAGGTGGGCGGTACGGCACGTCGAGGTACGCGGCGCGGACGGGACCATCCTGGCGGCGGCGTCACTCGCGGAGGTCCTCGCAGCGCGAGATTCCGGCGGTATGGAGGCGCTGGGCCGTTACGAGAGGCAGTACGGGATCGTGCCGGAGGCACCGCTCCCCCAGCCCAGTACTGGCATCGAGCCGCCGCTGGAGGAGATCACGGTTGAGGAGTTCGAGAAGCCATGGCGGGTCGCGCGCAAGCATCTCGACTAACTGCGAGCCAAGTGACCTCTTCGGTGTGAAGCAGGACGCTGCACCGACTGTGACCTGCGGAAACGAGAAGACGCAGGCAGGGGTGGGTGCAGTTGCGCGCCATTGAGTGCCGTTCGGTGCGGTTGAGGGCCGTTCAGTGCACCCTGTTGCTCCCAGCTTGCTCCCCCGATCCCGGGCTCGGCGCGAATTGCTTCGATGCGGCCATCGCGGCTCTTCGGCGTGGCGGTTGCCCTGCCCGACAGCGCGGCCCAGCCGGGACAGCGTCGCTTGCCGGATTCCCATAGGCTGCGACGCCTGTCGCTCAGGGAGTTGGTGAGCCGTGCTGTCCTACCGCTCGGCGCGCCCGTGGCTGGCTCGCCTCGGGCTGCTCGGCCAGTTGGTGCTGCTGACCAGCCTCGGGGCGGCCCCGGCACATGCCGCGCCGGCCGATCGCGCCGTCGCGACCGAGGGTGTCATCTCGCACCGGGCCGGTGCTGCCGCGATGGCGGTGGATGCCGGGCCGGTGGTCGGCACGGCGGTCCGGGTGAGCAACGGCACCGCGACTCCCATTAAGCATGCGGCAGCGTTCGGCCGGACGGAGGCCGACGCGGAGAGTTCGTCGCCGCGGACGAACGGCGCCCTGCTGGGTGGCCTGCTGGGGGCCCTCGGTGGGCTCCTGATCGGCATCACCGTGAAGCTCGTCCGGCGAGCCGTCGAGCGACGGGAGCAGCTAGCGGCCATGCCGTTCCCGCAGGGTGCGCCCGCCCCCGTCCCACACCTGCCCACACTTGCCGCGCCCCCGCCCTCACCGGCCGCACCCGCGTCCGTCGTCGGGATCGCGCCGCCTGCTGTGCCGGCCGACAGCGGCCCTGAAACGGTGCGGATGCCGAGCGTGGGCGCCCCCGTCGCCCCACCCGGTTGGACGACTGCGCCGGTCGCCCCGCCCGTCCCGGTCTGCCCGCCGCAACCAGCACGGCCGCCGGGACGTCCGCCCCAGTACGGCCCCCGGTGCGCGCGCTGCCGCGAACTCGTCCCGGCGGACGCGGCCTACTGCGGCGAGTGCGGCCTGTCTCAGCAGGAGCCCCCGTTCGGCGAGGAAACCGCCGGAGCGGGCCGGCTCTTCCGCGATGGGCCCGGCCGGCGGCGCCGGTGGCGCATCATCGCGGCCCTCGCGGCCGGCGTCGCCCTGGTCGCGGCGGTCACATTCCATTGGCAGACGTCCCCCATGTCGCCCCGCGACACCGTCGTCGCCTACTTCGACGCGCTCGCCGACCGTGATGCCGACCGGGCCCGATCCCTGCTCTCCACGGACGTCGCGAATAGGGCACCGGCGATGCTGACCAGCGGAGCAGCCCTCCGCGACCGTGGATACCACCCGCCCCGGGACCTCCGGATCACGCTGGTGGACGTACGCGGTGACGTCGCCGAGATGGCCGGGGAGTACGAACTCGACGGCAAGCGGCAGAAGACGGGGCTCATGCTGATCCGTGACGGGCGCGGCGGCGAGCGGCGCCCGTGGAGCATCAACTATCTGCCCGGGCTGGAGCCGCCCTCCGGTGAATACGGGTTCGAGGCGCTCGTCATCGCGGGCACCCGAGCGCCGGCCCGTTTCCAGGCAGCGGTGTTCGAGGGTTCCTACCTCGTCTCACTGCCCGACCATCCGATCCGGGAGGTGACGGCCACGGTCAGGGTGCGCGCGGGCGCCCGGGAGGCGGGCTATATCCGCACACGGATGCGGGACAGCGCGCGCGAGTCGATCGAGACCCAGGTCCGGGCGTACCTGGACAGGTGTGCCGCGAGCACGGAACTGTGGCCGAAGGGGTGCCCCTTCTCGGCCTACAGCTCTAATCTCGAGACACGCGTCACCTGGCGGATCACCCAGTATCCGTCGGTTGAGATCACGCTCGGCTCTACCGGGGACGCGCAGGTCGTCAGCGGGGTCGGCGAGGCGACAGCGACGACCGCAGGTGGCGAAGTCCTTTATCAGGCGGGCCCGTCGTTCAGCCTCCACGGGGTTGGGCGTGCCGTGGGCGACAGGGTCCTGTTCGTTCCGGCATGAAGCGCAAGCATCCGCCAGCCGCACGAGCGGTAACCGTCTTGTCCACCCCGATCAGCGAGGGGTCCCGATGACAGATGCACCGCCCGCTCGGTATTGCCCGTACTGCGGTGCGCCGGTGCCGGGCAGCCCGAGATACTGCTACCGGTGTGGGGCCGGACAGCCAGGACACCAGCCCGCCGACGGTCCGGCCGGCCGACTGTCACGGCTCCGCCGGCTCCGGCCGCTGGTCCTGATCGGCGTGGCCGTCGTCGTCCTCGTCGCGGCCGCGGTCCCGTTGCTGAGCCCACGGTGGTTTCCGGACGGCCCCGACGACGTCGCCCGCGCCTACTTCGAGGCGCTCGCCGAGCGGGACGCCGACAAGGCCCTGGCGTTCCTCGCTCCGGACGCGCACAAATCGGCCGACCCGCCGATGCTGACCGACCACGTGCTTAACGACCCCGGATACACCCCACCCGACGAGGTGGAGGTCCAGGTGTTGTTCCCGGCCACCGACACCAGCACGGTGAAGGTCGACTACCGCATCAACCAGGGGAAGAGTCAGCTCGAGCTCACCCTGACCCGCGACGACGACTTCACCGGCTGGAAGATCCAGGACGGGCTCCTGCCGATGGCGTTGCCGCGGAACGAGGCCGGGTGGGACACGTTCCTGGTCTCCGGCACTGCGGTACCGGCGACCCGGCAGCGGCTCGAGGTGTTTCCGGGCGCATACCGGATCATGCCGATGGGAAACCCGTTGCGGGACGCCCCGCCCATCACCGTGCGGGCGGGGTCCGCCGAAACCGAGCGCCTCCTGGTGCGCCTACGACCCACCGCTCGTGAGGCCATCGAGCCGCAGGTGCGGGCGTACCTCGACACCTGCGCCAAGAGCCGCGAACTCGTGCCGCCCGGCTGCCCGTTCGGCGGCCGCAGCGACTGGCCCGTAACGAGTGTCAGCTGGACGATCACCCACTACCCGACTGTGCGACTGCATATGACGAGCGGTACGGAGGCGCTGGCCGTCGGTGACGCCGGGGTGGCCGACGTGACGGGACGGAACAGCTTGCCGGTTTCGCCGGAGTTCGCCTACAGCACGACGTTCTCAGTGTCCGGGTCCGTCCGCGTCACCGACGGAAAGCTCGTGTTCGTGCCCACCGACTGACCGCGACCCATCCCGGCAGGGCAGCAGGTCCAGACAAGGAGTTCGGGTGAAGCAGCCACAGCCACACCGGTACTGCACCTTCTGCGGATCCGCGCTCGTCTTGGCGTCCTGCCCGCGTTGCGGCCCAGCCCGGCCCAGTTCGGTCCCGCAACGCCCGGCACCAGCCCCGGTCCGCGACGGACGCGGACTCAGGACACCGACGGGCACCCGGCGGATCTGGCCCACCGTGCTGATCACCACGATCGTCGGGTTCGTGCTCCTCTGTGCGGCGACGGTGCGGCTGGTGCCCCGGTTCATCGGACCGGAAGCGGCGGTACGCACGTACTTCGACGCGCTGGCCGACCGGGACGCGAACAAGGCGCGCGGGCTGCTCGCCGACGGCTCCGGGGTCGGCAGCCGGGGCCCATCGCCGGGGTCGATGATCGGGCGGACCTTTCGTTGCTGACGATCAGCACGCTGCGCAGCCCCGGCTACACCTCACCGCGCAACGTGAGCATCGAGCGCAGGAACTGGACCGGCGCCAGCGCGACCGTGGAAGTCAGCTACGACTTCGGCGGCCCGCGCATCAACATCACCTTGCCGCTTATGAGCGAACGGGGCATACGAGGGTTGCGTTCGTGGCGGATCACGGACGGCCTGCTCGAACTCCGGTTGGACTCTGCGGTGACCGGCCGGCTGGTCGTCGCCGGCACTACTCTGCCGGTGGCGACCGCACGGAGCCTCGTCGCCTTCCCGGGCGCCTACCGAGTCACCCTCTCGGAGCATCCGCTCTACCGGGCGCAGCCGGTGATCGCGTTCGCCGGGGGCGCGAGTCTCTCCCCTTCGCCGGTCGAGGTTCGCGAGAGCGTGCGCGAGGACATCGAGCAGCAGGTGCAGTCCCACGTGGACGAATGCGCGCGCCGTAACGAGCTCGCACCCTCGGGATGCCCCTTCGTCGCGAGCAGCAGCGTACCGGTGAAGATCGTGTCCTGGACCATCACGCGGTATCCAGAGCTGAGTTTTACGGTGGTCGCGGACGGTACGGTGTCGGTGGCGAGTCCCGCCCAGGGCGTTGCCGCCGCGACCGTCGTCCGCTCCTCGGGCGCCGGCACCTCCTGGCAGGAAACCGTCACCTTCGACATCCGTGGAACCGTACACGTCGTCGACGGCAAGGCGGTCCTCTCCATCGCGCGCTGACACGTCGTGACCGCCGCAAACGACGAGCAACCGAACGCCCCGTCAAGGTGCTATGGCGCCCCTCTGGCGATGACAGCCATAGACACTGGTCGACTACGGCGGCCACGCACCCCCGGCGGAATCCGTGGCCGATGGCGCCGACGATCCGAGTAGCCACGCAAAGGGCCAGGTGGTGCCCGGGCCGGACGTCCAGGAATCTTGCCGGACCGTGGGGGGCCTACAGCCGGTCGCCTGTCGACAGGTGGGGCGCCATGTAGCGGATCAGGGGTCCGTCCGGATCGTCGTAGGCGAGAACGATGTCCGGTACAGCGACCGCCGCAGGGTGCGGCTCCCCTGCCTTCTGGTGGCTGAGGTCGCCATTGCGTGGCGTGGAGACGGCGGCAGCTACGGTGATATTCACGCGCTGCACCCCACGGTCGGTCTCCTTGGTCGATCCGGACGTAATCACGACAACGGTCGAGTTGTTCTCTTGCCGATCCGGGGGCGGGTCGCTTGCGCCTACCGGGTTCGGCTTCGGGGGCAGGCATCGGCAGGGGCGGCCGCGGGCGTGCAGCGCTTGCGCCAGGTGATCGATCACGGCGAGGTGGGAGTTAGGGCAGGCCACGGCCACTCTCAGGCCTTTGCCGACCGACGCTGCGATGATCGTGTCGGCAATAGTCGCTAGTGCTGCGCGCTCGCGCGCGATGGCGGAAAGGTCAGGCACTTTGGTGCCCTTGACCCGGGCTGGACTTCACATCGGTAGAGGCGCGACCGTCCCGGTCGCTCGTTACATCGGTAGGCCTCAGCCAGCAGGGTTACGCCATGACGAACGGGCTCTGCGTCCCCGTAGCAGCCGCGCGGACTGTCCTGAGCAGCTGGCCGTCCGCGCGGAGGCGGTACGAGCACGGCCAGTAGGCCTGGCAGTCTCGACACCGGCGGGGGTCGTCATCATACTGCCGGTGGCGGTCTGCCAACGCCTGCCACTGCTCCATGTCCATGTCCACGTTCCTCTGATACCCGCCAGCGCCACCCTGTCACACTGTTTCCTGCTGCTGAAGATCGGCCCCGCGCGCTCCGCCGAACAGCGGAACCATCAGCCCCACAACGGCACACGCGTCCGTCGACGCCGACTGCGGCGGCGCGGGTGGGACGACTTTGGCCAAGTCGCTGACGAGGCCGTACAGGCGGGAAACATCTTGTGCGAGATCGCCGAGAGTGATCGCGGGTGGCAGCTGAACGCGGGCTCCGAACATGCACGCGTCACCGATCTTTGGGGTCCGCATCGATGCGCACTCTGAGTACGCATGCGCTGATACTACAGGCCTTGGCTGCGGTAACGGCCTGCGTGGCGGTTGCAGACCGGCCTGTCGGCGCCCGGGCCTACGTCGCGCAGTAGGGGCGCGCGGTGGAGGGTGATGGTGAGGTCGAGGGGGTCCGGTGCGCTCACGCCTTGGAGAAGCCGAGTGCTCGGTATCCGGGCATGCGGCGTTGGAGTGAGGCGGCGAGGATGGGGGTGGCCGGTTCGTGGTAGTCGTGGACCTCGGCGACGTCCTTGCCGGGTGCCGTCCGGATCACGCGCCCGGCGCACTGGATGAGCAGCCCGTCGTACGAGATCGGGCCGGCGAGGAAGAGGGTGTCGAGCGCTGGGGCGTCGAAGCCTTCGCCGATGAACGGTGTGGTGCCGATGACAAGGAGGCCATCACCGGCCTTGGCTTCGCCAAGTCGGTCGACGGCGGTTCGCCGGTCGGTGGTGCTCATCGCTCCTTGGAGTACGAGCGCCTGACGTCCGCGCGCCGCGAGCATCGCGGTAAGGGCGTCGACGTGGGCGACCCGCCGGGTGAGGACGAGACAGTTGCGCCCGCGCGTGAGGGCTGCGGCGACATCGTCGGCGATCTGGGTGTTGCGCGTCTGGTCGAGGGCCAGGCATCGGTGGATCTCGGCGAGTGCGCCCGGTTCGTTCAGGTCCACGTCGCCGGCACGAAACGTGGTGTCGTGGACGTGCAGCAGTCGTCGTGGTCCGGCATCAACCGCCATCGCGGCCGCGATGGTGCCCTGCTCCTCGTCGGTCATGGTGTGCCGGATCGGGCCGAGCTGCCAGGTGACGAGCTGGCCGAGCCCGTCACGCCGGACGGGCGTGGCGGTGAGTCCGAGCCAGAACTGCGCGGCGATTCGTTTGACCGAGTGCTCGTACGCCGCGGCCGCGAGGTGGTGGCACTCGTCGATGATGACGTGCCCGTATCCCTGGGTAAGTGTGGTGATGTCGTCGCGTCTGGCCAGGGAGGGCAGCAGTGCGATGTCCACTGTGCCGGTGAGCTTGCGCCGGCCGCCGCCGAGTTGGCCGGGCCGGATGCCGAGGAATTGTTCGAGGCGTGCCCGCCACTGGTCAGCCAATGAGCCTTTTTCATCGTGACGGTGCAGGTCACGGCCAAGTGGAGACCCCAGGTGTCGGGATAGGACGAGGCTCCCGGTAAGACAGCAATCGACCAAGATCAGATGCCCCAACCGGGAGCCTTGTGTGCTGTCTTACCCTGCCGCAATTCCGTTGTCCGCCCGCAGCCTGAACCACCTCGCGGGTCTCATCCGCCGCCACCGTGAACAGCGCAGATCCCGATGGCGGCGCCTTGATCCCGGCCGGCAGGCACTGCTCGCGCTCGCCCACCTGCGCAACGGTGACACCGTGACCCGCCTGGCCTGCGGATTCGAGATCGGTTTCACGACGGCTTGGCGGTACGTCCGGGAAGCTGTCGACCTGCTTGCTGCCACCGCAGACGACCTGAACGCCGCGATGGACCGGATCCGCCGGCTGGCCTACGCGATCCTCGACGGAACTCTGATCCCGATCGACCGAGTTGCCAACCAGAAGCCCTACTACTCGGGAAAACACCGCCGTCACGGCCTGAACGTACAGGTCGTCGCCGACCCGGCAGGCCGGCTGGTCTGGGCCTCAGCTGCCCTGCCCGGCTCGGTCCATGACCTGACCGCGGCCCGCGCTCACGGCATCATCGACGCCCTGAACAGCGCCAACGTGATGACCTTTGCCGATAAGGCATACCAAGGCGCCCACGGCAGCATCCGCACACCGTTCAAACGCCACCGCTACCGGCCGAACCTGCCGCGCTGGCAGAAGAAGGTCAACCGCGCTCACGCCCGGATCCGGGCCATCGGTGAACGCGCCAACGCCACCCTCAAGACCTGGAAAGTTCTGACGAAACTGCGCTGTTGCCCACACCGCGCCACCGCGATCCTGCAGGCGATCCTGGTTCTGCACCACGTCGAGAGCCCGGCCTACGCAGGATAAAAGGGATCGTTGTTACACGGACGGGTCCCAGGCTGCGAGCTGATCGAAGATGCGACGGTCGCCTTCGAGCTTCAGGGAATCCAACGGTATGCGGCCGTAGAAGAACAGGACTAGGTCACTGGCCGTGCCCCGGGCGGAGGCGTCGGCCGTGTCCGGGGCCTCGCCGGCAGCGGGCTCGCCGAGGCGGGCGACCCGTGCCCCGTCGCGGGACAGCCGGAGGCGCCAGGAGCGGCCCTCGGTGGCGTGGTAATCGACGACGGCGGGTTGGTGTGGCCAGGCGACCGTCGTTGCGCAGAGGGTGAACTGGCAGTCGTCGAAACCGTCGAGGGCGACCTCGTCTGGTAGCGGCTGCGGGGCACCCACGGTGAGCTGGACGTCGTAGTTGTACACCGCGATCTCGGGAACTTGGCGTCGCGCCCATGCGCCGGAGGTTTGTGGTGACGGCGAGTCATCCCACCATGTCCAACAACCGCGATCCGGGCCGGCCTCGCGCAGCGTGCTCGTCAGTTGCTCGATGGACTCGGTCCACCAGGTCAGGAGAGCCTCGCGCTCCCGGGGAGCACCGGCACCGTCCTCCCAGGCGGACTTCTCTGGGGGAGCGTCTGCGGGCCCTGCGGCGACGATGGCGGCTGATTTGCGGCGGGCCATGCCGACGTGTTGCACGAGATCGAAGAGCGTCCGCTCGGGAGAGGCATGCGGATCGCTGGTCAGAACCGGCACGTCGAGGCTGGGCGCCGCCGCGACCGCAGCGCGGAAGGCGGTCGACCGTTCGTCAATGAGCCGTAGATGATCAGAGAACGTGAGAATCTTGTGCACTCCGGCTTTCTACCAGTGTGCTCCCACAACCGGACAGCGATTTTCGCAGCCGACGCGGCGGGCGCCGCGGCACTGGCGCGGCAGGTTTCCACCTGCCGTGACCTGCACCGTCACGATGAAAAGGGCTCAATGCTTTGCGGTCGACGAGCACCAGAGTTGAGGTGCCGCGCTCGGCGATCACAGCGCAGGCCATGACGGTCTTGCCGGAACCGGGCGGGGCGACGAGCACCCCGTCGTCGTGGGCGAGGAGTGCATTGACTGCGGTGCTCTGCTTGATGGTGAGTTCGGCGGTGAACGAAGCGCCGATTTCGCGGCCCGGGTTTCGCCCGTCGGTGACGGCCAGCCTCGATCCGGCCTGTTCGACGATCGCAGCGATCGTGTGGCGCAGACCGCGCGGCAGTACCAGACGATCGTCGAGGGTGAGGTCGTAGCCGCGGATGAATCGTGGGGTGTCCCAGGTGGACTTGCGCAGTCGCTGCAGTTCGTAGAACTTCGGGTTGGCCATGGCGGCGGCGTGCTTGAGCGTCGCCAGCGCGGCCGGGGTGAGCTGCGCGGCGTCGAGGCTCAGCCCGGCACCGGCTTCCGCGTGCACCACCGGTGGCAGCGCAGGGTTTACTGAGGTCGCGTCGGACCGGCTCATCGAGGCGACGTCCGTGCCGGTGGTGGCACGTTTCCCCTGCCGGGCGATGCGTTCCGCGTCGCTGGGGCTGAGCCGGTCCAGCGTCGACAGGAACGCCCACTGGTCCTCGTACGGCTCAAGCGTGCCGAGATCGAGGAACGTCGTCAGCCCGTCCCTGCGGCGTCGGCCCTGCAGCGGCGCGGCGATGAGGTTGCCGAAGCCGCCCTCGGGAAGGACGTCCTGGTTGGGGAACAGCCGGTCGTACGACCGCAGGTCCATCGACCCGCGCAGCACCATCGCCTCGTGCAGCAGTGCGGTGCCGACGGCCCGCGCCACCGCCGCCGGGACCACGCCGGCGAAGAAGATCCACACGTGGGCGCCGCGATCGGACTGGGAGATCTCCAATGCCGCCGGCACAGCGCTGGCCCGCGCCGCCTTGACGTAGGCCAGGGCATCGAGCATCGCCGTCGGGCCGTCGAAGTCGGCGACCACGAAGTGGCATGTGTTGCCGGGCAGCAGCGGGTACAGCCCCATGAACACGTCGCCGACGAGATGAGCGGCGACGACCTCAAGCGTACGCGGCAGGTAAGTAGCGCCGCGCCGGTCCATGCCCTTACGCCACCCGCCGGCAACGGCCGGCATCCACCCGGCAGCGCTGGTGCGGGTGTTCTCCCAGCGCACCGCGTACACGTCGACGCGGGCCCGGAACCGGTCGGCGAACAGCGCCAGCTTGTCCGCCACCGGCGAGGCCATCGTGACCAAACCCGGCGCAGCGACCGGCGCGGACAGCTGCTCCGGCGCCGGAGCCGTGTCCTGACCGCGCAGTTCCAGCAGCCGTGACAGCCGGGCGTTCTCCGCCCGTAACCGCTTCACCTCCCGGCGAAGACCCTCGAACTCGTCTACCGAACCCACCGAACCATCCTCGGGTATCGGGCTCCGAACACCCCGGGACGGGTCCGCTATCCTGCGCCGATGGCATCGAAGCGGAATGCGGCGCTCGAGGCGATGATCGAAGAGGCCACCGTCGACGCGTACGGCGACGACGAACAGCTCACCGGCCTGTTCACCATGCTCGAAGAGCATCTGGCGGTGCCGTTCACCACCACCGTCCTCGGCATGGAGGTAACCATGCAAAAGGTCGACCTCACCGCCGATAGCATCGTCGCGGTCTGCGCCCGGGGCCGCCACCGGCAGAAGATCGACCTGCTCGACCTGCCGCTGCCCACACCTGCACCGGACGGCGCCGACTGGATCGACGCCTACCGGCACTGGGCGGGGCGGAAGCCACGGTGAGCGAGTACCAGTACTACGAGTTCACCGCCGTCGACCGGCCCCTCACCACCCGAGAGCAGGCCGAACTGCGTTCGCTGTCCACCCGGGCCGACATCACCGCCACCAGCTTCGTCAACACCTACCAATGGGGCGACTTCAAGGGTGACCCGCGCAAGCTGATGGAGCGGTACTTCGACGCGCACCTGTACCTCGCGAACTGGGGCACCCGCCAGCTCATGCTGCGGTTGCCGAAGCGCGTGCTCGACCCCGCCACCGTCGCGGACTACTGTGCGGGTGACAGTGCGTTCGCCTGGATCGCTGGCAGGCACGTCATCGTCCGCCTCAACCGGGAGGACGAGGACGGTACCGATGAGTGGGACCTCGACGGTCACGGCCTGCTCGCCTCGATCATCCCGGTCCGGGCCGGCCTCGCCGCCGGCGACCTGCGCCTGCTGTACCTGGGCTGGCTGCGCTGCGTGCAGTCCCTAGAGCTCGACGACGACGAGCCCGAGCCGCCCGTCCCGGCCGGGCTGGGCACGCTCGACGCGCCCCTCACCGCGGTCGCCGAGTTCCTGTGCATGGACCGTGATCTGCTCACGGCCGCGGCGGCCGGATCGACACAGACCGCAGCCGACGAACCGACCGCCGCGCAACTGCGCACCTGGGTCCTCCAACTGCCCACCCGAGACAAAGACGCCATCCTGACTGACCTGATCACGGACAGCGACGGTCACCTTCGCAGCCAACTGCTGCGCCGGTACCGCGACGCGCATCCGACGGACGCGTCCACCACGAAGGTCCCACGCACCGCCGGGGAACTGCTCGCCACCGCCGCACACCTCCGCGCCGAGCGGGAGCGCCGCGACGCCGAGCAGCGCGAACACGACCGGGCCCGCCGGGAACGGTCCGCGGCGGCCGCCCGGCAGCGGCACCTCGACGCCCTCGCCGTTGACCAGCCGAACGCCTGGCAGCAGGTGAGCGAGCTCATCGCCACGAAGAAGCCGCGCGAGTACGACACCGCCGTACAGCTCCTCGTCGACCTGCGCGACCTCGGCGAACGCGACGGCAACACCACACTCTTCCAGCAACGGCTGGCCGAGCTTCGGGCGGTGCACGCGCGTAAGCCCAGCCTGCTCGAACGCCTCGAACGGGCAGGTCTCGACGTCTGAGACCGTCCGGCCGACCGCTGCGCAGGCCCAAGCCAACCTCCACGCCGTGCTGCACCTCGTGGCGGCCGGTCGATTGCGGTGCAGCGAAACGACCCGCCGCCCGGCCGCTGCGACCGTCGCCGCAATCGCCGAGGTGCTCGATGGCGGCGACTTCTACCCCGGCGAGCCGATCGCGGCGTTCGCGTGGCCGCTACTTCTGCAGGCCGGCGGACTGGCCGAACTCGCCGGCGGCCAACTCCAGCTCACCGACCGCGGACGCGCCGCCCTGGCCAGGCCGGCCGCCGCGACGATCCGGCTGGCATGGTTGCCTCCCCTCAACTCTGGTGGAGTTCGGTGAGCAGTCGTGCCACGATGCTGGCCGGATGGATCATGAGGAGGTCATGGGCGACCATGGCGGCGAGCAGTAACGGCTGGCCAGGGTCGATCCCGCACATCCGGCGGGCGCCGCCGGGTAGGTGCAGCTCGCCCCGTGGACCGACACGATGCGGGCCGGCGGCCGCTGAGGTGAGGAGCAGTCCACCCGCCTGCACGTCGAGGTCGAGGCGGTGACCAGGTCCCCAGCGCAGCGCCCGCAGAAGGTGGCGTTCCGTCAGCCGGCCGGAGGGGTCGGGACGGGCCATGCCGAGCAGCAGGTCGACCGGTGAGACGCCAGCCGGGAGGTGAGGGGCGGGCAGGGCAGGCATCGGCGCGGGGCGGGGGCCGTGGTCGGCCGGGCAGCGCGGTGAGGACGAGCGCGCCGATGAGCCGCTCGCCACCGGATCGGTGAGTTGGTGTCATGGCGGTGACAACCGCCATCGAGCCGCCGGCCGTGCGGGCATGGCCACAGGTTGACGACACTCGCGGTAGTCAGCGGCGCACGATATGCAACGGAGGGAGATCAGCCCGGCGAACGCCAAAGGGATTCGTCTTCGGTGAAACTCCACCATATTGGTGTCCGAGGGGCGACACGAACCATTGCCTCACCGCCGATGACCATCGCCAAGACCTTGAAGCTCACACAAGTCTAGGTGCTCCGGTGACCTCTTCGAGCCCGCCGAAGAGGTCACCGGGCAGGAAGCCCTGGTCAGAGGGTTGCCCGCGGACCCGAGTCTCAGCTGCCGGAATCCCTACCGACTCCGCCACGGCGGATCCCCGAGCCGTACGGCCATACAGCATGGCACTTCAAGCCGCGTTAGCCGTCACCGAAGGTGACGGCTAATAAACCGGGTGCGGTACCGGCGCCGGAGCGTCGACGATCTGGCAGGTCAGGTGACCCCGATGTTCAGGTAAAAGTGGCCCAGCTTGAGCGAAAGAGAGGCGCCTCCGAAGTGGTGAATGAGCAGGGCCAACAGGATGACGATCAAGATGCAGACGACAAGCCAGATCAGGAACCACACGAACCCTGGGATCCCGTAGCGACCGACGCGAGCCATTAGGCTCGCCCCCTCGCGGTTGGCGCTGCAGCAGGCACCGCCACGCATGGACGTGTCGGCTGTCGATAACTGCGCCCGACGCTAGCGGACGTCTCCATACAGCCTCCTTCATTGAGGTGTCCGCGAAATTTCCCTACCGAGGCGCGCGTCAAACTGGGACGGAGGAGCCCTGATCTTGTCCAGCGGGCCAGGCGTGTCAGACCCGGCAGGCATGATCTGTCGGCTCCGCCTGAAAACTGACCCCGGCAGTCCAAACGATCATCGCAATATGCGACGCCAAGCTGGAGCGCTATCGCGCCGCCCTCGACGCCGGGGCAGACCCCCCGGTGGTCACCGCCTGGACCGCCCAGACCCAAGCCGAACGGGCCTGCGCCGAAGCCGACCTACATGCACAAGCAGGCCGCCCCCGCGCAGGCTGACCGGAGCAGAAATCACGACCCTTGTGACGGCACTCGGCGACATCGCCACCGTGCTCCGCGACGCCGACCCCGCCGACAAGGCCGAGGTCTACCGGCAACTCCGACTCCGGCTCGCCTACCATCCTGAAACGCAAACGCAAACGCCGATGACGATCGCCAAGACCTTGGAGCTCACACAAGTCTAGGCGCTCCTGTGACCTCTTCGAGTCCGCCGAAGAGGTCACAGGAAGCCCTGGCCAGAGGGTTGCCGGTGGGATTCGAGTCTCAGCTAGCGGAATCTCTACCAACCCCGCCATGGCGGATCCCAGAGCCGTACGTCGATGCAGTATGGCACCGAGTCTTCCTCACCGCCCAGCACGCCCCCTTACGAAACACGGGTTAGCCGCGTTCGACGAGATCGCTACGCCCTGGCTGTGCCTGCCACCGGCCCGACTCCTACCCAGGGGCGAGCGGCGTCCCGAGCAAAGACCGCCGCCGCACCGCTCGCCTCACTCGTTCTGGTGCGCACTTGATGCAGATTCCGGCCATTGTGCCCAGAATTAACCTTACGATGAGGTCTCTTCGTAGAGGTGGAGGACCATGCCGACCTATATCGCGTTGCTGAACTGGACCGATCAGGGGATCCGAGGCTACAAGGACACCGCGAAGCGCGCCGAGGCGTTCGCCGTAGCGACCCGGAATCTCGGGGCGAATCTCCTGAACATTTACTGGACCGCCGGTCCCTACGACCTCGTGGCCGTTGTCGAGGCGCCCGACGACGAAACCGCCAGTGCGGCGCTCCTGCAGCTCGGCGGGGCGGGCAACGTCCGTACCACGACCCTGCGGGGCTTCGGTCGAGAGGAGATGGAACGCATCATCGCCAAAACCGCTGGCTAATGCCTTGCGCACACTGGCAGGACGGCGGCGCCCGGCGAGCCCGGCCCCGCCATCGCTTCTAGAGCGGAGCTGGCATAACGAGTCAGCAGTCACGGTCGTTGGTGCGGTCGTGCGCTGACGGTCGGTTGAGTCGGCGGCCTCACCTCGGTGGTTGCGTGGCCGCCTCACCGCTCTGCTCGCGCCACTGGCCGCCGTCGGCCCGGACGAGGCGCCGCACCATCTGCCGGGCCTCGTCCTCGGTGTCGAACTTCCACCGGAGCACCTTGCCGAGTCGCCGGCCTTGGCGGCAACGTGCCAGCGGACCTCGCGAGCGAGCCACACGTCACGCCGGGTCAGCAGTCCGCAGTGGAGTCGGGCCGAAGCGTCATGCCCGGCTTTCGTCCGGTCCGTTTCTTCGGCCCGCCCTCCTGAACCGGACGTGCAACTCTCGCTGCATCCCGTCGTGCGCGTGGGTGTCCCCCCGGCGGGTGATTCTGAGCAGCTGCTGACCTTCCTTATCTCGCAGCCGCCGCCCGCATACAGGATCTGCGACCGCCGCAACCTGACCGCCGCGACACTGCCCCGCCGACAGGCCGCACGGCGTGTCATTCAACACCACCAACGTTCATGGTCACCGCACAGAGCCGACCGGACGATGCGCTGGAGCAAGGCCGCCCAGCGCAAGCCACCGGACAAGCAACGCGAACGGGTCCTCGCACCCCAGGCGCCCGTTCCCGACACGCCGACCGATCTCACCCCACCCGTACGTTTCGGACCGCCCTCAACGGGTAGCAGGCACCATGCCTGGCCTGTCACTGGTGACCGTCGGCGTCAGCCTCATGCCCGCCGATCCGGCGCAGCTGCTGCCGGCGCGCGAGCAGATGGCCTTCACGCTCGGCTTCCACATCATCCTGGTGCCATTCGGGGTGGCCTTCACATTCTTGATGCTGATCGCGAACGCCCGCGGCATTCGCCGAAACGACGAGACTGCGCTGCTGCTGGCCCGGCGCTGGTCGCAGGTGGCGGCGGTGCTGTTCGCCGTCGGCGCGGTGTCCGGCACGATGCTGTCGTTCGAGCTCGGGCTGCTCTGGCCGCGACTGATGGGCACCTACGGCGCGGCGTTCGGCATCCCGTTCGCGATCGAGGGTCTGTTCTTCTTTCTGGAGGCGATCTTCGTCGCCATCTACGTCTACGGGTGGCAGCGGATGCGCCCATGGCCGCACTTCTGGACCGGGGTGCCGGTGGTGCTGTCCGGAGTCGGCGGCACGTTGTCGGTGGTCGCGGCGAACGCATGGATGAACCAGCCGGGAGGGTTCACCATGCGGGACGGCAAGATCGCGCAGGTCCGCCCGCTGGAGGTGATCCTCAACGATGCATTCTGGTACGAGGCCATCCACATGCTGCTGGCCGCGTACATAGTCGCCGGGTTCGTCGTCGCCAGCGTTTACGCCGCCGGGATGCTGCGCGGCCGCCGCGACCGGTACCACCGGCTCGGCCTGGCAATACCGCTGACCGTCGCGGCGCTGGCCACCCCGCTGCAGATCTTCGTCGGCGACATCGCCGCGCGCGAGGTCTACCGGAACGAGCCGGCGAAGTTCGCCACGATCGAGGCCTTCCCGACCACGGGCACCCACGTGCCGGAGGTGCTGGGCGGCTACTACGCGAACGGGGAGGTGCACGGCGGCATCAAGATTCCCTCGGGGGCCTCGCTGCTGTCTGGTTACTCACCGTCCACCCGCATCCAGGGCCTGGACGCCATCCCCGCCGAGGTGCGGCCGCCGGACCGCCTGGTCACGATCGTCCACCTGAGCTTCGACGTCATGGTCGGTATCGGCTCCGCGCTGCTGGCCCTCTCCGCCTGGTACGCGCTGGCCTGGTGGCGCCGCCGCGACCTACCGCGCAGTAAATGGTTCCTGCGGGCGACCACGATCAGTGGGGTGCTCGCGGTGGTGGCGCTGGAGGCGGGCTGGGTGGTCACGGAGGTCGGCCGGCAGCCGTGGACGGTCGTCGGTCACCTCCTCACCCGGGACGCCGTCGCCACGTCCGGCAACCTGTGGCTGTTCTTCGCCGCCACCGTCGCGCTGTATGCCGGGGTCGGCGCCACCACCGTGTACGTCCTGCGGCTGCTGCGCCGCCGCTGGCGCGACCAGGGCGGGGCTACCGATACGGAGGTGCCCTACGGGCCGCCCCGGGCCTCGGAGTCCGCCCCTGCGGGAGATCAGGCGTGAGTACCTTCGCCGCCGTCGTGTTGTTCATCGGAGTCACCGCCTACGCCGTGCTCGGCGGCGCGGACTACGGCGCGGGCTTCTGGGACCTCACCGCCGGTGGTGCCCGGGGCGGGCGGGCCCCGCGACACCTGATCGACCACACGCTGGCACCGGTGTGGGAGGCCAACCACGTGTGGCTGATCTTCTGCCTGGTGATGCTTTGGACCGGCTTCCCTTCTGCGTTCGCTGCGATCATGACCACGCTCTACATCCCACTGGGCCTCGCCGCGCTGGGCATCGTGGTCCGCGGCAGCGGGTTCGCCTTCCGGAAGGTCGTGGTGAAGACCGACCATCAGCGGGCGACCGGGGCGGCGTTCGCCACCTCGTCGGTGATCACACCGTTTTTCCTCGGTACGGTCGCCGGCGGAATCGCTTCCGGGCGGGTGCCCGCCGACGGAAACGGCAACCCCGTGACCAGTTGGGTCAACCCGACGTCGCTGCTCGGCGGGGTACTCGCGGTCGGGGTGTGCGCGTTCGTCGCCGCGGTGTTCCTCACCGCCGAGGCCCGTACCTACGCCGACGCCGCCCTGGAACGCTGGTTCCGCCGCCGGGCCCAGGCCAGCACCGTGGCGACCGGCGCCGTGGCACTGGCGGGCATCGCCATCCTGCACGCCGACGCCGGCCGCCTGTTCTCCGGGCTGACCGGCCGCGGCCTGCCGCTGGTGCTGGTCTCCGCGGCATGCGGACTGGCCAGCATCGCACTGCTGCACCGGGCGGCACCCCGGTTGCTGCAGGCGCTCGCCGTCACCGCGGCCGGCACGGTGGTGGCCGGCTGGGGCGTCGCGCAGTACCCGTACCTACTCGGCAACCACCTACGCATCGACGAGGCCGCCGCTCCCGACGCCACCCTGGCGTCGCTCACCCTGGTTGCCGCTGCGGCGCTCCTGCTCGTCGTGCCGGCCATGGTGCTGCTGTTCGTCCTGCACCAGCGCGGTCGTCTGGACACCGCCTGACTCAGTTCAGGCCGACACCGTGCCGGACCGCGGCCGGCCGTGCAGTCCATGCGGCAGCGTCGGTCAACCGCGCGCCCTACGCCCCACCCCCTATGGCGGCATGCCCGTACCGTGCGGAGTGTCGGCGCTCCGGTCCGTGCGCCGCGACCGGCGGGACGGCCGCCGACAGGCGCTATCCGAGCAGGTCTCGGAGTCGACGGGAGTCAGTTGCGCGGACGCGAAGTCACGCCGTCGAGGACGCAGCGTCTCAGCCGACCCGATCCCCAGCTTCGTCGCGATCGATCCGAGCGCCTCCCACTCCATGGCGTAGTCGCCCCGGTACTCCCGCACGATGCCCCGGCGCTGCAACCGTGGTGGGGACAGCAGCGGCGCGAGCTCCTCCTGCTCCCCTCGGACGAGGACTTCGCCGACCCGGTGGCGTTCCCGACGCGCGCCGTTACGAACACGACCACGCCGACGCGGGTGAGCGCTCGCCGCGGTAATCACATGTGATGTGCCGACAGCGAGCAGGCATCGACATCGTCCACGGTGCGGTCAGTACCGCTGCGGCAGCCACCCGGAACCCGCGTCCAGCAAACAGCGGAAATGGTTGCCGGTGTTGTGGGGTGCAGCTGGCGCATCGGCTGATTCAGATCATTGACGAGGTTTGATGGTCTATCGCAGCGCTGATCGAAGGACGTCGGTCCACCCTCTGTACCGACGCCCTGGCCGATTGACGTGGCCGAAACCGACCCCATCTAACCGCTACCAAACCTGGGGCGTGACCCACGGATTCAGCCGCGACCGTTCGCCCAACGCATGGCCGTCCGCCCTGCCTGCCGTGGTGGTCGGCTAGCCGGCTTCCTTGACCTCCCGCACCAGCGCGGACTACGGGTCGTGGTCCGCCCCGGCCCGTTCGTCATGGCCGAGCTGAAGAACGAGGGCATCCCGCACTGGTTGTACGACGAGCACCCGCACCTGCTGCCCACCACCTGGGACGGGGCGCCGATCAGCACCCGCACCATCGACTACCTGGCACCCGAGTTCCTCGCCGAGGCCGACCGCTGGTACGCCCGGGTGATGCCGCTCGTGGCCGACTGGCTCGCGCCGCGCGGCGGACCGGTGGTGGCGGTCCAGCTCGACAACGAGATCGGGATGCTGTCCTGGGTGAACAACTCCCCCGACCTCACCGATGGGCTCTGCGCCGACCTGGCCCGCTGGGCCGTCGAGCGGTACGGCAAGGACACCGCCGCGGCACGGATCGGCGGCGACCCGGCCGATCCCGCGGCATGGTCCACCGCCCTGCGCACCCCGGCCGAGGAGCGGTCGCTGGCGCTGCACGATGACCTGGGCCGCTACATGCGGGACCGCTACCGCCGGTACGTGGCGGCGCTGCGGCGAAGCGCCGAGCGGCACGGGGTGACCGGGGTGCCGTTCCTGGTCAACGTCCACGGCACCGCCGACCGGCGGGGCCGCACCTTCCCGATCGGGACCGGCCAGCTGGTTGAGGCGTACCGGGGGCAGCCGCAGCTTACCTCGGGCTCGGATTACTACCTCGGCGACCTGACCGTCGGCATTCAACTCGGCCCTGGCCTGTGGACCCTATTGAACGCGCCGAACGCGATATGGCGCGACCACTATCGGCGCACGGCCCTGTGGTTGCTCACCCAGCTCACCCCTGTGGGTGGTCGGCGCCGCGGTGGACCCCGTACACCGCTTGTACTGGTGGGCCGCGGCCGCGGCCCTCGACCTGGTCGGCACCTGGCTCGGACACCCGGTGCCCGGGCGCAGACTCCACTCGCAGAGCGTCGGGCTCGCCGAGAGCGGGCACATGCTGGAACGATGCCGACTGTTCCTGATCATTGCCCGAAGGAAGGCCCTGCCCGCCTGGCTGCATCACTACAATCACACCGGCCCCACACCGCCACCGGCGGCAAACCGCCCATCACCAGGTTGACCAACGTCCCTCGGCAGTACACCTAGCTGGCGAGCACGTCGAGGGCGAGTTCCCGCACCACCGACTCGTTCACCTCCACGCCGAGCCCCGGCCCCGTCGGCACCTGCGCGACCCCGTCCTTCACCTCCACGGTCGCGCCGGTGGCGTAGGAGGAGGTGAGGAACTGCCGGCCGTTGAGGTCGACCGACGTGTCGATCCCGTACGCCGCGAACAGGTGCAGCGAGGCGGCCAGCCCCAGGTCGGAGTCGGTGAGCCCGGACCCCATCAGCCGCACCCCGGCGTCCTCGGCCAAGGCGCAGAGCCGCCGGGACAGGGTCAGGCCACCGCTGCGCTGCACCTTGGCGATCGCCACGTCCACCGCGTTCAGCTTCACGAACGTCGCCAGGTCGCTGGGGTGGCGCAGGCTCTCGTCGAGCGCGACCGGGATCGGTGAGGTCTCCCGCAGCCGGCGCTGCCCGGCGACGTCGTTGGCCGGCAGCGGCTGCTCGAACGCGGTGACGTCGAGGTCGGCGAGCCGGCGGGCCATCCGCAGCGCGCCGTCGACGGTGTACGCCTGGTTGGCGTCCACCCACAGCGCGGCGTCGGGTGCGGCCTCGCGGACGGCCCGGACGACGGCGGCGTCCTCGGCCTCGCTGTGCAGGCCGACCTTCACCTTGAACGCCTCGTACCCGAAGCCCCTGCCCTCGGCTACCGCGTCGGCCACCTCCGCGGCCGTCTGCCCGGAGACGATCCAGCCGAGCTGGATGCTCTCCCGGCGGCGCTGCCCCCACAGCACACCGACGGACACGCCCAACGCGCGGCCGAGCAGGTCGTGCAGGGCGACGTCGACGGCGCACTTGGCGAGGGGTGCGCCGATGGTGAAGCCCCGGTTGATCGCGCGGTCGAACGCGGTGGTCACCCCGTCGAGGTTGCTCATCATGGGTCGGTGAGTCGATGGCCGCTGCTCGGCTCGAGGCCAAGCAGGTCGTCGTATATGCCCGCGTCTCGTCCGCCGACCAGAAGCCGGACCTGGACCGGCAGGTCGCCCGGGTAGTCACATGGGCCACCGGGCAGAGCCTCTCCGTCGACCGGGTGGTGACGGAGGTGGGGTCCGCGTTCGGCGGGCACCGCAAGAAGTTCCTCGCGCTGCTGCAGGACCGGGCAGCATCCCGCTCGTTCGGGTCGTCACGGCCTCCGGCAAGGTCCGCTGGGTGCCGCCCGTGCGGGTGTCCCATGGCAAGGTCGCCGAGATGCAACGGCGCGCAGCGGTGCACTTCCACGTCCTGCTGCGCCTCGACGGCGTCGACCCCGACGACCCAAACACCCTCGTGCCGCCACCGGCCGGGCATCACCGTCGACGACCTGGAGGAAGCGGTCGACGTCGCCGCCTCCCGGATCACCGTCACCACACCCACGCATCCTGACCGGCCGCAGGGCTGGCTGGTCGCCTGGGGCAAGCAATTCGACGTCCGCCGGATCAACACGGGACTGCCCCCGGTTCGATTGACTCCTGACCCGATAGCGTTCCCGCCGGAGTTCCGCCGTCACGTGGTCGCGGTCGTCCATAGGAGTGAGGCGCCGATCGCGAACGACTTCGGGATGTCAGGGTCGGCGCCTGCACCGCTGTTTGGAGATCGTCGAGGTCGAGGACGATGTCGTCCCGGCGCGACCAGCAGTGCATTCTCCGAGCTGACGGAGTTGTGGCGGCGGAGCAAGCTCTCGACCAGGAGGACGAAACCCTACGCCGGGCAGTGGCGTTCCTCGCCAAGGAGATCACCCAGAACGATGTGACAGGGAGTCAGGCCCTATCCGTGCACCTCTCCGGGGTTCGCCGTCAGGCGACGGGACGTAGCCGGCGTACGGCCGTGTCGCGGCGGTGGGGTCGGGTGGTTTCCCAGCGGCGTTGTAGCGCATCGGTGAGATCGCTGATCATCGGTTCGGTGACGTGGCTGTAGATGCTCCTCACGCCGGCGAGGCGGTGTCCGAGGCGGCGAGCTTGGGCGATCTCGGGGATGCCGTCTTCGATGAGCCAGGTCTTGTGAGTGTGGCGCAGGTCGTGGAAGTGCATGCCGGGCAGGATCGGTGGGATGCCGCGCTGTGGGTTACCGGCGACGGCGGGGGTCCAGGCGCGGCGGTTGAAGTTGGAGCGGCGTTGCTGGTAGCCGCGGGCGCCGGGAAAGACGGTGTGGTGGGGTGTTCGGCGAGGTGGGTGGCGAGGAAATTTGGTCAGGATAGCGGGGTAGACGGATGTGGCGGACGGAGTCGCTGGTTTTGGGGGGCCGAGGTACAGGTTGCGCTCGACTTCGTGCAGGGCGCCGATGTCGGGGTGGACGTAGATGCTGCCGGTGGTGAGGTCGAGGTTGTCGCGGTGCAGGCCGGCGAGTTCTCCCCATCGCATGCCGGTGTAGGCGGCGGTGAGGATCATCAGCCCGTCGGACGGTCGGGCTTGGCGGGCGACGATGGCGGCGACCTGTTCGCCGGTGGCGTGGGGTCGCTCGGCGCGGATGCCTTTGGGGATGCGGATCCCTCGGCAGGGGTTGAAGGGGATCCGGCGGTCTTCGACGGCTTCTTGCAGGATCATCGACAGCACCATGATCACGTCGGCGACGGATCGGGGTGAGAGGCGTTTGCCGAGGGTGACGGCGAGGGTCTTGACGTGTTGGCGGCGGATGTCGACCAGCGGCAGCGGGCCGAGGGTGGGCAGGATGTGCAGGCGAAGGTGGCTGCGGTAGGCGGCCCAGCTGGCGGGAGATGCCTGATGGGTCGACTCCCAGATCGGCACCCAGTCGGTGAGGGGTATGCGTCCGCCGCGGGGGTCGATGAAGGTGTCTCGGGCGACTTCGACGTCGATTTCTTTGGCGCGGATGACGGCGTCGGCGTAGTTCGTGGGTGGAGTCGGTGGTGACGGTGCCGTCGGGCATGCGGAGGCGGACGCGGAAATTCAGGCCGCGTTTTTCGACCCAGGCCATGGGCTACTCCGATCGGTGGTCGTTCGATGCGTTGCTGATGGACGCGTGACTTTCGGCGTGGGGGCAAGTCGGTGCTGGTGGGTGGCCGTCGGCGGCGCCGGGTGGGGCGGCGTCCGGTGGCGGGTTCTGCGGCGGCGGCGATGATGGCGGCGAGGTCGGTGGCGTGTTTCCTGCTCGTCGCTGTGACCGGCACGCTGGGTCGGCGGGGGCGAGGGTGGCGAAAGTCGCCGTCGGGGTCGGGGCGGATCGGCGTGCATGGACAGCTCCTGTGGGCATGGGTGACCGGGCCGCGGCGCGGGCGGCCCTTCGCGGGCGGCCGTCTGGGTCCGCCCGCGAAGAGACCGCTCCGGGTGGTGGGAGTCAGCGGTGGCGGCGCAGCAGGAGGCGCAGGGCGGTCGCTGCTTGCGTGGGGACGACGCCGTTGCCGAGGACGCGCAGGGCGCCGGTGCGGGGTAGGTCGAGCGTGGGGTCGGTTACCCAGCGGGCGGGCAGGCCCATGAGCCATTCCACGAACGGTGGCGCGAGGACGGGCTTGCCGTGCTGACCGGATTGGGTGGGTGTGGGGACGGGTCGGCCGATCAGGAGTTCCCAGTGGGCGATGGCCGCGGCGTAGATGCCCCAGGTGGCGTCGTCGGGTGTGCCGGGGGTGAGGTGGGCGACGGTGGTGCGTAGGTCGGCGCCGCCGGCGCCGTGGTGGCCGGGGCCTGATGCGTCGGAGGCCCGGTGCGAGGGCAGGCGTGGTGGGATGCGGACGGCTGCGGAGGGCAGGGTGAGGTCTCCGTAGGAGCCGCGTTGTCCGGGGCAGCCTTTCTGTCCGTCGGTGGCGCGGGGCGTGGGCAGGAGTACCTGTGACAGGGGCGGCCGGAAGCCGGCGCCGGCGCGGCGGCCCGGGGTGCCGGTGTCGCTGGCGCGTGGGGTCGGCAGCAGGTCGTGGCGGGTGCCGTGCGGCTCGATGACGTCCGGCAGCCCGTGCTGATGGCCGGGTCCCTTCCCGTCACGAGCACAGGGGGTGGGAAGCGTCCGGAGCCTCTCCCCCGCGTGTGGTGGCGAGGAGGAACAGCCGGTCGCGTCGGTGGGGTGCGCCGATGTCGGATGCGCGTAGGCATAGCCAGCTCGTGTCGTACCCGAGCGTGGCCAGGTTGGCGTGGACGACGTCGAGTCCGCGTCGGCGCAGCGCGGCCACGTTTTCCACGAACACGAGCGGTGGTCGAAGAAGGCGAAGGGTTGTGGTGATGTGGTGCCAGAGGCTGGAGTGGGGGCCGGTGATGCCGGCGCGTTTGCCGGCGTTGGAGATGTCCTGGCAGGGGAACCCTGCGGTGAGGACGTCGACGGCGGGGACGCGGGTCCAGTCGATGGTGCGGATGTCGCCGAGGTTGGGCACGTGCGGCCAGTGGTGGGCGAGCACGGTGCGGGCGTGTCGGTCGGTTTCGGCGTACCAGGTGAGCCGGCCGCCGAGCACCAGCTCGACGGCCAGGTCGAGGCCGCCGTATCCGGTGCACAGTGATCCGATGCGCGGTGCGGGTCGGTGGTCAATCACGCACCTCCCGCCCCGGCGCGGCCCCGCCGTCCTGCACTGCCTCTGGCGAGGGGAAGGGGTGGTGGCAGGTCCACGGCCCGCAGGCCGGCACGTCCACGTGCGCGTCGGCCCGGGGTCGGCGGTTGACCTGGTCGAGGGGATCCGAGCGGCGGTGCAGGAAGGACTGCCCGTCGCAGCGGCTGTCCGGCGGCGTTGGCGTGCGCCGGCCCGTGGCGGATCGCCGCGTCGAACGCCACCGCGTCCGCTCACGCGGCGGGATCGGTCGGGGGAAGCCGTGCCCACCCGGTGGCGGTGCGATACGCCGTGCTATTGCGAATATCCGGTCACGATCCCGTGCAAGAGCCTGGTGTCGACCACCGGAGATCGCGGTCCGGCCGCCGCTATGGTGTCCCTCGTGAACGGCGGATTCGATCTCCACGACGAATGCGCCATAGGCGTTCGCGACGCCGCTGGCGCCTGGGAATTCATCCGGCTCTTCGCCGCTCGCTGTGCCAGTCCGATCCTGGCGGGCGACGGCCACGACGACAACGAGTTGCGGGCGGCGGAAACCCGGCTGGGTTTCCCACTGCCGGCATCCCTGCGTGAGGCGTATGCGCTGATCGGCAAGCGCAATGACCTGACCCGTAGTCAAGATCGCCTGCTTGCTCCGCATCAGGTCCGCGTCGACGATACGGGGCAGGTGCTGGTCTTCCGTGTGGAGAACCAGAACGTTGCGCAGTGGGGCATTGCGCTGTCGGCGGTGACCGAGCCCGACCCGCCGGTGGTCTTCCGGCTTGATTCGGTCAGGCAGGCCGAGCGCGCCTGGCAGCCCTTCCTCGATCGAGTCTCGTTGGCATGGGTGGAGATGGTGCTGTCGGAATGGATGTTCTCGGATGAGATGTTCGCCGACAACCGTGAACTGGACGATGAGGCCATCGCGTTGCTGGAGAAGCGGTTCCGGCGACTGCCGATGGCTGATTACCCGTTCTGGGCGGGGCCCGGCGGCAGGCCGGTGAGGTGGTTCGATGGGCTGGGAGCGGTCCTGCGTGAGGACGCCGGGACGTGGTTGTGGGTGCGCGCGGCGACAGCGGACGGGATCGCCGCGGTGCGGCGGGCGTTGCCGGGTGAGTGGTTGATGGACGAGGGGTAGCGGCCGGGGGCGGCGGGCGGTGGTCATCGAGGCGGACCACCTTCGCCGGGGCCGTCGGTGGTGTCCGCGAGGTTTCGTGGAGTCGGGTGGGCTTGCGGCCGGCGGAAGATCAGCACGTCCTCGTGCGCGATCAGGTGCAGCGGGCTGCCAGCGACGCGGGCCTTCCGAACGGATTGGAGTTGGAAGAACGACGGGCGGGCGACGAGGTGGCCGCCGCGGACCGCCGCGAGGAGGGCGACGCACCGCTCGGTCGGGGCGAGGCCGGCGCGGACACCGGCGGCGATGACCGCCGAGGGCAGGTCTACCAGCTGGCCGTTCTTGCGCCACGGTCGGGCGGTGACCACGACGACGCCGCCGGGACGCAGCAAAGTGTGGCAGCCAGCCAGGATCTGGGCGAACCCGTCGGCGAGACCGGTGAGATCGCGGTAGGCGAGGTTGCCCCGGTCGGTGCCGTCGTTGTAGGCGTTGTCGAACTTCGCCACCCCGTCCGCGCCGGGGCGGACGAGGCCGTGAACGGTGGGCCCGTACGGCGGGGAGGTCACCACGAGAGCGACCTGACCGGCCAGAGCGGCGGGGACGAGGGACAGGATGCGGGTGGCGTCACCGCGCATGACCGCTGCCCTGCCGGCGGCTCCCTGCTGGTGGGCGTGTGCGATGTTGGCATCCGCGATGTCCGACCAGCGCGACTCGTATTCCACGCCGATGGCGTCCCGCCCGGCGTGCACGGCTTCGACGAGGGTGGTGCCGATGCCGCACATCGGGTCGAGGACCAGGTCCCCGGGCTGGGTGTAGGCGGCGATTGCGTGGGCGGCGATCGCGGGCAGCATTCGGGCGGGGTGCTTGACCGAGTCGGGCACGTAGCGGCCTCGGCGTTGCACCGGCCCGGTGCGTTGGGCGGTCGCCCACACCGACAGTCCTTCCGGCTCAGGCACCTGGTGGTGCTGTCCCACGTCCCGGGCGCTCGGGCCCTGCGTGGGGCGTCGCGCTTCGTCGGTGACCTGCGGCGGGGCCGGCTGGTCCGGTTCGTGGGCGGAGGCGTGCTCAGTCACGGCGGTCACCTGCCTCGCGGCGCCGCCGCTGCGGCGTGGCGGCCGGTGAGGGGCTGAAGACGAGCAGGTCGGCGTGGACGCGGTGGTGGGTGAGCGTCCACTGATGCCCGGCGAGGGCGAGGAGTTCTTCGTCGGTGACGTGGTAGACGAAGGCGTCGGCGTCGGTGTCGGCGGTGACCGCCACGATGTGCTGCAGGTAGCCCAGGCCGACGGTCGCCGCCGCGGTGGCGAGAGGGCTGAAGTCCTCGGGGGCGGTGATGGTGCCGGCGGGGACCGAGACGATGAGCACGAGGCAGCCGCGCGGGCGCAGCAGCCGGGCGCAGGCGGTCAACAGGCATGCCAGGCGTACCCGGTTGGTGGCCTCGTCGGCGTCGAGGGGCCAGGAGGCGACGACGAGGCCGGTCGCCTGGTGATGGTCGGTGGGGGTGTCGTCGGTGGGCGGGTCGGTGAGGTCGTCACCGAACCAGGCGCTCATGTCCGGCACGTCGGCGTCGCCGTCGTTGTGCGCGTTGTCGGACGGGTTCGCATCGGCCAGTCCGGTGGCGGGGCCGATAAGGAGGCTGGGGGCGTCGGTGAACCAGGCGGGGTGGTGCCGCCGCCGGCCGGCCGCGCAGGCCGAGGCGAGGGAGTGGTCGTCGGTGCAGTCGACCACCGTGTCGCCGGGGCGGCTGTAGGCAGCCACGAGGCGGTAGGCCAGGCGGACGCCGATGGTGCGGCCGGCGTCGGCGGCCGTGCGGGCGGTGCGCCACACGGTGATCGGGACCGGCGGGTCACCGGCCACGAGATCGGTCCCAGTCGGGTCGATACCGGACGGGTCGGCGGGGCGGACGGGGTGGTGGTGCTGCGGCGTGTGCTCGCTCATGTGGTGTCGGCTCCGCGCCGCGCCGTGATGCGCTGACACCCTCAAACCGGGCCCTGTCAGCTCTGGCGAACGCCCTCGGATCTGACAGGCCTCTGACAAGGCCTCCCACCGCCCACAGCCGGGAATTGAGCGCCGGCTGGCCGGGGGACGGCGTCCGGCGACAGCGGTCTGCCGGACCTCCTCGAGGCGGTTCCAGCCGGCGCTGTCAGACACCGAGCGTCATGGACATGACCCAGATGGCAGTGATCTCGTCGATGGCGTTGCGTGGTGGCCTGCGCCGTCAGAGGCCGGCAGACAACCGGCGGTGACAGGACAGCGGGCCTGCCCTGTCGCCGTCGTCCGACACCGGGCGGCTGTCTGACAGGCGTCGTGTCAGGTCAGTGGTCGCGCTGTCAGATGTCACCGGCGTACGGCGGTGTCGTTGTCAGGCAGCCGTCGCTCTGACAATCGCGCCGCTGTCAGAGCGGCGGGGTCTGACAGCGGCGCGTTGTCAGGCCCGGTCGGCCTCGTCGGCGGGCTGTCGGTTCGTGGAGTCCGATCGGGTCACCGTGGCGCTGACACGCGCGGCCGCGCCGTACTGGCATGTCAATGCGCAGGTCAGGATCGTTTCGTCAGAGCTGTGCATGCTGTGCGGCGGCGCCGAAAGCGGCGTGTCAGGCCTGCGGGGTGCCAGGGACCGGAGGCCGAGAACGTCGGTGCAGCGGGCCGGGAGCTGCGCTGTTAGAGGTCTGTGAGGTTCCAGTGGCGCAATCGGTGTCACCGCATCCCTGTGACCTGACCGACGTGTCATGGACGGTCTTCTCTGACTTGGAGTGGTTGACATGGCTGTGTCCGACCAGGATTGGCCCGACTCGCCGTTGGACGCGGTCGACGCCGCGTTCGCGGCGCTGACCTGCGAACCCGACCCGATGACACTCGATCTTGACCCGTTGCGTGACGGCACCGACCTTCCCGCCGGTGTCATGCCGCTACCGGCGCTGCGCGACTGGCTCCTCGCGCATCCGCGCGCCTACACCGAGCGTGACGTGGTGTGGCGAGACCTCATTCTCCGCGCGCGGCTTGAGGGGCCGTCGTGGGTGGTCGCGGCGGTCGCTATGGCGATGCCGGCGTTGCGCCGCCACGCCGGTCGCCTGCATGTCGGGTGGGCCGGTGACGCGAGCGACATCGACGCGGAGATCCTGGCGGGCTTCCTGGCCGCGCTGCGTGATCGGGTGGACCTGTCCAAGCCGGCCCCGTACGCGTCGCTGTGTATGGCCGCCTGGCGCGCCGGGTACGAGCTGCGCCAGCGCGTCGGCGAGGCGGTGCCCGTCGATGATGTCGAGCACCTCGCCGGGCCCCGCACCCCCACCGTGCCCTACGGCCATCCGGATCTGCTGGTGCGGCGAGCCGTCGGGTTGGGCATCCTCGACGCCAGCGATGAGCAGCCCTACATCGACCTGCGGCTGGGTCAGCGGGCGATCGAGCCGATCGCCGCGGCCATGGGCATCACCGTTGACGCGTTGCGCATGCGCGTCAACCGGATCGATGTGCGCATCGCTCGTGCTCTGGCCGGCGGGCTGCTGACCGGCGTCGCGTCCCCGCAGGCCGCCGCTCATCTCGCGGCTGGCGCCAGGCACCGGGCGAGCACCCGCGCCGGACGCGCCGCCGTAGACGCCCGGCGGGGTGGCACCACGGCGTCGGGGGTCGCTGCCTGAGACTGACGGTGCGCGCGGTGGGCCCGACCGCCACGGTCGGGCCCACAGCAGTTCCCGGCCTCGGTAGGGCGGTAGGTGCCGGGCACCGACGAGGCGGGCTTCCGGTGATTCGTCGTCGTCTGCGTGCAGCAGGAGGCGGTGTGGTGTGCGACGGATGCTGTCGATATGCGGGTCTTGGGCGTCTGACAGGTGCTCCGTCACGTGGTGAGTTGTCCGCTGTGAGTTCGCACGGGTTGGGGCCGCCAGGGATGGCGGGGCGGTGACAGGGCGAGATAGCCGCTGAGCTGCGCTGTCAGAGGTGCCCTGGCCCTGTCAGAGGGGTGTTGGACGGCAGGGGTGTTCGCCAGAGCTGACGGGGGCCGGTTTGAGGGTGCGGAAGATTTCCCCTGGCGGTCATGACGCCGGGGCGGGGTCTTCCGCCCGCCGCCGGGCCTGACGAGGTTGGGCCGACGCGAGCCGGGCGCCTCGGGTGCCGCGCTGAGTTGATGCGCTGACACCTCATCGATACCGCCGAACCCGAACGGGAGGACGCGCTCCTCCCGAGGACCTGCCGCGGCTCGACGACGCCCTGCCTCCCGCGCCCGGCGGCGGCCCCCTGACCGCCGTTTCGACGCCCCGCCCGCGTGCTGGCTGGGGCCGGAGGTGAACATTCATGTCCCGCAATCCCACGACACGTCCTCGTGCCCTCCCCCTGTCCCGGGCCGCCCGTCGGGTCGGCCGCGTCGTCTGCCTGACGGCGCCGGCCGCCGTGCTCTGGTCGGTACCGGCCGCCGCCTACGCAGGTGGGCCGGTGTTCGTGGCGGTGAACTCGCTGCCGGTCGTGATCGGCAACCTGCAGGCGTGGCTGATGGGCATCCTCGCCTCGCTGGCCACGTTGTTCCTCGTCTTGGCCGGGGTCTACTGGGCCACCGCGGGTGGTGACCCGGCGCAGGTCGACAAGGCCAAGGGGGCGCTGAAGAACGCCCTGGTCGGCTACGGCCTGGCCGTCCTCGCGCCGATCCTGCTGCAGGTCGTCCAGGGAATCGTCGGAGGCTGACCATGGGTTGGCTGCTCGACCAGATCCTGGACTGGCTGGCGACGGCGATCCTCGCGACCCTGGACGCGCTGTTCGGGGTGATCAGCAGCGCACTGTTGATCACCCCGAAGGTCACCGACCTGCCGCAGGTGCAGGCCCTGACCGGCCGTTCGGTGCTCGTCGTGGACACCGTCTTCGTCCTGGCGTTCGTCGCCGCCGGCGCACTCACCATGACCGCCGGCGGCAGCGAGGGCTCCCGCTACACGGTCAAGGACCTCATTCCGAGGCTGATCGTGGGGTTCGTCGCCGCGCACTTCTCGCAGGTGTGGTGCGGCATGCTCATCGACCTCGCCAACGCGCTGACCGCCGCGCTGAGCACCCCGACAGGTGACAGCGACGGCGCGCTGCGGGCTGTCAGGACACACATCACCGCCGGGCAGGACCACACCGCGGCGCTGCTGTTCGTGGTGTGCGTCGCGATCATCGCGTTTCTGCTCGCGGCGACCGCGTTCAGCGTGATCGTCAGGTTCGCCGTCGCCATCGTCCTGACCGCCGCCGCGCCCCTCGCTCTGGCGTGTCACGCGCTGCCGCAGACCGACCCGGTGGCCCGGCTGTGGTGGAGGTCCTATGCCGGTGTGCTCGGGGTGCCGCTGGCGCAGGGGTTCACCCTCGCCGGCGGAGAGTGGATGCTCACCGACCCTGACCACCTGCTGCCCGTGCTTGGCCTGCCGGTGGAACCGGGCGGGGTGATCAACCTGTTCGTGGTGATGGTCATGCTGTGGACCACGCTGCGGGTGCCCGCGCTGATGCGCCGTATCGTCTCCGCCCCCGGTAGCGGCGGGGGGAACATGCTCGGCGCGGCGGTGCGGGTGATGGTCGTGCAGCAGGTCACCCGGTCTGTTCCCGGCCTGGGCCGGGGCTTGCGGGCGGTGGGCCGATGAGCCGCCACGACACGCAGGGGCGCACGCGGATGCCCGCCGACGTCGACGCCCCCGACAAGGTCCTGTACGGGCTGACGTTTCGTCAGCTGGCCATCCTCGCCGTCGCCGCCCTCACCTTCTACGGTGCCTGGCGGGCACTGCACCACGTCGTGCCGGTATCTGTGCTGGTCGGCGCGGCCGTGGTCGCCGGTGGTCTTGTCTTCGGCGTCGCGGTCGGCCGCCGCGACGGCCTGCCCCTGGACCTGTGGCTACTCGCCGCCGTCCGACACACGCGGGCACCGCGGGCACTGTCGACCACCGACACGACGTCGCGCACCCCGGACTGGGTGCAGGCGCCGAAGAGCAGGGTGCTGCTGCCCGCGCCGTTGACCTTGCCCGCCGACGCGATCGACGACAGCGGCGAGATACGGCTCGGCGGGGTGAGGGCGGCGATGGTGGCCGCGACCACCGTCAACCTGGCTCTGCGGACCCCGGACGAGCAGGCCGCGCTGGTCGACACCTTCGGCCGGTGGCTCAACAGCCTGTCGACCCCGACGCAGATCGTCGTGTCCGCGCAGCCGGTCGACCTGCACTCGGCCGCCCGCACGCTGGCGCAGGCGGCGGGTAGCCTCGCGCACCCGGCCCTCGCGGACGCGGCAGCCGACCACGCGCGGTTCCTCGACGACCTCGCCGAGCGCAGGGATCCGCTGCGCCGGCAGGTCCTCATCGTCACGCAGTCCAGCCCCGGCGAGCGGGGCGCGTACGCCGCGCGGCGCCGCGCCGACGACACCGTGCGCGCCCTGTCCGGCCTCGGCGTGGCCACCCGCGCCCTGGACGGCCCGGCGGTCACCGCCGCGATCGCCGCCGCGGCCGACCCTTACCGGCCTCCACGCCCGGGTGGCCTCGCCGCCCCCGACACCGTCATCAGCTCACCGCGCCCCACTGTGGGCAGACCGCTCAGGAGGCGACGGACATGAAGATTGCCAACCGCTCCCCCGCCGACCGCGGCCGCGAGTCTCATAGGTTGGCGGCGACGGTCGCTCCCGCCGCGGTGGAGGTCACCCCGCGGATGCTGCGCGTCGGTGACGGCTACGCCGCCACCTTGGTGGTGACCGGCTACCCGGCCGAGGTCGGTCCGGCCTGGCTCGAACCGCTGCTGTCCTGGCCGGGCCGCCTCGACCTGGCCCTGCACATCGACCCCCTCCCGGCCCCGGTCGCGGCGTCGCGGCTGCGCACCCAGCAAGCCCGGTTCGAATCGTCGCGGCGCGCCGACGCCGGGCGGGGCAAGCTGTCCGACCCGTACGTGGAGGCGGCGGCCGACGACGCCGCCGACCTCGCCCAGCGTCTCGCCCGCGGCGCGGCGAAGCTGTTCCGCGTCGGGCTGTATCTCACGGTGCACGCCCGCACCGAAGAGGAGCTGCTCGAGGCGTGCGCGCAGGTCAAGACCGCCGCGGCGTCCACGCTGATCGAGGTGCAGCCGGCCACCTGGCGGCACCTGGCCGGATGGACCACCACCCTGCCCCTGGCCACGGACTCCCTCCAGGTGCGCCGCACCATGGACACCCAAGCCCTGGCCGCGGCGTTTCCCCTCGCTTCTGCCGACCTGCCCGCGCCGCTGCCCGGTGACCCGCCCGCCGAGGGCGGGGTGCTCTACGGCGTCAACCCGGACTCCGGGGGGATCGTGTGGTGGGACCGGTGGGCCCAGGAGAACCACAACGCGGTGGTCCTGGCCCGCTCCGGGGCAGGCAAGAGCTACTTCGTCAAGCTGGAGATCCTGCGCAACCTCTACCAGCGGGTGCAGGTCGCGGTGATCGACCCCGAGGACGAGTACCTGCGCCTGGCCGACGCGGTCGGTGGGAGCATCGTGCGCCTCGGCCTGGCCGGGGTGAAGATCAACCCGTTCGACCTGCCGGCAGGCGACACCCGCCCGGACGTCCTGACCCGCCGCGGCCTGTTCCTGCACACGCTGATCAGCGTGCTGCTCGGCGAGCAGCCCCCACCGGGGGAACGCGCCGCACTGGACCGGGCGATCCTGGCCGTCTATCGGCGGGCCGGCATCACCGCCGACCCCGCCACCCACCACCGCCCTGCCCCACTGCTGCGCGACCTCGTCGCCGTCCTGCACGCCGACGACGACCCTGCGGCGCGGCAGCTCGCCGCCCGGCTCACCCCGTGGGTGCAGGGCTCGTTCTCCGATCTGTTCGACGGGCCCACCACCACCCGCCCGCAAGGGCACCTGGTGGTGTGGAGCTTGCGGCACCTCGCCGACGAGCTGCGCGCCGTCGGCACGCTCCTCGCCCTCGATGCGATCTGGCGGGCGGTGGATGTGCCGGGCGCGGCCGGGCTGGCTACCCGCCGGCTCGTCGTGGTCGACGAGGCGTGGCTGCTGATGCGCGACGGTGAAGGCAGCAGGTTCCTGTTCCGCATGTCCAAGGCCGCCCGCAAACGCAACGCCGGGCTGACCGTCGTCACCCAGGACGTCGCCGACGTCCTGGGCACCGACCTCGGTCAGGCCGTGGTCGCCAACGCCGCCACCCAGGTGCTGCTCAAGCAGGCACCGCAGGCCATCGACGCCATCGGTGAGGCGTTCGGCCTGACCGCCGGAGAACGGCGACTGCTGCTCACCGCCCGCGTCGGGCACGGCTTGCTGATCTCCGGAACGAATCGCACCCACTTCGAGGCCATCTCCTCCCGCCGGGAGCACCAGCTGTGCACGACCCGGCCGGCGGACCTGGCTCACCTCGACAACGGGGAGAACGACGACCTGTGAGACCTAACAACGCCATCATCATGAGCGCACCAACGCCGGCGCCCGGCCCTGCGGGGCCGGGCGCCGGCTTCCTACCGCCTCTGACCGGGCCCGGCCGCGGGGTGCTCGACGCCACCCAGTGGGCCACGCATCGACCCTGGCTGCTCGCGGTGGCCGCCGCCCTACTGGTCGGCTACATCGCCGGCCGCAACCTCCTCGAATCGTGGCGGCACCGCCGGCACGCCAACGGCGCCCGCCTGGTCACCATCGCCCCACCACCGCAGGTCGACCCGCACAGCGCCGCCGCCCTGTGGGCCAACCTCGCCGGCACCCTGACGCCCTCGCGGCGCAGACGCCGCCTCTACGGCAGCCCGCACGTGGCCTGGCAGTACACGTGGACCGGCCGGCAACTGCTCATCTCGGTGTGGGTGCCCGGCACCGTGCCGCCCGGGGCGCTCGAGGCCGCGATCCGCGCCGCGTGGCCGGGCGCGGCCTGCACCACAGGTGACGCCCCGGCGCCCATTCCCCGTGAGGGTGCGGTCGCGGTCGGCGGGCAGTTGCTGCCCGCCGCCGCGGAGTGGTTGCCGCTGCGCACCGACCACGACACCGACCCACTGCGGGCCCTGATGTCCGCCGGATCGCAGCTCAAGGCCGACGAGTACGCCTGCGTGCAGGTCCTCGCAAGACCCGCCACCTCCCGCCGCGCCGCCCGGGCCCGGCGCGCGGCCGGACGGCTCCGCGAGGGCAAAACCGCCGTGCCCGCGCTCCACCCCGCCGCGCCACTGCTGTGGTTGGTCGAGCTGTTCCTGCCCGCACGCACCACCGCAACCAGCCGATCCGGCTCTCAGGTGGGGCGGCGGGATCCCGGCGTGGAGCGAGACGTGCGGGCGATCCTCGACAAGACCGCCCACCCGCTCTGGGAGACGGGCATCCGCTACGCCGTCGCCAAGGACAGCCGCCGCGGCGGCGCCGACCCGCGGGGCCGGCTGCGGGGTATCGCCGACGCGGTCGCGTCCTCCTTCGCCGTCTACACCGGCCGCAACCGGCTCATCCCCCGCACCCGGATGCCCTCCCCGGCGGCGGTGCTGGCGCAGCGGCGTCTGGGCGCGGGCTTTCTCACCTCTACCCCGGAGCTGGCCGCGCTCGCCGCACTCCCCCAGGACCTGGCGGTGCCGGGCCTGGACCGGGCACGCGCCCGGTCGATGCCCGCACCGGTCGCTCTGCCCACCGGAGGACGCGGCACGAAGGTCCTCGGCGACGCCGAGATCGGCGGGCATCCGGTCGCCCTGGCCGTGCCCGACGCGCGCTATCACATGCACGTGGTCGGATCGACCGGCTCAGGCAAGACGACGCTGCTGGTGAACATGGCCGTCGCGGACATCACCGCCGGCCGGGGCACCGTCGTGATCGACCCGCACGGCGACATGGTCCTCGACATATTGGACCGGCTTCCCGCGTCCGCCGCCGGCCGGGTGGTGCTGTTCGACCCCGACCAGCCCAACCCGCCCACCCTGAACCCGCTGTCCGGCGACGACCCGGACCTGGTCGTGGACAACCTCGTGTCGATCTTCGGGAACATCTTCGCCAAGGCGTGGGGGCCGCGGATGGACGACGTGATGCGGGTGGCGTGCCTGACGCTGCTGCGCCACGCCAACGTCACCCTCCAACACATCCCGCCGCTGCTCAACAGCGCGCAGTTCCGCTCAGCGATGACCGTCGGCCTCGACGACCCGGCCGGGCTGTCCGGGTTCTGGCAGTGGTACGACGAACTCAACCCCGCCCTACGCTCCCAGGTCATCGGACCCGTCCTCGCCCGGCTGCGGGCGTTCCTGCTGCGCGACTTCGTCAAACGCACCATGCGCTACCCGAAATCAAGCTTCGACATGGGCAAGGTCCTCGACGGCGGGGCGCTGCTCGTGCGCATCCCCAAGGGCCAGCTCGGCGAGGACACCAGCAAGCTCCTCGGCTCCCTCGTCCTGGCGCAGGTGTGGCAGGCCGCCACCGCCCGCGCGAAGGTCGCACCCGACAAGCGCCGCGACGCCACCCTGATCATCGACGAGTGCCAGAACTTCCTCACCCTGGCCAACTCCCTGGACACGATGCTCGCCGAGGCCCGCAAGTACCGGCTGTCCCTCGTGCTCAGCCATCAGGACCTCGCCCAGTTCCCCAAAGACCTCCTCGCCGCCGCGTCGGCGAACGCCCGCAACAAGATCTACTTCTCCTGCGCCCCCGAGGACGCCCGCGTCCTGGCCCGGCACACGCTGCCCGAGCTGGACGAGCACGACCTGACCCACCTCGACGCGTACACCGCTGCCACACGGTTGGTGGTGGCCGGGCGACAGACTCCTGCGTTCACCATGAAGACCCGCCCGCCGAGGCCGGTGGTGGGTGAGGCAACGGCGATCCGGCAGGAGGCGGCGAAGGCGGTCCCGCCGCAGGACGGCAGCACCGTCGATGCGCTCGTTGACCGGTTCTCCCAACCACCCGCCCACACTCGTACCCGGTGAAGAAGAGTCAGCCCCTGATGGCCTGATCGCAGGCCGGCGGTCTGTCAGCGGCGATCGACGCCGCTTCCGTGTGGTCTTCCGCAAGCCCTTCCACAGTCCTTCACCACGGAGGCGTTCCAGCACCGGCAGCTGCGACCGGAGTCGACCTGTTCGTGCTGCATAGGGCCGAGGCAAGCCGCACCAGCGCCGGTCGGCTTTCCAGACACCCCTCCACAGGAGGGGTCCTCCTCCTTCCCCTGAAGGGAATCCGCTCGTGTCCAGCGAACGACCTGTCTTTCACCCTCCCTCCTTGAATCCCCGAGACCTCGCCTCCCGCAGCGCCAGCAGCCGCCGCTCTCGGCTGGAAAATCTGCGCCGGTTGACGCTGCGCGACCGTCAGCTCCTCGCGTGGCTCGCCGAGCACTACGTCTTGTCGACGGAGCAGATCACCGAAGCGCTGTTCCCGTCTCGGCGCTCTGCCCGACTGCGGCTGGCCACACTTCACGCCATCGACGCGGTCACCCGGTTCGTCGACATCACCACCGGCGACGGCCAGTACCTGTACGCCCTCGGGCCACTGGGCATGCTCGTGCATCCCACCGCCTACAACGACCCGGACCGGCCGGACGCCAGGCCGCCACGCAGCAGCATTGAGCGCACCGAGCGGATCGTCGGCAGCCGCAGGCTCGCGCACCTGCTGGGGACCAATCAAATGTTCACCGATCTCCTCGCCCACACCCGTAGCCACGACGGGGTGCGGCTGGCGAGATGGTGGTCCGAGCAGCACGCCACGGCCGCCTACGCCATCGCCGGTATCCGCCCGGACGCCCATGGGGTGTGGTGCGCCGATGGCCGGCAGGTCGGGTTCTTCCTCGAACATGACAACGGCACCGAGCCTTTGACCACTGTGCTGCGCAAGCTACGCGGCTACGAGCGCCTGGCAGAGTTCGGGCCCCGCTATCCGGTCCTGCTGCGGGTGCCGAGCCGACGCCGGGAAGCTAACCTTCTCCGCGCGTTGGCCGGGGCGCGCACGGTCATGCCGGTCGCCACCGGAGTACAGGGTGATCATCCCGCCGCGCCGGCGTGGACCCTCGCCGCTGACCCGACCAGCCGCTGCTGTTTGCACGAGCTGCCCTCTGACCACGGCCCGGACAACGCTGCCACGAACCCCCACAGGTTCATCGACGACTCCGAACTTCTCGCCAGTGAGGGGGACGGCTGACAGCGCAGCCGGCAACAAGCACCGGAGATCACCTCCGCGCCTGTATTCGCCGGCCTCTTCAGCAGGGCTGTGTGGTCTGTCAAAAGAACCGATTCTGACGGCGCTCTGACAATCGAGGCAGCGGGTCGTGGGTTGGTCTGACAGAGCAGGTCAACGGCACTTTCCCGCTGATGCAGGAGTCGGGGCGCTGACAGAGCCGACCGCTACCGTCGTCGGCAACACCACCCCCCCATATATCGCTCCACCCGGTTCGGTCCCACCTTCAGGGATCCCTCGCCGCACCTCCCGGTGCGCCGCGCCCACCCGCTTCGGCCGGTCGGCACGCGCCCCGCGCGGCGACCCCGAGGTCGCACCCACCACCCGCACCATCCGCGACGCTTCTGCCCCTGTCTGCCCTGAACCGACCCACGCACCTGGTGGGCCGGTCATCCCTGCGCGTTCTGACGCGCCCGCCCGAAGGAGGAAGCTCTTATGTCCCAGATCGTCAACGGCACCCCGCTGACCCGCCACGGCAGCCGCGTGCCCGCCAGAACGGCCTCCGTCCGGGCCATGCCCGGCCCTGCCCGGCGGCCCGCTCCGCAGCCGATCGCCACGGCGGCCCCGACCATCCACACGATGATCGTGTGCCTGCCCGACGACGTCCCCCAGGAGGCCCTCACCACCGGTCAACTCGCCACGCACTTCGGCGTTCCCGGCACCCTCACCGCCCACTTCTGGGCCGTGCCCGGGCTGCGCCTGTGGCAGCGCCATCTGATGGTCAGCTTGCGCAAGGGCCAGCCCGCGCCCTGCGCCGGGGGTCCGGTCCGCCTGCTCGACCTCGCCGGTATGCGTCACGCCGCCGCGGTCGGCGCCGGTATCCGCCACCAGATCTGGCAACACGCCGTCCACGGCACCCGACCTGCCACCCCGTGGCCCGCCGTGGAGGCACGCCACCTCGCCAACCCCGACCGCTACCCCCACGGCAGCGCCGTCGCCGACTTCCACGCCCAACCCCGCATTCAGGCCATGCGTTTGCACGCCGCCGCCAACCCCGGCCCTGGTCAGCCCGGCATCGGAGAGCTGGAGATGTACCAGGCCGGTCCCCTCGCGTATCAGCACTACAGCGCCGCCGCCGCCGTCGTCGGCGACACCATGCTCACCGTCGAAGGCCGCAAGATCGCTCCCGCCAGCGACGCCTTGGCCGACCGCACCACCTACCTCGAGCAGGCCCTGCGCCACCTCGAGACGCTCGCACCCCACCAGCGGCTCATCGCCGTCGCCCTCTAACGCCGCACACCGGTGAGACGGCGCACTCGGCTTCCCTGCCTGGATGGGGACACCCGGCGCCGCCTGCCCGTCGGGCGGGCGCCCGCACCACCCGGACTGAGCGCCGCGAGCACGCTGACCCCGCGCCGGCCGCTCTCACGGCTGGCGCGTCCACGCCACCGGCACGCCGGGCGCCCCGGACGTGGGGTGCCCGGCCAGTCCGGCCTGCAGCAGGCCGCCCTATTCCTCTTGCGCCACTGTCCCGACAGGAGGCATCCCTGATGGTGCACCGATTGTGGTTCCGGCTCGAGGAGGTCCTGCCATTGGCAGAACACGCCCTCGCCTGCCCCACCCACCGCCTCACCCGCGCCCAAGCCGCCGCAGGCGCACCTGGCGGGCCGGCCCTGACGCTGACCCACCACGGCGCCAGCGGGGTGCTGCGATCAAACGGCGTCCCCGTCTGGCACGACGCCCACGGCGACGAGCAGGACGCCTGCAGCACCTCGTGGCACCCCAGCGCCCTCAGTGGCCCCGCGCCGGCCTTGAGGGCCTTCCTGCCGCTGCGGGGCGGAAGCGGCGATGACCGCCAGCTGATCGATGTCCTGCGCGCCGGACGGGACCTGCACCACCACTGGCTCGTCATCCACCCCCGCAGCCGGCCCGGAGAGGTAATCGACTGTGACAGCGTGCAGGTGCAGGACCACCGCGAGGACCTCGCCCCACCCGACGCCCAGTGGCGTCCCCGCATGGTCACCCCGCCCCAGGTGGGCGACTGGTCCTACCCCGCTTTGGCCGTCATCGGCTACACCACCTCCGCGCAAAGCCTGATCTGCCGCTTCGACACGCCTACCGCCCGACTGATGGCCGCCGACCTCGACGGCCCGTGGCGGTTCGCCACCATGCCCGGGGAGTACCCGCGGCTGCGCTTCGACGGCACCGTCCTCGACGTGCTGGAGGAGCACGACAGCGGCGACGACATCCGCCTGCACGTGCTCGACCGGTGTCTGCCCGACCGCGACGGCTACTACAGCATCGGCGCGCACCTGTGGCTCTGGTACGCCAGCGCCACCAATTCCTGTGCCCGCCCGGGTGTGGCGGGGCCTGACCAGCCTGGCTGACGACGCCCGCAGGATTCTCGCCCCGCCCATCCGCTGCCACGGCAGGCAGCACCTGCCCACGCCGAGATGGGCGGTGGCACTGGCGCGTGGCCGCGTCGAGCCGGCACGCACCGCCAGGCGCCAGAGGTAAACGGGGACGCGCGAGGACGCGCGTCCCGAGATCCGGTCCGTGCACTTGATCGCTGCCGCCCGTCAAGCGTGGATCAGTGCGCAGACCTCACCGCGCACCACAGGACGAAAGGACAGCCGAATGGCTGACATCCCTACTGAGAACGTGTCCGCGCACAGCGCGTTCAAGGTGTTGGCGGCGCTCGCCGAACTCGGCGAGGCCACCGCCGCTGCGGTTGCCGAGCACGCTGGACTGGGCTACTCCACCACCACGCCGAAGCTGCGCGCCTGGGAAGGATCGGGACAGGTCGAGCGGTCCCGCACCGGCGACGGCCGCACGCTGTGGCGGCTCACCGACGCCGGTCGCGCCGCCACCGCCACCATTGGCCCGCAGCCTCCGGCGGCACCGGACACCCCCGACCCGATCATGAAGCCAGAACCCGCCGACGAGCAGAGCCCGGCATCTGACATGCCCCCCGCCACCACGGGGGCAGACGAGCCGAGGCCAGGCAGCGGCGAGCACGAACAGCGGTTAGCTCCCGCCGGCGCAGCCGCCACCGTCGCTGAGGCCAGCGCAGCCGTCCCGGCCGACGGTAGGGGCGAGGGTGAGCCGATGCCGGAGGCCCGGTCGGACGGCCCGGACGCGAGCGAGCCCGCCCGGGACCGGTCCGGGCCGGCGACGTCCCGCCGGTCTGGTGGGTCGCTGCGCGGGGCGGTCCTGGACATTCTCGAGGCCCACCCGGACCGGCAGTACAAGACCGGCGAGCTCGCAAAGCTCGTCGACGCCGCCAACGACGGCATGGGCGCGGCCAAGGCCAGCCCCGGCGCGGTCGTCAACGCGGCCACCAAGCTCGTCGCCGACGGCAAGGCGGTGCAGACCGTCGAACGCCCGGCCACGTTCCAGCTCGCCCCCGCCGCCGGCGGCCGGTAGGCCCACCTGTCAGGTAGCCCGAGGGCGGGCGTCGAAGTTCGCGGCCTCACGCCCGCCCCCGGTGCTCCTTCATGTCCAAGGAGCGTCCCGAGTGTCTCCCATCCTGCGCACGGTCGTCATCACTGTCGGCGGGATCCTCGCCGGCCTCGCCCTCGCCGGTGCCCTGCTCTGGCGGCAGCAGCAAGCCCTGGAAGCGGCCCGCTACGACGCCACCCATGACGACGTCACCGGGCTGCCCAACCGGCGGCTGTTCCTCAGCCGCGTGCGCGCCGCCCTCACCAGCGGTGAGCAGTGCGGGCTGGTGCTGCTCGACCTCGACGAGTTCAAGACGGTCAACGACAGCCTCGGCCACGACAGCGGCAACGTTCTCCTCGCCCACGTAGGGCGGCTCCTCACCGGCCTCGACGCCCCCGTCGAGGTCGCCGCCCGCCTGTCCGGCGACGAGTTCGCGCTGCTCGTGACCGGCGACCACGACGACGTGGCCGCTGCCGCGCGGGCTGCCTGGCGCACCATCAGCGCCGCCCCCATCGCCGTGAACAACGGCGAGGTCCGCATCCGCGCGTCCGTCGGCTACACCCACACCCACCTGCACACCTCGCCCCGGCAACTCCTGGTGGAGGCCGACGAGGCCATGTACCACGCGAAACGCTCCGGCACCGGCGTGTGCGGCCACCAGTTGACGACACCGCCGGGCCGGCGCAGCCGCGACCGCCACCACCGCTGACCCCGCCCACATGTGGAGGACCCCGCAGCCGCCGGCTGCGGGGTCCTTTCCCATTCCTGCCCTGACAAGGGAGAACCTGATGCTGTCCTTCCCCGCTATCCATGCCCTGACCAGCTGCCTTCTGGCCGCCGACACCGACGCCGACACCCTCGGCTGGGGCCACCCGGCGACGCTGCTGCTCATCCACGACCGGCCCGCCGACACCGCCGCGGCGGGAACCGCGTGTGAGATGCGCAGCCTGGAGTTCCCGCTGCACCGCGACGACCTGCTCACCGACCCGGCTGGCCTGCCGGCGCTACTGCACCGCCTCGCCGCCAGCCTCGGCCACCCGGCCGCTCGGACGCCCTACCAGAGCACTCTCGGCGCCATCTTCGGGCGGATCCGCGCCACCACACCCGACGTGCAGTTGATCGCCTGGGCCGCCTGCTACGAGGACATCGTCACCCGCGACGGCCGGCGACGGCAGGGCCGCCGCATCGACGCCGTCGACACCGACGGGGGCCTCTACCACCTCACGCACCTGCGGGGCGAGGACCAGCAGCTGCTGCTCGTCGACGACGCCCCCGACCCGGCTGATACGCCCGCCACGTATCCCGGGCTGGTCGCCCTGCTCACCGCCACCGCCCGCTTCGCCGTCACCGCGCGCGGGAGCGCGTCATGACCGGCCCTGACTCCCGGCGGGCCGGCGATCCCGACGAGCCGATCTTCAGCACCTGCGGACCTGACGGGGCGTCGCTGCGCTGCCAGGTCTGCGGCAGCGTGGACGAGATTGTCCAGGACGAGATGCCGTCGATGGCCGGTTACGGCACCGACGCCTACGCCCGCTGCGCCCGCTGCGGATCCGTCGAGCTGAGCGACCCCGTCTTCGGCTGGCGCGCCACGCCGGGCGCGTGGCCCTCTGCCTCGCCGCAGGAGCACCGCCAGCCGGTCATCGGCGACGGGGCCAGCCCGGGCGGCGGCGGATCGGCGGACGGGAGGACGTCATGAGCGGCGATCACCCCGACGTGCGCGGGCCGGCGACGTCGCCGTGCGGCACCTGCCCTTACCGCCGCGACGTCCCGTCCGGGGTGTGGGACGCCTCCGAGTACGCCAAGCTGCCCGACTACGACGCGCCGACGGCCCTGCAGCCACCCGGGCTGTTCCTGTGCCACCAGGCCGACCGGCGGGTGTGCGCCGGCTGGGCTGGTTGCCACGACGGCGATGAACTGCTCGCGCTGCGGCTGGCCGCCCTGCAGGGGATGAGCCCGCAGGAGATCGCCGCCACCCGCTCCTACACCTCGCCGGTGCCGCTGTTCGGCTCCGGGCAGGCCGCCGCCGAGCACGGCATGGCCGGCATAGACAGACCCGGTCCGAGAGCCAGGCGGGCGATCGAACGCCTGGCCCCGAAGGTCGCCGCACGGGGACTCGACGTCACGGTGCAGACGCTGCCCGCACCGTGGAGGCCCGTTGACGGCGGCTGCCTCACCTGGGCCCTCTCCACCGCCTCCCGGCTGCGGGATCTCGGCTACCCCGCACGGGTCATCAATGTGGCCGGCTGGGTGGATTACCGCGCCGGAATCATCGCCTTCGTGCACCGCACGGTCCTCGTCACCGACAGCGAGCCCACCGCCGGGCAGGTCGTCGACGGGCAGGTCGTCGACGTGACCGCCCGGCAGTTCGACGCGCGGCTGCCCGCACGCTGGCTCACCGGCTGCTCCGACTACCTCGCCGCGCTCGCCCTGGCCAGCGGAGTCGAGCGCGTCACCGTGTGGCCCGAGCCGCGCACCTGAGCACACCCGCCGGCCGCCGCGCGCCGACCTGACCCCGTCCGGCCGCGCCGCGCTCGCACCGGATTCCCCGGCAACGGCACGGCCACGCGACCTCCTCGGTCGCGTGGCCTTCCGCCGTGCCCGAACCCCCTCGCCTCCAGCCCCCTGCTCCACGCCGGCGCACGTGCGCCGCTGCCCCCGTCGCAACCGATCCGTCAGAAGGAGTCACCACTGTGAACACCTGCTGCTACGTCGGCGTCGCCGACCCCGCCAGCCGTCACCTCGTGCATGCCCGGTTCGTGCTGGTCGACGGCCACCCCGCCGCCGTGGTGCCCACCCTCGCCCGGATCTGGGCCGGCCACGCCCACCGCGACAGCGGCGCCCTCGTCACCGCCACGCTGGCGCACGACTGGGAGTACCTCGACGACACGATCACCGCCGACGTCCTCTCCCCGTTCGCCAGCCGGTACCCGATCCCCGGCGTCGGCATGGCTCTGGCCAGCACCGCCGGGGCCGTCGTCGACGCGCCGGAGCCGGTCACCGTGTTCCCGCTGCGCCAGGCCGCGCACCTCGACGCGACCTGGGTCTATCTCATCGAACCCGTGACCGCGACCGTCACGGTGCACAGCGACGACGGCGACTCCCTCGGCCGATACCCGCTCGACACCTGCGCCGCCTCGCAGGCCCGCAGCCGGCCCCACGCCGGAGCCGACACCGCGCGCGAGCTGTCCCGCCGCCCGCGGTGCGTGTCGACGTCACCCAGCGGGGCACGGCGGTGAGCACGCGCGTCCTCGCCGCCATCGGCGCCGGGGTGATCGCGGTGCTCGTGCTGTGCGCCGGTGGGATCGGGGCGCTGTTCACCAGCGGCGGCACCGCCTCCGCCTCCTGCTACCGCGCCGTTGGCCCCGACGGGGCCCCCGTGCTGCCGACCGTCACCGTGTCCCCACCCGGCAGCGGCGACGCCGGCGCGTGGAGCAGCGAGCAGATGGGCAACGCCGCGGCGATCGTCGCCGTCGGCGTCGAGGGCGGCGTGCCGCCGCGGGGCTGGGTGATCGCCCTGGCCACCGCCATGCAGGAATCCACCCTGCGGAACCTGCCCCGCGGGGACCGCGACTCGGTCGGGCTGTTCCAGCAACGACCCTCCCAGGGCTGGGGCACCCCCGCCCAGCTGCGCGATCCCCGCTACGCCGCCGGAACGTTCTACACCGCGCTGCTGGCCGTCGACGGGTGGCAGGCCATGGCGTTGACCGACGCCGCGCAGGGCGTGCAGCGCTCCGCCTACCCGGGCGCCTACGCCACGTGGGAAGACGACGCGATCGCCGTGGTCCGCGTCCTGACCGGCGGCACCCTAGCCGGGCCGGTCGCCGACGATCTGGAGCAGGCGATGAGCAACCCGCTGTGCCTGTTCGACGCCGGTGACGGCCAACCGGGCGGCGAACAGGTCCCCCTGCCTGCCGGTTTCGCCCTGCCGTCGGGCACTGCCCTGCCGGTGGTCACCGCGATCGGCTGGGCCCTGGCGCAGCGCGGCTCCCCGTACACCTTCGGCGGGGACTGCACCGCACCCCATTCCGGCATCCCTGCCCGCCAGTGTGACTGCTCGTCGCTGGTGCAGCAGGCATACCGCGCCGCCGGCATCACCATTCCCCGCATCACCAGCGAGCAGGTCCACGCCGGCACCGACGTCGGTGACTACCGGGACCTGCGGCCGGGGGACCTGCTGTTCATCCCCGGCAGCCGCGGCAGCACCAGCAGGCCGGGCCATGTCGGCATGTACCTCGGCCAGGGGCTGCTGGTCCAGGCGCCCCACAGCGGCGACGTCGTCAAGATCAGCCGCCTGTCCGCCTGGGCCGGGCAGCTCGCCGCCGTGCGCCGCATCGTGGCCTGACCTGCCTGCGCGGCGATCGATCGGCGCTCCTTGACGAGCACCGATCGCTCCGGCGATGCCCTGCGAAGAACCCGCTTGCTGGCACCTCACCGCCGACCACGACCGGTCGGCGGTGTCGCACCCTTGGAGGTTGCACCGTGAGTTGTTCGACCCTGATCGGCGTCACCGCTACCGGCGGCGCCTACACCGCCCGCTGGCTGCACTGGGGCGGCGATCCCGAACAGATGCTGCCGCTGCTACGGCGCATCCGGCAGCACCCGTTCACCCCGCACACCCTCGCCACGGTTCAGGCGCTCACCCGCCACGACTGGCTCACCGTCGACTACGCGGCCCACCAACCCGCTCCCCGTTCCGGCGAGCGGCCGGTTCCCGGCGTCGGTTTCACCGCCGGCCCGCAGGACCGGCTCCGCCGCGACCGGGTCGATCACCCCGTCGCGGGCTACCTGGAGCGGATGTACCTGATCGACGTCGCCACCGACACGGTCGTCGTGTACGAGGCGACCTGCCACGGCCGGTGGCTGCTGCCCGCAGAGGGGGCGCGGCGGTGACCTACCAGCCAGGCGAGCGGGTGACGCTCGTGCACACCAGCGACCCCCACACCCTGCTACGTCCGGGCGAGGAGGGCACCGTGCGCCGCTACGACCCGCGCCAGCAGATCCTCCACGTCGAGTGGGACAGCGGCTCCCACCTGCAGATGGTCCTCGACGGTGGTGACCGCGTCCGCCGTCTCCCCGACGCCACCGGCAGCGAGCCCGGTTGGCAGCGGGTGCTCGCCAGGCTGCGCGCCGCCGGCGCCACCGCTGGTCAGGATGCCGGACGGTGGTGGGCGCAGAACGTCCTCGGTGGCCGGGCCACCGGCGACGTGTCGGCGACCGCGCGGCGGGTCCTCACCGGCCTCGACGACGGCGATCCGCTGGTCATCGACGGGCTTCCCGTCGCCAACCGGTACGTGATCGCCGAGGACTCGGACCGGTACGCCGAGGCCGCCCCGCAGGGGGCGCCGCTGTGGGAGGACCTGGCCCCCGGACAGCGCGACCAGACGCGGTGGGCGTGGTGCGACGGCTTCGACGACGCCGCCGAAGCCGAGGTGGCCCGGCAGTGCCGCATGATCCTGCACCCGAACGGCGACGACCGGGACCTGCGCCACCTGCACCCCGACCGGGTGCGCCTGGGCGGGCCGGGCGTGTTCGCCGGGGACTGGGCGTGGACGGCGAACACCGACGGCGACCTGCGTATCCCGGTCGGGTTCGTCGGCACCCTGGTCGACCTGTGGAACGGGTGGGCGGTGTTCACCTGCACCCGCGCCGTTGCGGAGGCGATCGTCGCCGAGCAGCAGGCCGCCCGCGACCGCTACCGGCGTGAGCTCGCCGCCCACGGTGTCACCGGCGTTCACGCGGACCGCATGGTCGATGAGTCCCTCGCCCAGTTGCGGTTTGACGGCGACGTCATCGTCGCCGACGAAACCCGCGTGCACGGCGACCCGGACGCGGTCGAGCGCATCGCCCCCGACCGGGACGGCCGGTACACGGTCATGGGCCGCGCCTGGACCTGGACTGCCGTGCACCCCTACGACTGCGACCGCATCGCCGGTGACATCCCCGCTCCGGCCGGCCAGCCGACGCCCGAGGCCTGACCCCGTCCTGAGACCACCTGCCTAATCCATGGAAGGACCACACCATGCGCGATGACTGCAACGACGAGTTCGGCGAGTACGCCCACGAGGAGATTCTTCAGAACCTGGTGCGGCAGCTGCTCACCAGCGCCGACCTGGATCAGCTGTGCGACGACGCTGATCTGCCGCAGCTCACCCACGACGACGGCACCCCGGTGACCATCACCTCGGCCCGCGTCTACCGCGACGCCGGGGTGCTGACCCTCGACCGCGGTGTGTGGATCGAGTTGTCCGACGGCAGTGTGTTCGGCCTGACCGTACACATCGGCCGCCGCCCCCGCAGCGAGGTCACCCTCCGCCGCAGCTGACCCACTGCCGGTGCCCCGTGCCCGGTCGACTTGATCGATCCGCGGCCGGGTGCGTTCCTTGTCGTCGCCCACCCGCCCGGTGGCGGCGACACCGCCAATCAGCAGCCCTTCGGGCTGTGCTTGAGCACCACACGGACGTTGCTGGCCGTCCCTGCACAGGGGCCCGGCCCGCCACTGCCCGTCTCCGCCGCGCGGACACCGCACCACTTCGCCCGCGCACCCGGAGACGGGTGCGCGGGCCCGACCCCTACGACAGGAGACCCCCGCATGGACCCTGCAACCCCGCCCACCATCAACGGCGCCCCTGCAGACTCCGGTGAGGGACGCCGGCCCGGCTACCTCTACCGGCAGGTCGCCGCCTACCTCGCCAGCCAGCCCGACCAGTGGTTGAAGGTCGGCCAGGTCACCACCGCGATCGCCGCCCGCTCCACCGGCGCCGTGTTCGAAGCCTTGAAGAAGATGGCCGCCGCCGGTTACGCCATCCACTTCAGCGGCCCGCACCGCTTCCAGATCACGCAGGCGGGCATCGACGCCGCCGGGACACTGCCCCCACCCGCCCCGCGCGCTTCCGTTGCCCGGGGGTCGGGGCGGCGGCAGCCGGTGGCACGCCCGAACGGCGACCTGTACTTCCCGCGCAAGCTCGCCGGGGCCACGGACGTGGACGTGCTGCGCCAGCTGCGGGACAAGCGGATCCCAGTGCTGCTCTACGGGCCGCCCGGCACCGGCAAGACCGCCCTCGTCGAGGCGGCGTTCCCGGACCTGCTCACCGTCGCCGGCACCGGCGACACCGTCGTGGAGGACTTCCTCGGCAACTTCATCCCCCTGCCCGACGGCGGCTTCGAGTTCGTCTACGGCCCCCTCGTGGTCGCGATGCGGGAAGGCAGGAGCCTGCTGGTCGACGACGCCACCCTCATTTCGCCGAAGGTTCTCGCCGTGCTGTATCCGGCGATGGACGGCCGGCGGGTCATCAGCATCCCCGGCTACCGCAACGAACGCGTCGAAGCCGTCGACGGGTTCTACGTCGTCGCCGGCCACAACCCCGGCGTGCACGGCGCGATCCTCACCGAGGCCCTGGCGTCGCGGTTCGACGTGCACATCGAGGTCACCACCGACTGGGACCTCGCCCGCCACCTCGGCGTCCCCACCCCCGCCGTGCAAGCGGCCATGGCGCTCAACGCCGACCTCGCCGCCGGGCGGCTGTCGTGGGCGCCGCAGCTGCGCGAGCTGCTCGGCTTCGCCCGCGTCCGCAAGACCCTCGGCCTGCCCGCGGCGGTGGCGAACCTCGCCGGCCGCGCCCCAGAGCAGGACCGCGAGGCGGTCACCGCCGCCCTGCAGCAGCAGTTCGGCACCGATGTCGCCGCCCTGACCCTCGGCAAGCAGCGCTAACCCCTGGAAGGAGAACGCTTATGCCTCACCCCCACAGTCACCTGCAGCCCGGCACGACCGTGCCCCCGGTCGGCGACCCGGACTGGCAGGAATGGAGCCACGCCTGGACCCGGCACATCCCGGTCCTGACCGGCCGCGACGATCTGACCGTCACCGTCGCCCCCGGCGCGGGCGGCGGCGCCCCGGCCTGCTTCTACCCCGATACCGGCCGTATCGAGGTCGATGCCACCCACATCGGCACCCCGGATGTCGCCAACCCCCGCCGCGCCGGCCACAAGCGCCTGGTGCCCACCGCCTACGGGCTGCTCGTGCACGAAGCCGCGCACGCCGCCCACAGCCGCTGGCGCACCCCACCCGGCACGCCACCAGTCGTGGCCCACGTCGCCGAGCTCCTCGAAGAGTCCCGCATCGAGTACCGGCAGCGCAGCCGCCGGCGCGGCGACCGGCGATGGCTGCGCCACACCGTCACCACCCTGGTCAACGCCGACGACGCCCCCGTCGACGACCCGTGGCACGCCGGGCACCTCGCCGCCCTGCTCCTCGCACGGGTCGACGCCCGGATCATCACCGCGAGAGACATTCGCGGTGTCCGCGCCGCCGTCAGCACCGTTCTCGGCCGCAGGCGGCTCCTCGGGTTGCGCGAGGTGTGGCGACAAGCCCACGCAGCCGACGACGCTGACGGCGACACCATGATCGACCTCGCCCGACGGTGGTGCCGGATCCTCGGCATCGACCCCCGCCGGCAGCCGCAGGTCCCCACCCCGGATCCCGGTATGTTCGCCGGCCGCCTCGCCCAAGCACTCGCCGACTACCTCGCCCACGCCACCGGCCTCACCCCCACCGCATACCGCGACCGGCAAATCAGCACCCGCTACGCCGCGCCCGCCACCTGGACCCTGCGCGAGGCCACCGACGCCGAATGCGCCGCCGCCGGAACCCTCGCGGCCCGGCTGCGCCGCGCTCGCACCCACCAGCCCGAACCCGACACCCGACCCAGCCCCCTCCCGCCGGGAAGGCTGCGCACCCGCCACGCCATCACCGCCCAAGCGCAGATCGCCGCCGGCGCCAGCCCCACCGCCACACCGTGGCAACGCCGCGCGCACCTGCGGCCGCCAAAGCCGACCCTGCACCTGGGCGTCGTCGTCGACGCCTCCTACTCCATGCACCCCTACGCGGCACCGATGTCGTCGGCCGGGTGGATCCTCGCCCACGCCGCCCGCAGCAGCGGCGCGGTCACCACCACCATCGCCTTCGGCAGCACGGCGACCCTGCTCGTCGCACCCCGGCAACGCCCCACCCAGGTCCTCGACCTGCGCGCCGACGGTGGCAGCAGCGCCTTCACCGACGCGGTGAAACTCGCCGACGAGGTCCTGCAACTGCGCCAACCCGGCCGGCTGCGCATGCTCGCCGTGGTCTCCGACGGCGACCTGCCCGACATCGACCCCGCCCAACGCCTCATCACGACCCTGCACCGGGCGGGCTGCGCCGTGCTGTGGCTGCGGCCCGCCGACCTGGACGGGCACACCTTCACCGACACCACCACGCTGCTGGTGGCCGACCCGGTGCAGGCGATCGGCCACATCGCCGACGTCGCCGTCACCGCCCTCGAGCGCGCCTGACAGACGGCCCCCGGCACGACGAGCCCGCGTTCGCCTGCCCTCGCCGGCGTCGCCCCGGCCGCCGCAAGCCCGCGGCACATGACCTGTGCGCCGCCTCGGGGCGGCATCGCGGGGCCCCTCTTCCTGCACCGCCATAGGCCGCATGCCCGGCCATCCGCGCATCAGAGCGCACCCCCGGGCACGGCCGATCCGCCATGCCCGGGATCCACCTCGACACCACGGGAGACACCGTGAGCTACCCGAACCCGCGCCTACCGATCGCCTCCCCTGCCGACCTGCTCACCGCCGTGCCCTACCTGCTCGGCTTCCACCCCACCGACAGCCTCGTGACCGTCGGCCTCGCCGGCACCCGGGTCGCCGTCGCCAGCCGCACCGACCTGCCCCAGCCCGCCGACGTCGCCGCCTGGGCGCAGGAGATCTCACCGTCGCAGATCCGCATGCTCCACCACGCGGCGGCGACCCGCGCCATCGTCATCGGCTACGGCCCAGCCACCACCGTCACCCCGGTCATGGACACCATCGTGGCGCGGCTGACCGCCGCCGGCCTCGACGTGTTCGACGCCCTACGCGTCACCGACAGCCGCTACTTCTCCTACTTGTGCCAGGAACCCGCCTGCTGCCCCACCGACGGCATGCCCTTCGACCCCCACCGCAACGACGTGACGATGCACGCCATCGTCGCCGGCTGCCACGCCCTGCCCGACCGGGCCGCGCTCGTCGCCAGCATCGCCCCCACCCACGGGCCCGCCCGCGACACGATCACCGCCGCGACCGCCCGCGCACGCACACGCCGCCGCACCCTCACCATCACCGAAGGCCGCGACGGCCTGATCCACGCCGGCAAAGCCGCAATACGCACAACGTTCGCCCGCTACGGCGACGAGCAGGTGCTCACCGATGACGAGCTGGCCTGGCTCACCGTCCTGCTGCCCACGGCCGCGATCCGCGACGCCGCATGGCGGGCCACCGACTCGCTGCCCTGGCACGTCGCCCTGTGGACCGACGTCACCCGACGCGCCCACCCACCGCTGGCCGCCCCACCGGCCAGCCTGCTCGCCTTCGCCGCCTGGCGCCGCGGCGAAGGCGCACTCGCCAGCGTCGCCATCGACCGCGCCCTTACCGCCGACCCCACCTACCCCCTCGCCCAGCTCATCGACCAGGCCCTACGCGCCGGGCTTCCCCCGTCCGTGCTCGACGGCTGGCCCCACACCGACCCGCACACCCGATGACCACCCGCCACCACTTCTGAAGACCCCTACCCCGGCCCCTGATGGCCACCCCGCTCACCCGCGCAAGGAGATCGACCATGACAGTGCTTCTTGTCCACAAGTACACCGGCACAGCGGTCAGCGATGACGCACTTGCCGCCGCCAGGCACCACGGCGGCCCGCTGGGAATGACCGCCGCGGCCATCGCCGACGGCTGCGAGGCCCTCGCCTCAACCGAGGCCGACCTCGCCGATCTTGTCGAGGCCATCGCCGAGCACCTCACCACCGTGCGGTGCAACCTCACCGCCGCATCCGGGGAGGCTGTGCCCAGCGTCAACCCGCTTGGCGTTCTGCAGGCTCACGGCCCCCGACTCGACGCCCTGGTCAGCCAGCGCGCCACCCAGATCCACCACTTGCGGGCCCTGGTGCGCATCTGGCTCACCCACCACCAGCAGTTCGCCCCGACCGATCCGGCCGAGCGGGTGCGCCAGTTCGCCGAGCGCGTCCTGGCCGCGATCGACGACGACATCGCCGAAGGGATCGTCCCGGCAGGGATCAGCTCGTTCACCGACCTGCACTGCCACCTCGACGCCAACGACTACCTCATCACCGCTGGCGTCCCCTACGACGGCTCCCAGGCCAGCATCGACCTCACCGTCGCGGTGCAGGACCTGGTCGTCGCGCGGCTTCGCACACCCGGCCGGGTGTTTTGCACCCACGGCCGGTGCACCTTCGCCGCGCACGATCACACCACCGGGCACGGCGGCGACGGGGAAGCCCTCGACGCTCCTGCGCCGATGCGGTGCCGGCACTGCGGCCAGCCCGCCCACTACGACCACCGGCTGGCCGACTACCGCCACGACGACCCCTGCGCGCCGGACTGCTTCCTCATCCACCGCAACGACTGACACCACCACGACCGCGCCGCCGACACGTGCCAACCCCACGCCGCCGCTCGAGCGCGCGCGGCGGTGACTTGATCTATCCGGAAAGTCGAGCGTCACTGCACCCGGTCGCCACCCCGGCGAACCCGACAGCGGCATCCCCACACCGCTGGCCGGGGTGGCGGCCATCCGAGCCGACACCGCCTTTCGAAGGGCAACCCTGATGACCCAGGCGCACCGCCGTGCCGTACCGGGCACCGTCACCGACGTCCTGCTGTGGCTGCTCGCCGCCGACGTCGCCGCCGGCCACCCACCTCACCCCGAGCGGCCTGACCGCTGCGCGAACCTGCGCTGCGCAAGCGAGCCATACCCGTGCCCGCCCGCCCGCGACGCCCAACGGGCCCACCGCGCTGCCACCCGGCCCACACTCCTGGCCCGCGGCCGGGCACGGGTGGCCGCACCGGTCGCCGCCGCAGCGACCCCCGATTCGTCGGCTGGTTCCACCGCACCCCACCCGGGCAGCAGCGCCCGGGGTCGTCGCCGCGCGCCGCGTGACCTCAACTGGCCCCTACCGCCGCGTTCCGCACAGCGATCGCGTCGCCGGATGCGGCACGACATGAGAACAGGGAGAACGACATCCTGCTGGACACCGCTTACCCCTTCGACGTGAACAACCGCGCCTACCAGTGGTTCCTCACTCTCGCCGGGGAACACTTCGAGGTCGTCGGCTGGGACGAGGCCGCTACCGGCCGACCCACCATGCTCACCCTGATCGACATCGGCAGCCACGACGCGTTCAGCCTCGCCCTGCTCGACACCGCCGAGGACCGCCAGCCCCACACCCTGCTCGCCGTGACCACGAGCGCAGCCCTGTCCCTGCACGGCCCCATCGCCGGGCGGGCCACCGCCGCCGACTACGCACCCCACCTGGTCGTGCACAACGCCGACGTCGCTGCCACCACACCAGCCGCCCTGCACCACCCGAACACGCTGGCCGTCGACCCCGATGAGTGGCTGACCGTCCCACCCGACATCACAGCAGCCGCCCACACCACTGCGCTGGACACGGCGTCGAGCGTCGGCCTGGTGCTGCTCGACCGCGACCGCGCGCACCTTGTCGTGGTCGGCCCCGTCCCCACCGCGGCCGACACCCATGCGTGGCAGCCCGAGGCCGACGGGTGGCCGCCCGTCGACCGCCTCACCGTCGACCTTCACCCACCCATCCCCGAGTCGGCCTGACGGGCCAAGCCTCCCCGCGCGCCGGTCCGACCTGTCCCGAACCGGCGCCCCCTCGCCACGACCAACCGTGACGACGGATCCTGGCTGTTCGGCGTCACCGTGCGCACCGCCAGTCCCAGCGGTGAACCTGCGCCGGGGAGGCCCCCCCTTCGCGCCGTCTTGGCAACAGCGGTGGTCGACTCCCGCCACGGCATCGGTGGGAACGCGGCAGTGACCCAACAACACCACCAGCGGCTACCCCAACCCGCTGAACTCGCCGAGTCACACCCGCTGCGGACAACAGCGCCATCACTGCGCCAAGCCAAACACCGCCGGATACAACGCGCACCTCGCCGATCCCGCATCGCGCGCCGCCACCCCCTTTTTCGGCAACCACGCACTCGCTGCGCCCCGGCTCGCCCTAACAGCGGCCCGCTCTCACCTCACCGGCGCCGCTGCTACCGCAGCGGCGGCGCCCGTTCACCAGCAGGAGAACCCATGGAACCCGTGCCCGACCCCGACCACCAACCTGACCGCATCACGTGCGGCACTGACCTCAACGTCGGCGACCCGGTCCTCGGCAAGTCGCGGCTGCTGTCACGGCAGTGCGACACCTGCATCTTCGCCCCCGGCAACAGGATGCACCGCGCCCCGGCAGGCTGCGTGACCTCATCACCGAAACCCGCCGGCGCGAGTCCTTCGTCGTCTGCCACGACACGCTCCCGCACTACCGGTATCCCGAGGCCAGGCCGGCGATCTGCCGTGGCTTCGCCGACCGCTACCACACCCAGGCGCTGCAGCTCATCGAGCGGCTCTTCTGCTTCGTCGAGGTCGACCCGCCGCAGCCACCCGATACCCCCACCACCAGCGCCCCAAGGAGCTGAACCATGACCGGCATAAACGACGATGTGACCCTGGCCGAGCCTTGCCGCGGTACCGGCACTCTGCCGCTGCTGGCCACCCTTTTGCAGAAGGGGACCCGCGCTGCGGTACGCCACATGTTCACCGCCGTCGGCCACCTGGCGCGCCGGGCCACTGCGGTGGTGTGGCACGCCGCCGCACGGGCGCACGTCACCTCCCGCAAGGCCCAATCAATCGCCGCCCCGCCCCAAGCCCCGAGTAGGGCGGTCAACGCGCAAGCGGCGCCGACAGATGCAGTGCAGTCAGATCGCCCGCGGCTTCATGCCCCTGATCACACACGGGGCGAACGGGGAGGGTGTGCCGCCCATCGCCTGGTTACCGGCACGACGGCGGGACCACGAGACACGTCGATGCCGTCTAGGGTCCCTGCCATGTCGACTTCCTCTGGAGTGCCCGGATGCGCTCCGCGTCGCCGCGCCATGGGCGGTGTCGCGGCGACCATGGTCGCGGCCCTGCTCTGCGTATCCGGGTGCGGGCAGCCGCCACCTCCTGGCGGCTACCCGTCGGCGTCCCCGACCCACACGAAGGTCCAGGTCGACGACTGGGCTCTCATCCAGGACCGGTTGACCGCACAGGCCACGGCCCTGCTGGCCGGAGACGAATCCGGCTGGCTTGCGGCGGTCGACCCCGACAACGCGGCCCTCGTCGACCGCTACCGGCAGATGTTCCGCGCGCTGCGCGGCCTACACGTCACCCGATGGGATCCGATCTTCCCGGACAGGCCGGGCTTCGACCTCGCCGCCGCGAAAGACGTGGCCGTCGGTGTCCGCTACGGCCTCGCCGCCGGCGAACGCGACGGCCCGACGACGCCACCCGCCGCAGCGCCCGCCGACCTCACGCTGCTGATGGACGTCGCCCGCCGCGGCCCCCAAGCCCAATACCTGATCAGCGACCTGCGGATACCCGCCCAGGACAACGTGCGCCGCCCGCTGCCCTGGGAGACACCCGGCCTCACCTTCGCCGACGGGCGGCGGGTCACCGTCGCGGCGCCACCCGGACAGCAGGCCCGGCTGTCCACCGCCGTCGCCGCAGCCGACCAGGCTGCCACCGCCACCGACCGGTACGCCGCTCTGATGGGCCAACAGCCGCCCGCCCGCTACATCGTCTACCTGGCCGGCCCCAACGAATGGAAGACCTGGCGCGGCGGATCCCCGGGCACGAACTACACCGGATACGCCTACCCGGGCGGGTCCCTGCAGTACGAGGTGGTCATCCGCACCGACGCCCCGGAGAACCTCACCGATCTGCTGCGCCACGAATTCGGCCACGTGGTCACCCTCGGCGGCGCTCGACCCAGCCCCCACACCAGCGACTTCGACGCCTGGTTCATCGAGGGCATCGCCGAGTACATCGGCGCGAGAGGCGGCCCGACGGCAGCTGATCCGAACGTGCTCTGGGCCCGACGCTGGCACCAGGGCAAACCCCGAATGCGGCGCCTCGACCTGGACCAGGTCAAGCCGCAGCGCGGCGCCAGCGCGGGTGAGGTGGCCTCGTTCTACGGCACCGGACACCTCACCGTCGACTGTATGGCCCGCCACTATGGCCAGCGCCGCATGTTCGACTTCTTCACCGCCGTGGTGCGGCAGGGACAAGGCCCCTACGACGCGTCACCGAAGGTCTACGGGGCGGGCTGGGACGCCGTGCAGCATGTCTGCCTGAACGACATTTACCGCACCCTCGGCCGGTAGCGCCGGCCGGTAGCGCGTTCCGGCGCGCTAGCTGATGTCGGCGTACGGGAACGAGCCGCACCTAAGGGATGTCTCGTAACGGGGTGAAGGCGTTGCCTGGCACCGGGCCGGTGGTCAGCCGGTGAGGATGATGTTGTGGAGGTTGGCGATGCCGGAAGCGGCATCGGTCAATGTGTGGGCGGCGCGGCGGTAGTCGCGCAGGATCTTGAAGCACTTCTGCCTGGCCAGGGCGTGTTCGACCCCTGCTCGGACGGTCCGATGTTCGACGTTGAGGGCTTCCTTCCAGGCGGGCAGGTCGCTGCCGTCGGTGGGCTTGCGGTACGGCATGATCACCTCGGGGTTACCGCGGTAGCCGCCGTCGGCCATCACCGGCCGCCTGTTCAACTTCTCCTCGATCCCTGAAGTGCGGTAGGCGATCGTGTCGTTGCGGTTGCCGGGCTGTGGGTCGCCGACGGCGATGACCAGGCGGGTGCTGGCGTCGATGGCGACCTGCAGGTTGGTCGAGTACCGGTAGCTTTTGCTTTTGGCGGCCAGGCGGTGATCGCGGGTGGGGATCAGGGTGCCGTCGACGATGGCGATCTGGTCGACAGGCCGTCGGCGCACCGGCGCCAGGGCCAGCAGCGGGCCGAGGGTGTCGATGACCCGGTGCGCAGCCGAGTGCGAGACCCCGAACAGCGGGCCGATCTGCCGCATCGTCAGGTTCGTGCGCCAGTACGCGGCCACCAGCAGCACCCGATCGGCGAGGTCGAGGGCCCACTGCCGGCCCGGCCGGCCATCAGCGATGCCGTCCCCGCCACGCTCGGCGACCAGGCGGACCAGCCTGCGGAACTGGGCGGGCTGCAGCCCCGTGAACGGAAAGATCCATTCAGGGTGGGCTGCGGTGATCACCTGCACCCAGGCATCCTGACCGACCGTCCTCAACAGACAGACACCGGGGTTACGAGACATCCCTTGGGCTCGCCGTGATGCACAGAGGCCCGCCTGCCTGTGTATCGCGTATCGATCGCGATAGCCGTAGTCGTTGCTGGCGGGCTACTTAGCGCGGTCACGGTCGGTCACCGCTTGGCCGTGCCGCGCTCATGGGGTCGTGGCAGAAGAGTGTGGGTGGGCTTCTACCCACTAGCAGCCGTGCAAGGTCACGCCGGGGCGGGGCGGCGTGCTGGTCGCGCCACCGCCTGTCCGGTCATGCCGTCGGGTGGTCACCGAAGCTGGCCATCGGCACGCCAACCGCCTTCTCGTACAGCACCACATTGCTGAGACCTACCCGTCGCCCGTCAGCGAGGCTCCGGCACGACGGCCACAGGATCGACCGCAGTGCCGGATGCTCGACGACGCGGAGCGACTCACTCGACTCCAGCTCCACCCCGCTCTCGTCACACCAGGCGACGACAGCGGCCCAGAACCGCTCCACCGTCTCCCAGCCCTCCACCGTCCGGGGTCCGCGCAACGGCAGCAGCTCCTCCGTGGTGAACAGTCCCTCCGTCCCGTGTGACGCCGCGTTCTGAAGATCCTCGAGAAAGTCCAGCGCGATGCGCGACGCGTCGCCCTCCTCAACCAGCAACTCCTCAACGACGGCAAGGGTTGCCGTGACCCGCCCGCTCCTACGCTGCACCACGTCCATGACGACGTCCCGCACCGGGATCTCGCCACCCGCAGTGGGCAGCCCGGCAGCGGCCATGAGCCGCTCGACGGGAGTCAACGGTCGCCGTTTGAGAAATCCCACTGGCATCCCTTCGGTAACCGCGGCGTCCGGAACGGTCGCCGTCCGGGTCGCATGATCATGCCAGCCGCGTCCGCCGCGCCAATCAGTTTCGCTTCTGCCTGGCCTGCTGGTCGCGGCCCAGCCGCCGAACGCCGCCCGCGCGGATCGCGGCATGACAGCGCATGTGACCTTGGGGCAGCAGTGCCGGGTAGCGCCGCGCCCGGCGGACCGCACGGCACCGCCGCTTCTGGCAGGATCCGTCGGATGCGCAGACTGATGGTGCTCCTTCTCGTGATGGCTGCTGCCGGCTGCGGCGACGGTGACGCGACCGAGACGGGAGCCGCCGAACAGTTCACCCAGGGCGGCGTCAGTATGGAGCCGACGGTCAAGGCCGGCCAGGTTGTCAACGCACGGACAGTAACCGGCACGTATGAGGCACGGCGCGGCGATGTCGTCCTGATCCGTTCCCCCGGCGGTCTCTGGGGTGACCGTAAGGCGCCGCTGCTCAAACGCGTCGTCGCGGTCGGCGGCGAAACCATCGCCTGCTGCGATACCTCGGGCAAGGTGACGGTCGACGGTAAGCCGCTGGCCGAGCCGTATGTGGCTGAGGACGCGTCGCTCGACGAGCCGCCGAACCCAAACTACTGCGGGCCGCGCCGGTTCGCCGCGGTTACCGTGCCGGCCGACTCCGCCTTCGTCATGGGCGATAGCCGCGCCCGGTCGAACGACTCCCGGTGTGCCGGGCCGGTGCCGGTGTCGTCGGTCTTCGCCGTAATGGTCGACTGACCAGGGCGCACCTGACACTTGCCACGGACGTACGGAGGTGGCCGACGCTAAGCGCGCGGACGGCGGCAGATCCGGTCATTCCTTTCGCGAGGCGGCCGCGTCGAGCACCCGCTGGATCAACTGGGTGGTTGAGATTCCTCCCGTACGCCGAACGTAAGTGAGTTTCCCGGCTGCTGCAGCGGGCCCGTA
>NZ_JBSSHR010000028.1:0-59945 GCF_059089345.1 Micromonospora sp. BS32
GTGGACCACCCCACCCCGGTGGGGCGCGCCGGATTCGCGGGCGCGCCCCTCGTCGCACCCCACCCACCCAGCACCGTTGATCAAGGAGTTTGCGTCCGGTAGGACCCCGATTCCGTGCGCAAACTCCTTGGTCAACTCGGGTGGGTGCGTGGGCGGGTGGGGTGGGGATCAGAGGGGGGTGAAGGGGGTGCCCAGGTGGGGGGTGGCGAGGGTGGTTGCGCCGCGGGCGGCCGGGGTGCGCAGGAGGGTCGTGCGGGAGGCGCGGGCCGTGGGCGGGTCCTCCTCATGGGCGTACGCAAGCTCGGGGTCGACCAGTTGGACGGCGTGCACCAGCAGGTCGCCGGTGAGCAGGAGGCGCTCGTCGTCCGCCTCCAGCAGCACCGACTGGTGGCCGGGGGTGTGCCCCGGGGTGCTCAGCACGCGTACCCCCGGGGTGAGTGGGGTGTCGCCGTCGACGACCCGGAGCCGGCCGGCGGCGCGCAACGGCGCGACCAGGCCGGCCGGCAGTCCGGGGTTGATCGACTCCATCGCGGCCAGCTGCACCAGGTAGTCGGCATTCGGGAAGTACGTCGATCCCGGCCGCGGCCAGCTCGGCCGGGAGCCGGCCGGGCACCGGGGCCCAGCTCGCGGCGGGGGAGCCGGCCGGGCCGATGCCGGCGTCGACCAGCGTCACCGGTCCCTCGCCGGCCCGCAGCGCGAAGCTGCGGAACGGCAGCCACCAGCGTCCGTCGGCGGTCACCGCCGCCGGGTCCCGCCGGTCGGCCTCCCGCCACTGCGCGGCGGTGGCCGCCGGAAAGGCCTCGGTACGGGGCTGGAAGAACGGCCCCTCCCCGTCGGTGAGCGCGGTGACCGTGATAGACCCGAGGGTGCGGCTCAGTGGCATCCGGTGATGCTGCCAACGATCTCCTGCGCCGTGCACCCCGATTTCCCGGCCGACCGAGGCCGGCTGGGGACTGCCTGCCAGTTTCCAGTACGCTCGTACTGCTTGAGCACGTGTCCCCCGAGAGGAGCGCCGGTCGATGGCGAAGATCAAGGTAAACAACCCGGTCGTGGAGCTCGACGGCGACGAGATGACCCGGATCATCTGGAAGCAGATCCGTGAGCAGCTGATCCTGCCCTACCTCGACGTCGACCTGCACTACTACGACCTCTCGATCCAGCACCGGGACGAGACCGACGACCAGGTCACCGTCGACGCCGCCAACGCCATCAAGGAGCACGGCGTCGGCGTCAAGTGCGCGACCATCACCCCGGACGAGGCCCGGGTGGAGGAGTTCGGCCTGAAGAAGATGTGGCGGTCGCCGAACGGCACCATCCGCAACATCCTCGGCGGCGTCGTCTTCCGCGAGCCGATCATCATGTCCAACGTGCCGCGGCTCGTCCCCGGCTGGACCAAGCCGATCATCATCGGCCGGCACGCCCACGGTGACCAGTACAAGGCCACCGACTTCGTCGTCCCCGGCCCGGGCACGGTGACCATCACCTACACCCCGGCCGACGGCGGCGCCCCGATGGAGATGGAGGTCGCCAACTTCCCCGGCGGCGGCATCGCCATGGGCATGTACAACTTCGACGAGTCGATCCGGGACTTCGCCCGGGCCTCGTTCCGGTACGGCCTGGACCGCAACTACCCGGTCTACCTGTCCACCAAGAACACCATCCTCAAGGCGTACGACGGCCGGTTCAAGGACATCTTCGCCGAGGTCTTCGAGAACGAGTTCAAGTCCGAGTTCGCCGCCGCCGGCATCACCTACGAGCACCGGCTGATCGACGACATGGTCGCCGCCGCGCTCAAGTGGGAGGGCGGCTACGTCTGGGCCTGCAAGAACTACGACGGTGACGTGCAGTCCGACACCGTCGCGCAGGGCTTCGGCTCGCTCGGCCTGATGACCTCCGTGCTGCTCTCCCCGGACGGCCGCACCGTCGAGGCCGAGGCCGCGCACGGCACGGTCACCCGGCACTACCGGCAGTACCAGAAGGGCGAGAAGACCTCGACCAACCCGATCGCCTCGATCTACGCCTGGACCCGGGGCCTGGCCCACCGGGGCAAGCTGGACAACACCCCGGCGGTCACCGAGTTCGCCAACACCCTGGAGCAGGTCATCGTCGACACCGTCGAGGGCGGCCAGATGACCAAGGACCTCGCGCTGCTCATCTCGCGGGACGCCCCGTGGCTGACCACCGACGAGTTCATGAACGCGCTCGACGAGAACCTGGCGCGCAAGCTCGCCGCCTGATCCTCCCGCGCATCGACGAGCCCGCCGGCACCCGCCGGCGGGCTCCGTCGTACCCGGGAGCCGTCACCCGGCGGGGTGCGTCACCGGCGGGAGCGCAGGTCGTTGAACCAGGTGGACGCGATGCCAGTCTCGTCCAGGAAGGTTGACCGCGGTCGCCTCGCGGCACGAGTGCCGACCAGCCAGCCTTCCCGGCTGTCGCGCACAGCCAGCCGTCCCTTCCCTGCGGGGGGCCCTGTCCCGGGCCCCCCGCGCCCTGTTGTGCGGCGGGAGGGTCGAGCGGCCCGGCCGGGCCGCGGCGAGGTCAGGCGGCGCGGAGCAGCTCCGCCGCCCGCTCCGGGGCGATGTCGTTGATGAAGACGCCCATGCCGGACTCCGAGCCGGCCAGGTACTTCAGCTTGTCCTTCGCCCGCCGGATGCTGAACAGCTGAAGGTGCAGGTGGCCCAGCTCCCGGTCGATCCGCACCGGCGCCTGGTGCCACGCCGCGATGTACGGCATCGGCAGGCCGAACAGGCCGTCGAAGCGGCGCAGCACGTCCAGGTAGAGCGGCCCGAAGGCGTCCCGCTCGGCGTCGGTGAGCGCGGGGATGTCCGGCACCGGCCGGTGCGGCGCCACGTGCACCTCGAACGGCCAGCGCGCCGCCGCCGGGACGTACGCCGTCCAGTGCTCGTTGCTGGCGACCACCCGTTCGCCGGCGGCCCGCTCGGCCGCCAGCACGTCCGCGTAGAGGTTGCCGCCGCCGGTCCGCTCGGCGTGCCGGCGGGCCGCGGCCAGCAGCGACCGGGTCCGCGGCGTGACGAAGGGGTACGCGTAGAGCTGCCCGTGCGGGTGGTGCAGGGTCACCCCGATCTCCACCCCCCGGTTCTCGAACGGGAAGACCTGCTCCACGCCGGGCAGCGCGGCCAGCGCGGCGGTCCGGTCGGCGAGCGCCTCCACCACCAGGCGGACCCGCTCCGCCGACAGGCTGGCGAACGAGGCGTTGTGGTCGTCGGTGAAGCAGACCACCTCGCAGCGCCCCTGCCCGGGCCGGACCGGGGTGAAGGGGGTGATCTCGGCCGGCTCGTCGGCGATCCGCTGGCTCAGCGAGGGGAAGCGGTTCTCGAAGACGGCCACGTCGTAGTCGGGGGCCGGGATCTCGCTGAGCCGCTCACCCCGGGACGGACAGAGCGGGCACTGGTCGGCGGGCGGCAGGAAGGTGCGGGTCTGCCGGTGCACGGCGACCGCCACCCACTCCTCGGTCAGCGGGTCGTATCGCAGTTGGGAGGCGGGCGGGGGCGGCGGCAGCTCGCGCCGGTCCGGCTGGTCGCGAACCGCGTCGTCCCGCTCGTCGAAGTAGATGAGCTCCCGACCGTCGGCCAGCTCGATCGCCGTACGCTTCACCGCGCCTCCTCCGTCGTCCGGCCCGCGCCCGCCACGATCACCAGTTCGCCCACCTTCTCGTCGAGTACCTGTCGCGCCTGCGGTGCGAGCCGGTCGTCGGTGACCAGCACGTCGGCGTCCTCCAGCGCGACGATCGAGGAGATCCCGACCGTGCCCCACTTGGTGTGGTCGGCCAGCACGACCAGCCGGTCGGCGGCGGCCACCAGGGCGCGGTCGGTCTCCGCCTCCATCAAATTGGGCGTGGTGAAGCCGGCCCGTTCGGTGATCCCGTGCACGCCCAGGAAGAGCAGGTCCAGGTGCAGGGCGCGGATCGCCGCCACGGCCAGCGGCCCGACCAGCGCGTCGGACGGGGTGCGCACCCCGCCGGTCAGCACCACGGTCTGGTCGGGGCGGCCCTGGGTGTGCAGGATCTCGGCCACCGGCAGCGAGTTGGTCACCACGGTCAGCCCGGCCACGTCGACCAGTCGCCGGGCCAGCTCGGCGGTGGTGGTGCCGGCGGAGAGGGCGACCGCGGCGCCCGGGCGGACCAGCTCGGCGGCCCGGGCGGCGATGGCGGCCTTCTCGGCGGACTGCCGGACGGACTTGGCGTGGAAGCCCGGCTCGTCGGTGGCGCTCGGGCCGGCGAGCGTCGCGCCGCCGTGCACCTTGGCCAGCAGGCCCTGCTCGTGCAGCGTCTCCAGGTCGCGCCGGATGGTCATGTCGGAGACGCCGAACTCGGCGGCCAGCTCGGTCACCCGGACCCCGCCGGCGGCGCGGACCCGGTCGAGGATCGCCGCCTGCCGCTGCCGCGCCAGCATTCCTTGCACCTCCGGGCTCCCGCGCACAGTCTCACGCGCTCAAACGTGTTCCAACAAGAACGAACACTAGCGCGCAGGGAGCAGCGAGGGAAGGAACGCCCGGCGAATCAGGCGGACTGCAGGCGCGGCTCCACCCAACCGGTCTCGGTCAGGTGGTGCATCACCGACTGCACCGCCTCCTCGACCGAGACGTCGGTGGTGTCGATCACCAGCTCGGCGTCGGTCGGCTCCTCGTACGGGTCGTCGATGCCGGTCATCCCGGTGAGCAGGCCGGCCCGGGCCCGCGCGTACAGGCCCTTGCGGTCGCGGCGCTCGCAGATCTCCAGCGGGGTCGCCACGTGCACCAGCAGGAAGCCCGCCCCGGCGGTCGCGGCCATCTCCCGCGCCGCCGCCCGGGCCTGCGCGTACGGGGCGATCGGGCAGCAGATGCCCACCCCCCGGTGCCGGGCGATCTCGGCGGCCACCCAGGCGATCCGACGCACGTTGGCGTCCCGGTCGGCCTTACTGAAGCCCAGCCCCGCGGAGAGTTCCCGGCGCACCACGTCCCCGTCGAGCAGGGTCACCGTCCGGTCGCCCTGCTCGCGGAGCGCGTCCGCCAGCCCGCGCGCGATCGTCGACTTGCCGGAGCCGGAGAGCCCGGTCAGGAAGACCACCAGGCCCCGGTGGCGGCGTGGCGGGCGGGCCCGGCTCAGCTCCTTGGCCACCGCCGGCGGGGTGTGCCACTCGGGCAGCGGGAAGCCCCGGTCGAGCAGGTCGTCGATCTCCTCCTGGCTCAGCGCCAGCCGCCGGTTGCGCGGCGGGATGTCCTCCCGGGAGCGCCACTGCCCGTCCCGGTTGTCGTAGGCCAGCTCGCGGGGGACCAACACCCGCAGGCCGGCCCCGGAGAGCATCTCGCCGGTGGAGAGCAGGTGGGTCACCCCGTACGCGGCGGAGATCCGGGCCCGCAGCAGGGCATTGCCGATCTCGTCCCGGCCGCGCGGCATCGGCACCACGATCAGGGTGGCCGGAGGCATCCGGTCACGGGCCGCGAAGACGCTGCGGACCAGGGCCTCCGGGGGCAGCCCGCCGGTGCCGTCCGGACCGACCGGGATCATCACCAGCAGGTGGGCGGCGAGAGTACGGGCGGCGTGCGCGATCTGCGCCAGCTGCGGCCGGTGCAGCGGCCGGTCGGCGATCACCCCGAGCACCCGCCCCGGCGGCAGCAGCCCGCGGATCTCCTCCGGGGTGCGGCGCAGCCGCTGGAACGGTCCGTGCCCGCCGTCGCCGAGCCGGCGCACCGGGCCGCCCACGCCGGCCACGCCCTCGCGGACCGGCCAGATGTCGGTCACCTCGACCGCGGCCACCGGCGCGCCCTCGCCGTCGGTGAGCACCATGGCCCGGCGCAGCGGATCGGCCGGGTCCAGCCCGTCGGCCAGCGCCGCCGGCACCTGGAGCGTCACCGGCACCGGCCAGGAGGTCCCGTCGGCGAGCCGCCCCCGGCGCTGCAACGAGGCCAGATCGGCCCGGGTCATGAAGCCGGCCAGCGGGGCGTACGCCCCGCTCAGCAGCAACTCCAGATCGGCCAGCTCCCCGGGACGCGGCGTGTACGCCGGCGCGTCCCGAAGTACCTCGTCGGGCAGCACCCACCCGTTGCTCATCCGCACCCCTCACTCGCCGACCGGCACACAGTTTCTCAGCCGACCGGCGATCGGTCGAGAGCGCCACTCCACTCCCGGCCATACGGCCCCCGACGAGTCAGCCGGCGGGGGTCAGCGGGGCCGCCCCGAAGGAGACCGCGAACCGCTTGCACCAGATGGACACGCTGGTCAGCCCGGTCAGGTCGGTGCCGGCGGGGATCGGGTACGCCTGGTCGCCCCGGTTGCCCTTGAGCCGGCCCAGCTCGACCCAGCGGCCGTCGTCGAAGACGTCCCAGCCCGCCCGGCCGGCGCGGACCGGTTGGTCGGTCAGCCAGACCCGCAGGTCCGGCCCGTTGGAGGTGGCCAGTCCGACCAGCTCCAGCCGGTACCCGCCGTCGGCGCCCCGGACGATCCGGACGGTGCCGGCGGTGTCGTGCTCGTGGGTGACGAACTCGCCCCGGCGGACCAGGGTCGGCCCGGCCGGTGCCGGGGCGGCCGTCGCCCCGGCGGTGCCCGCCGGGGTGGCCGGGTTCGACGGCGTGGCCTCCACGGCGGACAGTTCCTCGTCCACCCGGGTGTCGGTGGCCAGCTTCCAGGGCTGGAACCAGTACAGCCCGAGGGCGGCGCCGACGCCGAGAACGGCGACGACGAGCCAGGTCAGCGGGGTGCGCAGCAGGCGGGAGATCACCCACCCAGTCTCGCCGGCCGGCCCGGTCGGGTCACCCGGCGCCGGCCTTACGACTTCCTTACCACCCCTACTGGTGGTATCAGGGGCGTGCCTGATGTCCCGACGAGCGTGGGCTCCCTAGGCTGACGAGCGTGACACTGATCGCGACCGAGTCGCTGACCAAGACGTACGGGGGTCGGGTCACCGCGCTGGCCGACCTGACCGTCGCGGTCGAGCCGGGGATCATCGGCCTGGTCGGCGCCAACGGCGCCGGCAAGTCCACCCTGATCAAGATCCTGCTGGGGCTGCTCGCCCCGACCAGCGGGCGGGTCTCCGTGCTCGGCCTCGACCCCACCTCCGACCCGGCGGCGGTGCGCGCCCGGGTCGGCTACATGCCGGAGCACGACGCGCTCCCGCCCGACCTCTCCGCCGCCGAGCTGGTCACCCACCTCGGCCGGATGAGCGGGCTGCCCCGCACGGTGGCCCGGGAACGCGCCTCCGAGGCGCTGCGCCACGTCGGCCTGTACGAGGAGCGCTACCGCCCGGTGGGTGGCTACTCCACGGGCATGAAGCAGCGGGTGAAGCTGGCCCAGGCCCTGGTGCACGACCCGGACCTGCTGCTGCTCGACGAGCCGACCAATGGCCTCGACCCGGCCGGCCGGGACGCCATGCTCGCCCTGGTCCACCGGATCGGCACCGAGTTCGGCATCTCCGTCCTGGTCTGCTCGCACCTGCTCGGCGAGGTGGAGCGGATCTGCGACACCCTGGTCGCCATCGACGGCGGCCGGCTGCTGCGCGCCGACCGGATCGCCGCGATGACGTCGGCCACCGACGTGCTCGCCGTCGAGGTCAGCGAGGGTACCGACGAGCTGGCCACCCGGCTCGCCGCGCTCGCCCTGCCGGTGACCCGGGACGGCCGGATGCTGCTCGTCCCGCTCGTCGACGAGGGCACGTACGACCAGATCCTCGGCGCGGTCGCCGAGCTGGACCTGCCGCTGCACCGGCTGGACCAGCGCCGGCACCGGGTGGCCGAACTCTTCGCCGCGAGGGAGCCCAGTCATGTCTGAGCCGACCGGGGTCATCCACGACATCGGCTACCAGCGCTACACCGGCCCTCGGCTGGGGCGCCGGCACGTCTTCGGCGCGCTCTACCTGCACGGGCTGCGCACCGTCTTCGGGCTGGGCCGCAGCGCCAAGGCCAAGATCTTCCCCTGGCTGGTGGTCGCCATCGTCACCGTGGTGGCCGCCGGGGTGACCGCGGTGCGCAGCCAGATCGGCCAGGTGGTGATGACGTACGCCCAGTTCGCCAACGCGATGAGCTGGCTGGTCATCTTCTTCGTCGCGGCGGCCGCCCCCGAGCTGGTCTCCCGGGATCTGCGCAGCGGCGTGCTGCCGCTGTACTTCTCCCGGCCGCTGCCGCGCGGCGACTACGCCGTGGCCAAGCTGCTGGCCCTGATCAGCGCGCTCTGGCTGCTGCTCGGGGGCCCGCAGCTGGTGATGTTCCTCGGCGCCGCGTTCACCACCGACCGGGGGATGGCCGGGGTCTGGGACGAGCTGCTCGACCTGCTGCCGGGCCTGCTCTACGCGGCGCTGTGGGCGGTGGTGTTCGCCTCGATCGGGCTGCTGATCGCCTCGCTCACCGGCAAGCGGGCGTTCGCCGCGGGCGGGATCGTGGCGGTCTTCCTGATGACCACGCCGATCGTCGGCGTCCTGTCGATCATGCCGTCCCGGACCGTCAACGAGCTGGCCTTCCTCGCCTCGCCCTCGACGCTCGTCAGCGGCGTGGGCAACTGGGCGCTCGGCGACCTGCTGGTGCCCGAGGGGCAGGGCGGCGGCATGCCGATCGGCGGCTTCGGCCCGGTCTACGCGGCGGTCGCCGTGCTGCTGGTCTCCGCCTGCGTCACCCTGCTGCTGCTGCGATACCGGAAGGTGGCCGCCCAGTGACCACGATCGACGCCGGCGCCCCGCCGGCCACCGCCACCACCAGCACCCTCGACCTGGCCGGCGTCTCCCGCTGGTACGGCAACGTGGTGGCGGTCAACGACGTCACCATGCGCCTCGGGCCCGGGGTGACCGGGCTGCTCGGCCCGAACGGTGCCGGCAAGACCACCCTGCTGCACATGATGGCCGGCTTCCTCGCGCCGTCGAGGGGCACGGTCGCCCTGGACGGCGAGCCGACCTGGCGCAACCCCGGTGTCTACCGGCGGCTGGGCCTGGTCAGCGAGCGGGAGGCGGTGCACACCTTCCTCACCGCGTACGAGTTCGTGCTGGCCAGCGCGAAGCTGCACCGGCTGCCCGACCCGGAGGCGGCGGCCCGGCGGGCGATCGCCCAGGTGGAGATGGCCGACGCGCAGGACCGCCGGATCGGCACGTACTCCAAGGGCATGCGGCAGCGCACCCGGGTCGCCGCGGCGCTGGTGCACGACCCGCAGGTGCTGCTGCTCGACGAGCCGTTCAACGGGATGGACCCGCGCCAGCGACTGCACATGATGGGGCTGCTGCACTCCCTCGGCGACGCCGGCCGGACCATCCTGTTCAGCTCGCACATCCTGGAGGAGGTCGAGCAGGTCTCCGGCACCGTGCAGGTGATGGTGGCCGGCCGGCTGGCCGCGTCCGGCGACTTCCGGACCATCCGCCGGCTGATGACCAACCGGCCGCACGTGTTCACCGTCCGCTCCACCGACGACCGGGCGCTGGCCGTGGCGCTGATGGCCGAGCCCTCGGTCACCGGCGTGGAGCTGGGCCGTACCGGCCTGACCGTCCGGGCCGGCGACTACGGCGCCTTCACCCGGGCGCTGCCGAAGATCGCGCTGGCCCGGGGCATCCGGGTCCGCCAGCTGCTCCCCGAGGACGAGTCGTTGGAGAGCGTCTTCTCGTACCTGGTGGAGGCCTGAGATGTCGACCGTTTCCTGGATCACCGCGCGCGGGCTCTTCGGCCGGCGCCGGTTCCTGATGCTGCTGCCGCTGCCGGTCGTGCTGGTGGGGCTGGCCGTGCTCTGCCGGGCGCTGGGCGTCGACCCCCGCCAGTGGGGGCCGTCCGTGCTGGTCGGCCTCGGCCTGGCCGTGGTGCTGCCGGTGGTGGCGCTGATCATCGGCACCGGCGTGCTCGGCGCGGAGATCGACGACGGCACGGTGGTGCACATCCTCACCAAGCCGCTGCCGCGCTGGCAGATCGTGCTGCCGAAGCTCGCGGTGGCGACCGGGGTCAGCGCCGTCACCGTCGCCGTGCCGCTCTACGTCGCGGGCGTGCTCGCCGACTCGGTACGCCTCGGCCTGGCCCTGGCCGCGGCCTCGGCGGTGGGCGCGCTGGCGTACTCGGCGTTGTTCCTGGCGTTGAGCCTGGTCACCCGGCGGCCGGTCCTGCTCGGCCTGGTCTACGTGCTGATCTGGGAGGGGCTGCTGGGCAACTTCGTGAAGGGCACCAAGGTGCTCTCCATCCAGCAGTGGGTGATCGCCCTCGCCGACCGGATGGCCCCCACCGCGCTGCTCTCCACCACCGTCGGGGTGACGCTCGCCGCGGTCCTGGCCACGCTGGTCAGCATCGGCTTCACCATCCTCGCGATCGACCGCCTCCGCTCCTACTCGGTAGCCGGCGAAACCAGCTGAGCCCCACCCCGGGGCAGCGCTGTCACGGAAAGAGTGGCCTCCCACGCTCGGGAGGCCACTCTTTCCGTGCAAGTGCGCGGATCTGGGGGGTCAGAAGGCGCAGGCGATCACCAGTTCGGGGGTGCGGTCGGGGAGGAGGTCGAGTTTGGTGATGTGGCCGGCGGCGCGGACGTCGTCGGCGATCAGCGTGAGCTGGTCGAGCAGGGCGGCCGGGCCGAGCGCCTCGGCCAGCGGGACCTCCGCCCGCATCGACAGCTTCCGCTCGGACTTGGCCCGGCGGATCTGGCCGAGCGCGTCCCCGGCCAGCCGCAGCAGCGCCGGGTCACCGGGGGACCGAATCGCCCGCCCCACCTCGTACGTGGTGGGCCAGGTGGCGCGGTGCACCGAACCGTACCGCCACCAGGACCAGACCTCCTCGGTGACGAAGGGCAGGATCGGGGCGAAGAGCCGCAGCTGCACCGAGAGCGCGGTGGCCAGCGCCGCCCGGGCCGAGTCGGCCGCCGGCCCGGTGCCGTAGGCGCGTTCCTTCACCAGTTCGATGTAGTCGTCGCAGAACCGCCAGAAGAACGCCTCGGTGGCCATCAGCGCCGCCGTGTGGTCGTACTCGTCGAGGGCGGCCGTGGCCACCCCGACCACGCCGCGCAGTTCGGCGAGCATGGCGGTGTCCAGCGGCGCGGTCGCCGGGGCGCGCAGCGCGTCCGCGGCGCCCAGCCCCAGGGCGAACCGGGACGCGTTGAGCAGCTTGGTGGCGAGCCGCCGCCCCACCTTGATCTGGGCCGGGTCGACGGCCAGGTCCATGCCGGGCTTGCCGGTGGCCGCCCAGTACCGCACCGCGTCGGAGCCGTGCTGCTCCAGCAGCGCCCGCGGGGTGACCACGTTCCCCTTGGACTTGGACATCTTCTTCCGGTCCGGGTCGAGGATCCAGCCGGAGAGCACCGCGTCCCGCCAGGGCAGCACGCCGTGCTCCAGGTGGGCGCGGACCACCGTGGCGAAGAGCCAGGTCCGGATGATCTCGTGCCCCTGCGGGCGCAGGTCCATCGGGAAGACCCGGCGGAACAGGTCCGGGTCGGTCTCCCAGCCGCCGACGATCTGCGGGGTCAACGAGGAGGTGGCCCAGGTGTCCAGCACGTCCGGGTCACCGACGAAACCGCCGGGCAGGCCGCGCTGGGACTCCTCGAACCCGGGTGGCGGGTCGCTGGACGGATCGACCGGCAACGTCGCCTCATCCGGTGTGAGAGGGTGGGTCCAGTCCGGCTCGCCAGCGTCGTCGAGCCGGTACCACACCGGCACCGGCACCCCGAAGAAGCGCTGCCGGCTGACCAGCCAGTCGCCGGTCAGCCCGCCCACCCAGTGGTCGTACCGGTGCTTCATGTGCTCCGGCACCCAGCGCAGCTCGGCGCCCCGGGCCAGCAGCGCCTCCCGCAGGTCGGCGTCCCGGCCGCCGTTGCGCAGGTACCACTGCCGGGTGGAGACGATCTCCAGTGGCCGGTCGCCCTTCTCGTAGAACTTCACCGGGTGGCTGATCTCGCGCGGCTCGCCGACCAGGTCGCCCGCGTCGCGCAGCAGCTCCACCAGGGTCCGCCGGGCGCCGTTGACGGTCTGCCCGGCCAGCGCCGCGTACGGCTCCGCCGGCACCCCGGCCGGCGGCTCCGGCAGCAGCCGCCCGTCCCGGCCGATCACCACCCGGGTGTCCAGCCGCAGGTCCCGCCACCAGGTCACGTCGGTCAGGTCGCCGAAGGTACAGACCATCGCGATGCCCGTCCCCTTGGCCGGGTCCGCCAGCGGGTGCGCGCGCACCGGCACCTCGACCCCGAAGACCGGGGTACGCACCGATCCGCCCACCAGCTCCGCGTACCGCTCGTCGTCCGGGTGGCAGACCAGCGCCACGCACGCCGGCAGCAGCTCCGGTCGGGTGGTGTCGATCAGCACCTCCCGCCCGCCCGGCCCGGTGAAGCGCAGCCGGTGGTACGCCCCCGGCCGCTCCCGATCCTCCAGCTCGGCCTGGGCGACCGCGGTGGCGAAGCCGACGTCCCAGAGGGTCGGCGCCTCCGCCTGGTACGCCTCACCCCGGGCCAGGTTGCGCAGGAACGCCCGCTGGCTCGTCGCCCGGGCCACCCGTCCGATCGTGGTGTACGTCAGCGACCAGTCCACCGACAGCCCGAGTCGCCGCCAGAGCCCCTCGAAGACCTGCTCGTCCTCGGCGGTCAGCTGCTCGCAGAGCGCCACGAAGTTGCGCCGGGCGATCGACGTCGGGTTCTTCCGGGCCGCGTCGTCGACCGGCGTGGTCGGCGGGACCCAGGTCGGGTCGTACGGCAGGGACGGGTCGCAGCGCACCCCGTACACGTTCTGCACCCGGCGTTCGGTGGGCAGACCGTTGTCGTCCCAGCCCATCGGGTAGAAGACCGCCCGGCCGCGCATCCGCTGGAACCGGGCCACCAGGTCGGTGTGCGTGTACGAGAAGACGTGCCCGAGGTGCAGCTCGCCCGATACGGTCGGCGGGGGGGTGTCGATCGCGTACACGTCCGGGCGCTCCTTCGAGCGGTCGAACGCGTACGTGCCCTCCTCCTGCCAGCGGCGCGCCCAGGTCTCCTCGAGGCCGTCCAACGTGGGACGTTCGGGGACGCCGGGGCGGGCCGTCCTCGCCGTATCAGTCATCCGTCGATCGTAGGCAGCCGGCGGCCTCCGGCCCACGGCTTATCGCCGTGTCCGCCCTCGGGTCGCCGGCGCCCTGGGGTCGCCTGCGCCCGACGGGACGGTCAGGGTGCGGTCGGGCCGATCAGCGGGCCGTGCAGGGCGATCTGGAAACCGAGCCCGGTGAGCGAGTTCACCCGGCTGAGGATGGTGGAGACCGGGGTGTAGATGTTCTCCTCCGCGGCGTTGGTGCACGCACCCTCGCCTGGGTCGCCGCCGTGCAGGATGCCCAGCGCCCGGCCGTCGGACTCGGTGAAGAGCGGGCCGCCGCTGTCGCCCGGGCGGGCGCAGATCCGCACGTCGATGCCGCCGCTGGCCTTGCCGGTGACCTCGCCGCAGCGGGTGCCCGGCACGTACCCGAGCCCCGCCCCCGAGTCGACGTACGTCTCGCCGGCCTTCGGGGTGTACGCCGAGCCGGTCGCGCAGACGATCCAGCCGGACTGCACCGCGCTGTAGGCCGTGTACCCGGTGATCGCCACGTCGTGGCTGCGCGTGGTGGCGCAGGCCGGGTTGTCGGTCACGCACCAGTAGGTGACCAGGCTCTGCGCGTCGCCGCCGGCCTGGCGCGACCACGCCCAGCGGTCCAGCGCGCCGTCGGAGTAGGGCAGCACCGCGTAGTCGTTGGGGAAGGCGTTCTCGGCCAGCACCGGGCTGGTCGACTCGACCCCGACCGGCACCTTCGGGCCGAGGTACTGGTGCCAGGTCTGGTCGACGTGCTGGTGCCGGCCGCCCACCACGCAGTGCCCGGCGGTCAGCACGTAGTACCGGCCGGACTTCGCCCGCACGTTGAAGCCGGTGGTGCAGCCGCCGACCGTGCCGTCGTCGCGGGGCACGTCCAGCCGGATGCCGCCGCGCATCGGCGCCTGCGGGCAGTAGCGCGGGTCGCACGCCTTCGGGATCGAGGACGCGGCCAGCCGGGCCTGCGCCCGGGCCGGCACACCGGCGGCGGCGAGCGCGTCGGCCAGCCGGGCGTCACCCGCGGCGAGCACGTCGCCGGTGAGCACCACGACCTCGTTGGCCTTCTCGTCGACCACCACGTCGGTACCGGCGGTGACGTTCAGCGCCCCGGCCAGCCGGGTCGCCGCCGCGGTGAGTTCGCGCAGCGAGTGGCGTACCGGAACGACCTTGACGTGGGCGGCGTCCGGCACCCCGGCGACCGCCTGCGTGACCGGGTCCGGGCTGGTCGCCGCGATGGTGAGCACGCCGCCGCCGGCCTGGTCGAGCCACATGCCGGCGTACTGGGTGGGGAACCTCGCGGCGAGCGTGTCGGCGAGCGGCGCGGAGAGCTCCTGGAGGGCGAGCCGCCGGGCCGCCTCGTCCTGCGGCACCCGGTACCGGTCGCTCAGGTAGCTCACCGACGCCGGCGCGGCCTTCGCCACCTCCTTCGGCGGCCGGCTGGCCGCCGTGACCGGGCGGGCCGGGGCGGTGGACCGGGGGGTGCCGGCGCGCTGGCCGATGCCGGCCTGCGCGCTCGGCGGCGCGTCCGCCGGGGCGGGCGCCTCGCCGGCCGACCAGCCGACCGCGGCCGGTGCCGCGGCGGGCGCCGACTCGGCGGCGTCCTGCCTGGTCAGTGCGACTGTGGCCGCGCCCGCCGTGGTGACCGCCAGTGCCGCCGCGATGACGACCCGCCGTCGGATCCGCACGCCGCAACCTCCCCCTGTTGTCCGGCTGTGCCCGACCGGCGCACCGCCCCCGCCGGCCGGTCGACACCGGACGACGGCCGGGGCCGATCGACGAGCGGCAGTCTAGCGGGATCTGCGCCGCGCGTCGGTCCCCTAGACCAGGGAGTCGCGCCACTGCCGGTGCAGGGCGGCGTACCGGCCGCCGGACCCGGCGAGCCGGGCCGGCGGGCCGTCCTCCACGATCCGGCCATCGTCGAGGACGAGCACCCGGTCGGCCGTCTCGACGGTGGAGAGCCGGTGCGCGATCACCAGCGCGGTGCGGTCCCGCAGCACGGTGGCCAGCGCCCGCTGGACCAGCCGCTCGGTCGGCACGTCCAGCGACGAGGTCGCCTCGTCCAGGATCAGCACCCGGGGGTCGGCCAGGAACGCCCGGGCGAACGCCACCAGCTGTCGCTGCCCGGCGGAGAGCCGGCCGCCACGCCGGTGCACCTCGGTGGCGTACCCGTCGGGGAGGGTGGTGATGAAGTCGTGCGCGCCGATCGCCCGGGCGGCCGCCTCCACCGCCGCGTCGTCGGCGTCCGGCCGACCGAACCGGACGTTCTCCGCCACGGTGCCGCTGAACAGGTGGTTCTCCTGGGTCACCAGCACCACCGCCCGGCGCAGTTCGGCGTCGGCGAGGTCGCGCAGGTCCACCCCGTCCAGCTCGACCACGCCGGCGTCGGGGTCGTGGAAGCGGGCCAGCAGCTTCGCCACGGTCGACTTGCCCGCGCCGGTCGGACCGATCAGCGCCACCGTCTGCCCGGCCGGTACGACCAGGTCCAGCGCGGCGAGGATCGGCGTCTGCGGCCGGTAGGAGAAGGTGACCGCCCGGAACGTCACCGCCCCCCGCCCCGGGCCGGTCGGCAGCGGCGCCGGTCGGGCCGGCTCGGGCACCCCCGGCCGCTCGTCGAGCACCCCGGCCAGCTTCTCCAGCGCCGCGGTCGCCGACTGGAGCGAGTTGTAGAACTGGCTCAGCTCCTGCATCGGCTCGAAGAACCGGCGCAGGTAGAGCAGGAAGGCGGCGAGCACACCCACCTCCATGCCGCCGCCGACCACCCGCCAGCCGCCGTACCCGAGCACCACCGCGACGGTGACGTTGCCGATCACCTTGATGCCGGGGGAGAACGTCGCGATCAGCCGGAACGCCCGAACGTTGGCCCGCCGGTGCTCGTCGTTGACGGCCGCGAAGATCTGCTGGTTGCGCGGCTCCCGCCGGTACGCCTGAACGGCGCGGATCCCGCGCAGCGACTCGATGAAGTGGACGATGACCAGCGCCACCGCCTCCCGGCTGCGCCGGTACGCGTCGGCCGAGGCGTGGGTGAACCAGCGGGACAGCCCGTACAGGAACGGGAACGCCAGCAGCGTCACCGCGGCCAGGGGCAGGTCCAGCCAGAGCAGGATGCCGGCGACCGAGAGCACCGACAGCGCGGCGAGCACCAGGCTGTCGATGCCGCCGTCGACCAGCTCGGCGATCGAGTCGAGGTCGCTGGTGAGCCGGGAGACCACCCGGCCGGAGGTGTAGCGCTCGTGGAAGCCGACCGACAGGGTCAGGAAGTGGCGGTACACCCGCTGGCGCAGCTCCAGCAGCACGGCCTGGCCGATCCGCGCGGAGCGGGTGAGGAAGCCGCGGCGGGCCGCGTACTCGGTGCCGGCGGCGACGGCGAAGGCGGCGGCCACGGCGGCCAGCGGCGCCGGGTCGCCGCCCCGCAGCGGCGCGATCCCCCGGTCGATGCCGAGCATGACCAGGTACGGCCCGGACATCGCGGCGGCGTTCTGGGCGATCAGCAGGGCGACCGCCAGCGCGAGCCCGCGCCGGTGTGGGCGGAGCAGTTGGCGCAGCAGGTCCCGGCTCCGGCCACGCAGCCGGGCCACCGCCTCCGGCGAGGTGTCCTCGGCGCGGCTGCGGTCGGCGTCCGGGTCGGTGGCCATCCCGCGCCACCGGGACAGGTCCTCCGGGCCGTCGCCCGCCCCACCCCCGTCGGGTACGCGGGGGCGCGGCACGCGCGGGCTCACGAGCGCACCAGGCCGTGGTCGCACGGCTCGGCGGAGAGCACCTCCCGGTACGCGGGCACGGTGGCGAGCAGTTCGGAGTGCCGGCCGACGGCGGTGATCCGGCCCCCGTCGAGCAGCGCCACCCGGTCGGCCAGCGCGACCGTCGACGGCCGGTGCACCACCAGCAGCGCGGTGCTGTCCCGCAGCACCCGCTTCAGCGCCGACTCGACCAGCGCCTCGGTGTGCACGTCGAGGGCGGAGAGCGGATCGTCGAGCACCAGCAGCGCGGGCCGGCCCAGCACCGCCCGGGCCAGCGCGAGGCGCTGCCGCTGCCCGCCGGAGAGGGAGAGCCCCTGCTCGCCGACCCGGGTGGCCAACCCCCACGGCAGGTCGTACGCGAAGTCGGCCTGGGCCAGCGCCAGCGCGGCCCGTACCTCGTCCTCGTCGGCGTCCGGCCGGCCCAGGGTGAGGTTCTCCCAGACCGACATGGAGAAGAGCGTCGGTTCCTCGAAGGCCACCCCGACCAGCCGGCGCAGTGAGGCCAGCCGCAGGTCCCGGATGTCGTGCCCGTCCAGGGTGATCCGCCCGCCGGTGACGTCGTGCAGCCGGGGCACCAGGGAGAGCAGGGTGCTCTTGCCGGCGCCGGTGGCGCCGACCAGGGCCAGCGTCTCGCCCGGCTCGACGGTCAGCGTGATCTCCCGCAGCACCGGTTCCGGGCTGGTCGGGTAGCGGAACGAGACGCCCTCGAAGCGCAGCCGCCCGCGGACCGCCTGCCGGGTCAGCGGGACGGCGTGCGGAGCGTCCACGATCGACGGTGGAGTGTCCAGGACCTCCTGGATCCGGTCGGCGGCGGTCGCCGCCTCCTGCCCGTTGGCGATGATCCAGCCGAGCGACTGCACCGGCCAGGTCAACATGAGCTGGAGGCTGACGAAGGCGACCAGCTCGCCGATGGTGAGGGTGCCCCGGGCGACCAGCGCCGCCCCGCAGACCAGCACCGCGCCGAGGGTCAGGTTGGGCACCAGGTCGAACAGGGCCGAGGTGCGGGCCAGCAGCCGGGCCTTGCCGATCCCGGTGTCGTGCACCGCGCGGGCCCGCCCGGCAAACCGCTCGGCCAGCTCCGGGCCCCGCCCGTACGCCTTCATGGTGCGCAGCCCCTGCGCGGTCTCCTCGACCAGCGTGGCCACGTCGCCCTGCTGGTCCTGCATCCGTCGCGACGCCGCGTGGTAGTGCCGGGCGAACCGGCGGCTGATCAGGAACAGCGGCACCGCGCTCGCCGCCACCAGCAGCCCCAGCGGTGGGTGCAGCCGGATCAGCAGCACCACCACGGCGCCGTAGGTGACCAGGTTGAGTACCAGGAAGAACAGCCCGAAGGAGAGGAACCGGCGAATCACCGAGAGGTCGGTGACGGCCCGGGAGAGGAGCTGGCCGGACTGCCACCGGTCGTGGAAGCTGGCCGGCAGGCGTTGCAGGTGAGCGTAGATGTCGGCGCGGATGGCCGCCTCCATGCCGACGGAGGAGGAGGACTGGGTCCACCGCCGGATGAAGATCAGCACACCCTCGGCGAGCCCGAGCAGCAGGGCGAGCCCGCCGAGCCGGAGCAGGCCGCCGACGTCGTGCCGGGCGACCGGCCCGTCGACGACCCGCTGCACCACCAGTGGCACCGCCAGGCTCGCCGCGGTGGCCGCCAGCCCGAGGAGCAGCAGCCAGCAGAACTCCGCCGCGTACGGGCGCAGGTAGCGGCGCAGCCGCCAGAGGTTCTCCAGCGGGCGCGCGCCGGCGTGGCCCCGTGTGTCGGGGTCGTCGCGCTGCGCAGGCACTACCCGACGGTAGCGTCAAATAGGAGTCGTGCCGCTGTCAGCTTGCCGTCAACGGCCGCTCATGGCCCAGTAGCCACCTCTTCACGTCCAGCCCCCACCGGTAGCCGCCGAGGGTGCCGTCGGTGCGCAGCACCCGGTGGCAGGGGACGAAGAGGGCCGCGCCGTTGCGGGCGCAGGCGGCCGCCGCCGCCCGGACCGCGGCGGGCCGCCCGGCCAGCGCGGCGAACCCGGTGTACGTCACCGGCTCGCCGGGCTTGACGTCGCGCAGCACCCGCCAGGCGTGGCCCATGAACGCGCCGCCGGTGTGCTGGGTGACCGGCACCGCGTCGATCGCGGTGAGGTCGCCGTCGAGGTAGGCGGTGACCGCGGCGGTGACCGGGCCGAGGTCGGCGCGGTGCCGGATCTCCCCGCGCAGGCTCGGGTGCACCAGCGGGAGCAGGGTGGCCGGGTCCGGGGTGAAACCGGCGGCGCGGACCGCGCCGTCCGGGCCGGCCAGGACGCTCAGCGGGCCGGCGGGGGTGTCGATGACGGTGCTGTCGATGGTCATGCCGCTCTCCAGAGTCGGATCACCGCGTACGACCGCCAGGGGCGCCAGCGGTCGGCGTACGCGTCGAGGGTCTTGGGGTCGTCGGGCAGGCCGAGGGCGGCGGCACCCCGGCGTACGGCGAGGTCGGTGGGGAGCAGGACGTCGGGGTCGCCGAGGGCGCGCATGGCCAGGTAGCCGGCGGTCCACGGCCCGATCCCGGGCAGCGCGCCCAGCCGCCGCACGGTCTCCTCCCGATCCCCACCGGGCTCCAGGTCCAGCTCCCCGGCGGCGACCGCCCGCGCCACCGCGCGAATCGTCTCCCGCCGCGCCGCCGGCATCGGAAACGCCGAATCCGGCAACCCCACCACCTCCCCCGCACTCAGAAACCCCCGCAACCCCTCCCCCTCTCCTCGTTGATCATGAGGTTGGCGGCACTCTTGGAGATCCACATCGCCGTCCACCTCATGATCAACGGGGGTGGCGGACTGGAGGAGGCGGGTGAGGGTGGTGCGGGCCGACAGGACCGAGACCTGTTGGCCGATGATCGCGCGGAGGGCCATCTCGAAGCCGTCGACGGCGCGGGGGAGGCGGACGCCGGGCTCCGCGGCGACCGCTCCGGCCAGGGCGGGGTCGGCCGCCAGGGTCTGGTCGACGGCCTGGGGGTCGGCGTCCAGGTCGAGCAGGCGGCGGCAGCGGGCCACCGCCGGCGCCAGGTCCCGCATGTCGGCCAGCCGCAGCGTCGCCGAGACGTGGCCGTCCGTCGGGGTCAGCGCCGCCTCACCGGCACCGTGCGGCAGCCGCAACCCCCGGCGGTACGTCCCGTCGTGCACCTCCTCCACGCCGGGCAGCGCCCGGTGGGCGAGGAAGTCCAGCAGCGCGGCGGCGTGCAGCGGCGGCCGGTACGCCAGCCGCAGCGTGATCGTCCCCGCCCCGCCGGTCGCCGGGGGCCGACGGGTGGCGCGCAGCCCGGTCGGGGCGATCCCGTACACCTCGCGGACCGTGTCGTTGAACTGCCGGACGCTGCCGAAGCCGGCCGCGAACGCGATCTCGGCCATCCCCAGCCCGGTCGTCTCGATCAGCGTCCGGGCGGTCTGCGCCCGTTGCGCCCGGGCCAGCGCCAGCGGGCCGGCGCCCAGTTCGGCCCGGAGCATCCGGTGCAGGTGCCGCTCGGTGTAGCCCAGCCGGGTGGCCAGCCCCGGGACGCCGTCCCGGTCGACCACCCCGTCGGCGATCAGCCGGACCGCCCGGCCCACCACGTCGGCACGGACGTCCCAGTGCGGCGAGCCCGGCGCGGCGTCCGGCCGGCAGCGCCGGCAGGCCCGCAGCCCGGCGCCCTGCGCGGCGGCGGCGGACGGGAAGAACCGGACGTTCTGCCGCTTCGGCGTCATCGCCGGGCAGGACGGCCGGCAGTAGATCCCGGTCGACGTGACGCCGGTGTAGAACCAGCCGTCGAACCGCTGGTCCCGGCTGTCCACTGCGCGGTAGCACCGCTCGAAGTCCAACTCCACGCCACCGATGATGCCCGCAGCTCAGGGCCGGTGGCTCGCGGGAATCGGACCTGGCCGTGCGGGGCTTCTCCGCCGGTCCGTACCCGGCGGCCGGTGACCGCCGGTCGACCTCGGGCCGGTCCGCGCCCGCCCGGCCTTCCCGTTCCGGTCGTCACCGGCGCCGACGTCGCAGGTCAGCACGGTTGTCCGTTGCGCCGCAACGGATTCGGCCGGGGAAAGTGTCGGTAGTGGTCGGTAGCGTCCCGCCACCAACTCCAGAAGGGTGCGGCTATGGCGAGCGTGGCCGGGCGTGGATCCCCCCGGTCGGGGCGGGCGCGACTCGACCGGGCGGTGGAGCAGGGCCTCTACGACCGGATGCGGGTGGTGGCCTCGTCGGCTTTCGGCGCGATCGAGCGGGACCGCGCCGACGACCCGGCCCGGCCGTTCGCCGAGACCGCCTGCGGGCGGCTGGTCGCGTCCCTGGACGCGGCCGGCCTGCGGGCACTCGGCATGTGGGCGCACCACTGGTGCATGCGCCACTACGACGACGACACCCGGGTCGGCCTGCGGCTGGTACGCGAGGTCGCCGGGCGGGCCGGGCTCGGCTGGACGGTCGACGAGGTGCGCTGGATGCTCGCCGAGTCGGAGCTGGCCGGGTCGGGCGCCGCGCAGCGGTTCACCCTGCCGCTCGCCGCCGCCGCCGAGCTGCCCTCCGGCACGCTGCCCGAGCTCGGGCAGCCCGGCGCGGGCTGGCGCCTCGCCGGCTGAGCCGCGCCGGGCGCGACGAGGCTGGTCGGCCGAGCCGTGCCGGGCGCGACCACGCTGGCCGGTTGAGTCACGCCGGGCGCGACCATGGCCGGCTGAGCCGCGCCGACCCGGCTCGCCGGAACGGGGCGCGGCGGGAGCTGGCCGACCACCATCGCCGTCACCGCGAGCGCGAAACCGGCGAGCTGCACCGGGGTCAACGCCTGGTCCAGCACGAGCCAGCCGAGCGCGGCGGCGGTCAACGGGCTCAGCGCGCCCAGTACGGAGACCTGGGTCAGCGGGAGCCGCCCCGCGCCCCGGAACCAGAGCGCGTACGCCAGCGCGGTGCCGACCAGCCCGAGCCAGGCGTACCCGAGCAGGGCCGGGGCGTCCGGTGCCGGCGGCGCACCCTCCGCGACCAGCGCGACCGGCGTGACCAGCAGGCCGCCGGCGGTGAGCTGCCAGCCGGTGGCGGCGAGGGTGCCGACTCCGGGCGGGCGACCCCAGCGGCGGGTGAGCACCAGGCCGGTGGCCATCGCGGCGGTCGCGGTGAGGCCGGCGGCCACGCCGAGCGGGTCGACCCCGGCGTCGGGGCGGAGCACGACCAGGCCCACGCCGAGCGGTGCGGCGAGCGCGGCCAGCAGTGCGGCGCGGTGCGGGCGCTGGCCGAGTGCCAGCACGGAGAGGCCGGCCACCAGCAGCGGCTGGGCGGCGCCCAGCACGGCGGCGGTGCCGCCGGGCAGGCGGTACGCCGCGAGGAAGAGCAGCGGGAAGAACGCGCCGATGTTCAGGGCGCCGAGCAGCGTGGCGCGCCACCACCAGGCACCGTGCGGTCGGCGCCGGGTGAGGGCGAGCAGGAGCAGGCCGGCGGGGAGGGCTCGGAGGACCCCGGACCAGAGCGGCCGGTCGGGCGGCAGCAGCTCGGAGGTGACCAGGTACGTGGTGCCCCAGGTGGCGGGGGCGAGGGCGGTCGTGACGATGTCGGTGCCGCGGCTGCTCATCGGATGCCCTTTCGTTCGACGCTAAGTAGCTTAGCGCTAAGCTAGTTGCCGGTGAGGGAAAGGGGAAGGGCGAGGTGGGGCACAATCCGGGAGTGACCGAGCGGGACGACGTGGACGTGATCGTCGAGCAGTGGCGGCGGGAGCGGGCCGGGATGCGCCCCGAGCCGATGGCCGTCTTCGGCCGCATCTACCGGCTGGCCCGGATCATCGGCGACGCCCAGGAGAAGGTGTACGCGAACTGGGGCCTCGGCCGCGGCGAGTTCGACGTGCTGGCCGCGCTGCGGCGCAGCGGCGAGCCGTACGCCCTCGCGCCGAAGGCGCTGACCGCCGCCCTGATGCTCACCTCCGGCGGGATGACCGGGCGACTGGACCGGCTGGAGCGGCAGGGGCTGGTCCGGCGCACCCCCGATCCCGCCGACCGGCGGGGGTTGCGGGTCACCCTGACCGACGCGGGCCGCCGAGTGGTCGAGGAGGCCGCCGAGGCGGGTCTGGAGGTGCAACGCCGTACCCTCGACGCCCTGCCCCCGGCGGACCAGGCGCGCCTGGGTGACCTCCTGCGCGAGCTGCTCGCCGCCGCCGGCTCGGAAGCCTGACCGGTGCGGCGCCCGGCGCAGCGATGACGCAGGATGGGGACGCCACCGCCACCGAGGGAAGGACGCCCCGTGCCCGCCAGCGAACCCACCATCGTCGCCACCAGCATGGGTTTCTCCCGCCGCGGCCGCGGCCCCTGGGACGCGGACGTCGGCCCGGTGTTCGAGCTGGCGGCCGAGCTGGCGCAGGCCGGTGACGCGCCGCGGATCTGCTACCTCAACCAGGCGGTCGGGGACCAGCCCACCTCGTTCACCGTGTTCTACGGCGCTTTCGCGGGCACCCGGTTCCGCCCGTCGCACCTGACGCTCTTCCCGATGCCGAACGTCGAGGACGTCCGCGCGCACCTGCTCGCCCAGGACATCATCTGGGTCGGCGGGGGCAGCGTGGCCAATCTCTGCGCGGTGTGGCGGGTGCACGGCCTGCCGGAGATCCTGCGCGAGTGCTGGGAGGCCGGCGTGGTGCTCGGCGGGGTCTCCGCCGGCTCGATCTGCTGGCACGTCGGCGGCACCACCGACAGCTTCGGCCCGAAGCTGCGCGTCTTCACCGACGGCCTGGGCTGGCTGCCGTACGGCAACGGGGTGCACTACGACAGCGAGGCGGAGCGCCGCCCGCTGCTGCACCGCCTGGTGGGGGACGGGACCCTGCCGGTGAGCCACTGCACCGACGACGGGGTGGGGCTGGTCTACCGGGGCAACCGGCTGGCCGAGGCGGTCGCCGACACCGACGGCGTCTACGCGTACGAGGTCCGGCCGGACGGCGCCGGGGGCGTCACGGAGACCCGCATCCAGCCCCGGCTGCTGCCCCCGGTCAAGGCCTGACCGGACCCCCGGCTTCCTATTTCGCGGTACCCGGCGGGCCTGCCTGCCGGGTGCCGGCGGCCGGGCGCGTAAGCTGGCCGGTCGTGAGTCTTACCATCGGCATCGTCGGCCTGCCCAACGTCGGCAAGAGCACCCTGTTCAACGCGCTGACCAAGAACGACGTGCTCGCGGCGAACTACCCGTTCGCCACCATCGAGCCCAACGTCGGGGTCGTCGGGCTGCCGGACGAGCGGCTGGGCAAGCTCGCCGAGATCTTCTCCTCGCAGAAGGTGCTGCCCGCGCCGGTGTCGTTCGTCGACATCGCCGGCCTGGTCCGGGGCGCCTCCAAGGGGCAGGGCCGGGGCAACGCGTTCCTGGCGAACATCCGCGACGCCTCGGCGATCTGCCAGGTCGTGCGCGCCTTCTCCGACCCGAACGTGGTGCACGTCGACGGCAAGGTCTCCCCGGCCGACGACATCGAGACGATCAACACCGAACTGATCCTCGCCGACCTCCAGACCCTGGAGAAGGCGCTGCCGCGGCTGGAGAAGGAGGCCAAGCTCCGCAAGGACCGGGCCGCCGCGGTCGAGGCGGCGAAGCGGGCGGTCGACGTGCTCGACGGCGGCACCACGCTGTACGCCGGGGCCGCCGCCGCGAAGGTCGAGCTGGAGCACCTGCGCGAGCTGCACCTGCTCACCACCAAGCCCTTCCTCTACGTCTTCAACGTCGACGAGGCCGAGCTGGCCAACGCCGAGTTCCTCGACGAGCTGCGGGCGCTGGTCGCCCCCGCCGAGGCGGTCTTCATGGACGCCAAGATCGAGTCGGAGCTGGTGGACCTTCCCGAGGAGGAGGCCCGTGAGCTGCTGGAGTCGATCGGGCAGAACGAGCCCGGCCTCAACCAGCTCGTCCGGGTCGGCTTCCGCACCCTCGGGCTCCAGACGTACCTGACGGCAGGCCCCAAGGAGGCGCGCGCCTGGACCGTGCCGGTCGGCGCGACCGCGCCGGAGGCCGCGGGCGTCATCCACAGCGACTTCCAGCGCGGCTTCATCAAGGCCGAGGTGGTCTCCTACAACGACCTGGTCGCGGCCGGATCGATGGCGGCGGCGAAGGCCGCCGGCAAGGTCCGGATCGAGGGCAAGGAGTACGTCATGCAGGACGGCGACGTGGTGGAGTTCCGCTTCAACGTCTGAAACCGGCCTGGTTGACAATCCTGGCGCGGTTGCGGGCGGGCATCGCGTCGGCCAGCGCGCGCACCTGGTCGGCCCCACTTCTTATGATCGTCGGCCTAGGATCTCCGCGTGAATCGATTCCTCGCCGCGAGCATCCTGGGTGCCACCCTGCTTCTCGCCGCCTGTACCGAGGAAGAGCCGGCGGCAAGCCGGCCCAGCCCGGACCTTTACAGCCGCAACGGCTGTAGAGGGGTGGCGTACGAGGTGGAGCGGAACAACCACTTCTGGGCACTGAGCCACACCTCGGGCACCCGGGCCAGCCAGTCGACCGATCCTGGTGTCAGCGCCGCTGGCCTGGAGTTGGCAAAGGTCGCGAAGGAGTCCGCCGACCTGGACATGAGCAGCCATGGCAAGGCGGACATGACCCAGGCCGAAGCCCGGATCGCCGACGCTCAGCAGAAGCTGATGACGGCTTGCCGGGAGCTGCTGGGTGAGCCGCCCTGGTAGTGCCCCCCCGGCGGCAGGCCAATCCTTCGTGGGCGCCGTCGTCAGGACCTTCCAGGGCGCGATCGGTGTGAGCTTCGCGGACAAGGGGGCGAGTCAGCTTCTCCGTACCGTGGTCCCGGCTCGAAGCGCCCGCGGGATCTCGGCGACATCGTCGACACGATCCAGCAGCACGGCAAGTTCCTCGACGGACGCGGGTGAGCTCAGCTCGACCTGGTAGGTGATGCCGCTCGATACCCACGTCTGCGTGTCGAAACCTCCCTCAGCTGATACACGTACCCCGTCGATGCGAATGCCGAGTTCGCCTGCCTCCCGGTAGATGTCGTTCACGACGCATCCAGCCGCAGCGAGGTGCAACAGGTGGGCGCCGGTGAAGTCCGCCTCGACCGTGACGCCCTCAGGGGTCCACCGGTGTGGGAACCGGATCGCACCACCAGCATCCGATCTGAACGAGCCGGCGCCGACCACGACTGCACATTGCTCCACCGGTTGCCCCTGTCCGCTTGCCTCACCAGACCGGCTCATTGTGATCCGTCACCAGCATCACCACCAGATTCCGGGACATTCGCTCCTGCCGAGAATCGCTCGGTGGTCGCGATCATGTCGAGCATCATCTGAGGCCACGAGGTCAAGCAGCACCCCTGAGTCGGTTCGGGCTCGCAGACCTTGAGCCGTCGCCGGGCGCGCCTAATACCAAAAAGCTTTGATCACAGCATGTCCCGCTAACGCTGCCCGCCCATAAAAAGTGCGCAGGTCGGTGTGGTAGCCGAGGAAGGTGTCCCGGTCCTCGTCTTCCCACCCGTTCCCCGCGATCTGCCAGCGTTCGTCGAACGAAACGGTCCGGAGGAAGTTGGCCGCACCCCGCACCTCGGCCGGGTTGAGGATGACGAACGGCGGTTGGTCCTTTGTCGGGCTGTGTACGTGACGGCCCCCGAAGATCGGCAGGCTGCTGGCGGCACTTGTAGCGTCGCCCTGGTCCGTGCCCATGGTGTAAAGCTTGTCGAAGCGGCCGAAGTCCTTGCAGATGGAATCGGCGATGCCGGCCGCGTACTCCTCCGGGTGCGCCTCCCAGGCATCCCACATGAAGTCACGCAGCGACGAGAAATCCTCTGGGACCGCGTGGGAGGCCGTGGCGCGCAGGTGCATGTGGAAGCTCACCCGTTGCTACTCCTTGCCTTGGCTACCGGGACGGGTGAGCGGAGCGACTGCGCTGCCCGCTGCCCGCTGCCCGTAGCGGGGGATCTGGTTCACGGGCTCTGAATCTAGTGATGGTCCTGGTGGCGGATTGCGCGGCGACCAGCCATGGCAGACGAGACGCTGTGCGAGCAGGCGTCGGACGCTGTTGCCGCTGGTAGGTACGTCAGCCCTCCGGAGTTCCGCTCCAGCGAATGAATCGGAGAACGTCGGTGCGGTTGCGGCTCGCCTCGACGGGGATGCCGTGGGTCGGCTCCGGTGTCGGTACGCGTTATCGTCCTCGGATGCCCGAGCTGATCGCCCCCACCGTCCGCCTGCATGCCGCCTGGCTCGAGGCGCACGCGGAGTGGGGTCTCGGGTCTCACGAGGATGGCTTCGGGCTGGGCCCGTCCGACGAGGTGGACTCACCGGCCGGGTTCGCGGCCTGGGTGGCGCGGCTGGCAGACCAGTCGGACCCGGCCAAGCCGATCGACGCGGGCGAGCACCGTTGCACGTACCGATGGATCGTCGAGAACGATCGCGTGCTCGGTGGGATCGCGCTGCGGCACGGTAGCAGTGACTACATGCGGTGGGCCGGCCACATCGGTTACGGCATCCGGCCGTCCGCGCGCCGGCGCGGGCTGGCCACCTGGGCGTTGGGTCTGATGCTCGACGAGGCGCGGAGGCTCGGCCTGGATCGGGTGCTGATCGTCTGCGCGGTCGACAATGCCGCCTCGGTGAAGACGATCGAGCGGTGCGGCGGCGTCTTCGAGGGCATCCGGGACACCAGATTCGGCCCCGTCCGGCGTTACTGGATCCAGATTGCCTGACGGGCGTCAGGCGGGCTTCTCCCAGACCGAGACGTGCTGCCGGCTGTCGTGGTGGAACGGCTGCCGGGACCACCCGTCCCACCGGTCGCGCAGGCGCAGCCCGGCCAGCTGAGCCATCAGGTCGAGCTCCGACGGCCACACGTACCGGAAGGGGATCGACCGGTACGACCCGCGGCCGTCGGCGACCCGGACGTAGTTCGAGGTGGTGTTCTGGGTGGCCACGTCGTAGACGTCGTACGCCCAGCCGGTCGGGCTGACCTGGTAGGGCAGCACGGTCTGGCCGTACGGGAGCCGGCGCAGCTCGGGGACCAGCACCTCGATCACGAACCGGCCACCGGGCGCCAGGTGTTCGGCGACGTTGCGGAAGCAGGCCACCTGGGCTTCCTGGCTGGTCAGGTTCATGATCGTGTTGTAGACCAGGTATGCCAGCGAGTACGTCCCGTCGACCCTCGTGGTGGCGAAGTCGCCGATCGTCACGCCGACCGTGTCGCCGCCCGGCTTGGCCCGGAGTCGGCCGACCATCGCCCGGGACAGTTCGATGCCGTGCACCGGTACGCCTCGGGCGGTGAGCGGCAGCGCGATGCGCCCGGTGCCGATGCCCAGTTCGAGGGCGGGACCCTCGCCGGCCAGTTCCGCCAGCACGTCGACCGCCACCGCCACGACGTCGGGGTCGAACATCTCCGACGTCGAATCGTCGTAGGTGGCTGCCACGTCCGCGCCGAAGTATCCGTCCGTGTCCCGCATCGCCGGACCGTACCGTGGCATTCCCCGCCGGCACCCCCGATTTACCGGTCGGTGCCCGACCTCGCCCGGCAGTATTCCGGACGACGCGGCGCGGTGGTGTGGAATACCGTACCGGCGTGGTGACCCTGAGGCTCGAGCCGATGACCGACCAGCAGTACCTCCGGTACCGAAAGCGGGCCGAGTCGGAGTACGCGCGGAACATCGCCGACTCGGGAGCGATGCCGTTGCCGGAGGCCGAGGCCAAGGCGCGCAAGGACTACGAGCGACTGCTCCCCGATGGCCTGGCCACGCCGGGTCAGGAACTGTGGACGGCGTACGACGGCGACGACGAGGTCGGCATGCTCTGGCTCCAGATCGAGCAGAAGTCCGACGGCCCGCACGCCTTCGGCTACGACTTCGAGGTGCGCGAGGAACTGCGCCGCAAGGGCTACGGCCGGGAGATCGCGCAGGCCGCCGTGGAGCTGTGCCGGGCGCGGGGCGTGCGCTCCATCGGGCTGAGCGTCTTCGGCTTCAACCACGGGGCCCGCGCCCTCTACGAAGAGCTGGGCTTCGAGGTCACCACCATCCAGATGACCAAGCGGCTGTAGCCGGGTGCGGGTGCAGTTCTTGTCGCTGGGGCGGCAACAGATGCACCCGCAAGCCCGCGCGCGGTGGCCGGTGAGGCCGCTACTGGCCGAACGTGCGGCGCAGGTTGCTGTTGATCAGTTGGTTGAGGCGCTTGCGCAGGTGGCCGAGGAGCGAAGCGTCGGGCATAGGCTCCGCGACGAAGAGAGTCCAGCGCAGGTCGGTGCCGTAGGTGCCGTCGGAGGGCAGGTCGAACCGGACGAGCGCGTCCGGCCGCTTCGGCCAGAGGGACGACCAGACGACGAGGTGCGGCTGCTCCGCGCGGACCGCCTGCGGGTGTTGCTCGTCGTCCAGGAGCAGCAGCCATGGGCGGGCCGGATCGCGGTGCGGCTGGATGAGCGCCTCGAAGAGCACGTGCGGTGGCGCGGGCTGATTCCGCTTCCGGCTGCCGGCTTCGAGCACGCCTCAGGCTAGCGCCGGCCCCGGGAGATCTTTGATTCGGCGTTTGTGGAGAGTTGTCGTCGCCGGGACAGCAACAACTCTCCACGATCCACATGCTCACCGCTGCGGGCGGGTCAGCTCCACCTCGTCGCCGGGCAGGACCTCGACGTCACCCTTCGCGTCGCGGACCTCCAGCACCGGTACGCCCTCATCGAGCTGCATCTCCCGGCGCTCCCTGCCGCTCGGCATCCGGGCGACGACCGACGCGCCCGGCCCCAGTTCCACCTGCCGCCGCTGCGGCGTCTGCCGGACATGGCTGCCGTGCCCGCGCACCGTGTTCACGAGCCCCTCGGAGCGCAGCAGCGAGATCGACATTCGGACCGCTTCCCGTCCGACGCCGTGCTCCTGGGTCATTCGCGCCTCGCTGGGGAGGGCCGAGCCCGGTGGGAACTCACCCGACTCGATCTGCTGGCGCAGGATGTCGGCGAGCTGCACATAGACCGGGGTGTGCGAGCGCGGATCGATGGTCATGGCGTGCAGCCTTGTTTCCCCGTGACCCCTGACTGGTTGTGCCCCCAAGCCCCTGCCCGTATAGTCGCAGTCACGGTCGGTGCGCGGGCGGAAACGCAGATCTGCGCCGGCCGCCCTGAGCAGCCCTGCTGCCGTACCGCTGATCGGAGCTGCGGTGGCAGGGCGGGGTGGTCGGCCCGCACGCGGCGGGCGGGCGCGGCCACCCCTTCCAATCCGTACGCAGAGAGGTGGAGCGCGGCGTGCGTGCCTTCTTCCGTCGGTCGGGCGGCAACCAGCGACCAGCCCGGACCGGCCTGGCCGGAGCCAACTACCGCTCCTCGGCGTACCTCCCGTTGTTGCCCTGGCAGGTGCGGGAGCGACGGTTCCGGCAGGCCCGGCGTGGCCTGGACCCGGCGGAGGTGCAGGCGTTCCTCGACCGGGTGGCGGGCGACCTCGACGTCGCCTACCGGGCGCTGCGCGAGAGCCGGACGGAGACGGCGCGGATCAAGGACGCGTTGCGGCGTTGGCAGTCCGAGCAGGCGGCCCGGCGGTGAGGGCGGACCGGGAGCGGTACGTCGTCCACCTGCCGGTCCTCGCCACCGACCTCGCCGGCGCGACCCGGCTCGCCCGGGTGGTGGCCCGCTGGGCTAGCCTCCTGGCCGCCACCGACGCGGGGGAGACCACCGTGTCGGCCGAGGACGAGCAGGGCGTACGCCATCGGGTCTTCTGTGACCTCCGGATGCCCGGCGGCCGGCGCTGCCTGCTCCGGGCTGACCACGACGGCCCGTGCGCCCGGCGGTGACCGGGGGAGTCGCTCAGCCGGCGGCGGGCCGGCGGGCGAGCAGGTACCCGCGTCGGGTCTCCGCCTCCGCCGGGTAGGGGGCCCGTTCGAGCTTCGCCTCCACCGGCAGGCCCGCCGCCCGCAACGCCGCCTCGACGACGTCGATGGAGTGGAAGTGGAAGTCCACGTCGACAGGGTGCCCCCACCACTCGGTCAGGGTGCGCACCTCCGCGCCCAGGTGGAACGCGACCAGCAGCGGACCACCCGGCAGCAGCACCCGGCGCATCTCGGCGAACGCCGCCGGCAGCTCGTCGCCCCGCAGGTGGATGATCGAGTAGAGCGCTACCGCCGCCCCGAACTCGCCGTCCGCCGCCGGCAGCGCCAGCAGGTCGCCCTCCCGGAACTCCAGCCCGGGGTACGCCCGCCGCCCCGCCGCCACCATCGCGGGGGAGAGGTCGATCCCGACCACCTGTGCCCCTCGGTCGGACAACCAGGCGGCGACGTGTCCCGGCCCGCACCCCAGGTCGACGACGGGCGCACCCGGGGCGGCCTGTTCGAACAGCGCGGCGAGCAGCGCTCGGTCCAGTGGCTTGTGGTCCAGTTCGTCGCCGATCCGGTCCTGGTACTCGCCGGCGACCGTGTCGTAGCTGCGTCGGACCCGGTCGCGTTCTCCCACCACGGACATGGCGCCCAGCCTGCCACCGCCGGGCCGGTCGCGGGTGCCGGGCCGGCTCAGGAGATGTGATGGAGGATCACGTTGTGCACGTGGTGGCTCTTCTGCGCGCCCCGGAACTCCACCTCGTAGGTGTGTGTCCCGACGTGGATGGCGATCGCGCCGGTGGAGAAGAACGACCCGCCCCACGACTTGTTGCTGACCACACTCACGCTGGTGATTCTCGCGTACGGGATGCTGGTGATGGCGTGCCGCTTGCCGACGAAGGACCGGTCCTGAATGATCACCCGCCGGTTGGTGAGGCCGATGAAGCCGGTGCCGGTGCCCACGGCGTCGTAGACGGCGATGATCTGCTCGCCGTCGAGCAGTCCACTCTGGATCTGCTGGAACTGCTCCTTGCGGTCGTACGTCGCATTGGCCATGCGCCTCACGGTAGGAAGCGCCCGCCAGTCCGGACGGCGCCCCGGCGGTCGCTCGGGTGGACTAGTCTCCCGTTGCCCGTCGAAAAGTGGGCAACGGGGGAGGAACGCGGCGTGACCAGGGACCGGGCCGATTCGCAGCCGACCGAGCGGGCGCGGCGGGACGTACCGCCGCCTCCGCCGGGTGTGATGGAGGTCGCCTCGGACGGGTGGGAGCCGTGGGCGGGGTCCGGGCCGCCGCGCGGCCGGATGAGCCGGCTCGCGGTCGCCACCTTCCTGCTCGGCCTGCTCGGTGGCGTGCTGGCACCCCTCGTCGGTGTCGTCGCGCTGGTCCGGATCCGGCGGACCGGGCAGCGCGGCCGGGGCCTCGTCGTAGCCGGCCTGGTCCTGTTCGGAGTGTGGGTGCTCGCCGCGGTGCTGGTCCTGACCGTCGTGGCGCCCCGGCCCGACCCGGAGGGGGGTCTCCGGGGGCTGCGGGTGGGTGAATGCTTCCGCACCCCCTCGGCCCCTCCGGGTACGCAGACCGCGCCGGAGCGGGTCACCGAGGTGCCCTGCGCCGGGCCGCACGACGGGGAGCTGGTGGACGACTTCCCGGCCTACGAGCGCTACCCGGACGAGCGGTACCCGGGCAGCGCCGCGCTCTCCCGGCGGGCGGAGACGCGGTGCGCCCAGCGGCAGCGCGGGTACGTCCTCGACCCGCTCGCGCTCCCCACCGACGTCCGGCTGCGCTGGTACGTCCCGAGCCGGATCGGATGGCGGACGGATCCCCGGATCACCTGCTACCTGACCGGTGGGGCCACCCCGCTGACCCGGCCGCTGCGGGCGGACGCCACGGTCCTCCGCCCCGAGCAGCTCGCCTACCTGGCCGCCGTGCGGGACTACACCGAGGCGCGGGCGGACCTCGTCGGCCAGGCTCAGACGGCCACGCCGGAGGCGCTGCGGGACGCGTTGAAGCGAACGGAGGAGGCGCACACCCGGATGTGGTTCCGGTTGCGCGGCGAGACCTGGCCGGCGTCGGCGCGGCCGGCGATCGACGGGCTGCTCGCGGAGATGGAGCAGGCCGAGCCGTCCTGGCGGGACGCCGACCGGGCGACCGACCGGGCCGCCCTGCTGAAGTTGGTGGCACAGATCGAACGGCACCCGGACGCGCGGACCGAGCTGGCCGTACGCCAGGCCCTCGGCCTGCCCACCGCGCAGGGCGAACCGGTCCGGTGACACGGCGGAGCCCCGCCACCCGGATCGGGCGGCGGGGCTCGATGGTGCTGCGGGTCAGCGGCTGGTGCGCGGGTCGTTGTCCCGGGTGCGGCTGCCGGCCTTGGCCAGGCCGCGGCTGATCAGGTAACCGATGGTCAGCAGGGTGATGAACCACCAGGCCTTGTCGGCCGCGAAGTAGTCGCCGCCGTTGTTCGCCGCGCCGTCACCGACGGCGTTCGAGGCGATCAGCACACCGATGACGGAGAGCAGGTAGACGGCCAGCTCGGTGGTCTTCCACGAGGGCTTGGTCTCGTCGCCGTGGTGGTGCACCGGCCGGACGTCGTGGCCCACGTGGTCATGGCCCACGTGGTCGACGTGGTCGGTCACGTGGGTGGTGGCGTTGCTCGTCGACGCGGTCATCTTCAGCTCCAAAAGGTCAGACTTCGTATGGTTAATCCATAGGCGGGGTTGTTGTTCCCTTCCGCGTCGCAATTCCTACCCTGGCGCCGATTGGGCGAAACCAAGATTCTCAGCAAACTCGCAGGAGAGCGCTACCCTGCGTGACGTACTGACCACTCGGTCGGTCTCGCGAAGGATGATCCGGGGAGCGCGCCGCGCGCCGCGCGGTCCTAGGCTGAGGCGACGGAGACGATCCGCCGACGGGGAACGGGGGTGACGATGGGCCCGCACACGCTCGACGCGACCCCGGCGGAAAGAGCCCGGATCGGCTGTGGCCTGGCTCAGACCCCGGTGACCGCGCGGTACGCGTCCTCGATGCGGGCGGCCAGCAGGACCTCGCCCTCGGTGAGTGGCTCACCGTCGTCGTGGCCGAGCCGGATCTGGGTCTCCGAGTCCCGGCGGCTGATCTCCGGGCGGAGCCGCAGCGCGTCGGCGACCACCGCCACCCGCTCGGTCAGTGCCGCGTGCTGGGTGTCGTCAATGATCATGGTGCGACGGATCTGCTCACCCTCCCGGGTCCAGCCCGTGAGAAGAGTGAGCGCATCGCTGAGGTAGTCGTGCTTCGCCCGACTGTTGAACAGCGCGCGCATCACCGCACCTCCCAGGCGCCGTTGCCGGCTTGTGGCCAAATCGTCGCCGTCCCGTGTCCTCGTGGTGTTACCCAGTCTGTCGGCCGAGGGGCGATGTGTCCACGCCCACACTTCCTGGTCTTCCTGACCTAGCGGCCGGGTCAGGTACCCAAACCGACGATTGATCTGGCACGCTGGACGCCCGTGCAGACCGAACGGGTAAGCGGTAACGGGCAGGCCGAACGGCGGGAGCCGAAGGTCGTTGTCGGCGCGGCGATCATCAGCGACGGGCGCGTGCTGGCCTGCGCGCGCACCGCCCCGCCCGAGGTGGCCGGGATGTTCGAGTTCCCCGGCGGCAAGGTCGAGCCGGGGGAGAGCGAGACCGCCGCGTTGGCCCGCGAGTGCGTCGAGGAACTCGCCGTACGCGTCGAGATCGGCGACCGGGTCGGCCGGGACGTCCGGATGGCGCACGGCCGCTCGGTGCTCAGGGTGTACGCGGCCCGGCTGCTGCACGGCGACCAGCCGCGGGCGCTGGAACACTCCGCGATGCGCTGGCTCTCCGCCGCCGAACTCGACACGGTGACCTGGCTCCCCGCCGACGCTCCCATCGTGGCCGCCCTCCGCCCCCTGCTCCAGACGCCCGCCCGCTGACCTTCGCCGCCGCGGCCGCCTCATGAGCAACGAGTGGGACCCGGCCGGGGAAGCGGATGCGGGGGTGGAAAGGTGACGGGGGCCGGCGGCTTGCGCCGCGGCCCCCGTCAACATCGTCGTACCGCTCAGTGCTTCTCGTCCTGGCTCGGGTGAGCGAAGTTGAGGTGCTCCGGCGGCAGCGGGAAGGTGACGTCGTCGCCGAACGGGGACGGGGCCGCCGCCCGGTCGAAGGTGAGCTCCGTGAGCGGGAGCTTGCCGCGGTCGTCGACCGCCGGGGCGGTCGGGTGCGGCACCTCGCGGTGCCAGTTCACGCCCTGCTGCGCCTGGGTCTCCGCGCGGGGGTCGTGCGAACCGCCGGCGTGCGAGTGGACGCCAGCCTGATGAGCGCCGCTGTGCACCACGGACTCCTTCCCCGCGCTGCCCGCGGTGCTCTGGGGCGTGTCACCCCGACGGAAGATCTTGCTACCAAGCCACACGAGGGGATCGTACCTGCGGTCGACGACCCGCTCCTTCATGGGGATGATCCCATTGTCAGTGATCTTGATGTGCTCGGGGCAGACCTCCGTGCAGCACTTGGTGATGTTGCAGAAGCCGAGCCCCTGCTCCTGCTGCGCGTACTCCTTGCGGTCGGTCTTCGCGTCCAGCGGGTGCATGTCCAGCTCGGCGGCCCGGATGAAGAAGCGCGGCCCGGAGAAGGCCTGCTTGTTCTCCTCGTGGTCGCGGATCACGTGGCAGACGTTCTGACACAGGAAGCACTCGATGCACTTGCGGAACTCCTGCGAGCGCTCCACGTCGACCTGCTGCATCCGGTACTCGCCCGGCGCCACCCCCGGCGGGGGCGCGAACGCCGGCGTCTCCCGGGCCTTCTCGTAGTTGAACGAGACGTCGGTGACCAGGTCCCGGATCACCGGGAAGGTGCGCAGCGGGGTGACCGTGACGGTCTCGGCCTCCTCGAAGGTCGACATCCGAGTCATGCAGCTCAGCCGCGGCTTGCCGTTGATCTCCATCGAGCAGGAGCCGCACTTGCCGGCCTTGCAGTTCCACCGGCAGGCCAGATCCGGCGCGTCGGTGGCCTGGAGCCGGTGGATGACGTCGAGGACCACCTCGCCCTCGTTCACCTCGACGGTGTAGTCCTGCAGGTCGCCGCCGGTCTCGTCGCCCCGCCAGATGCGGAACTCACGCTTGGTTCCCATTACTTGCCCGCCTCCTCAGCGAGGGCGTCGAACTCCGCGAGCTCCTCGTCGGTCAGGTACTTGGCCAGCTCGGTGCGGTCGAAGAGCCCGATCAGCTCGGCCCGCATCCGCGGCAGCGGCTTGTGCTCCAGGCGTACGGTGTCGCCGTCCAGCGCGCAGACCAGGTTCACCCGGCGCCACTTCGGGTCCATCGCCGGGAAGTCCTCCCGGGTGTGCCCGCCGCGCGACTCCTGCCGCTCCAGCGCCGCCTTAGCGGTGCACTCCGAGACCACCAGCATGTTGCGCAGGTCCAGGGCCAGGTGCCAGCCCGGGTTGTAGCGCCGGCCGCCGGCCGCGCTCACCTTCGCCACCCGCTCGCGCAGCTCCGCCAGCCGCGCCAGTGCGTCCGCCAGCTCACCCTCCCGCCGGATGATGCCGACCAGATCTCCCATCACCGCCTGGAGGTCCTGCTGGAGGGTGTACGGGCTCTCGCCGGTGTCCCGCTGCAACGGCGCCAGGGCCGTCTCCACCGCGGTCTCCACCGCGCCGACCGGCACCTTCGGGCGCGAGGTCAACTGATCGGCGTACGTCGCCGCGTGTCCGCCGGCCCGCTTGCCGAAGACCAGCAGGTCCGACAGGGAGTTGCCGCCGAGCCGGTTGGAGCCGTGCATGCCGCCGGAGACCTCACCGGCGGCGAAGAGCCCACGCACGGTGCCGTACGCGGCGCCCGAGTCCGGGTCCACCTCCACGCCACCCATCACGTAGTGGCAGGTCGGCCCGACCTCCATCGGCTCGGCGGTGATGTCGACGTCGGCCAGCTCCTTGAACTGGTGGTACATCGACGGCAGCCGGCGGCGGATCTCCTCGGCCGAACGCCGGGAGGCGATGTCCAGGTAGACGCCGCCCGCGGGCGTACCCCGGCCGGCCTTGACCTCGCTGTTGATCGCGCGGGCGACCTCGTCGCGGGGGAGCAGCTCCGGCGGGCGCCGGTTGTTGTCCGGGTCGGTGTACCAGCGGTCCGCCTCCTCCTCGGTCTCCGCGTACTGCTTGCGGAAGACGTCGGGGACGTAGTCGAACATGAACCGCTTGCCCTCGGAGTTCTTCAGCACGCCGCCGTCACCGCGGACCGACTCGGTGACCAGGATGCCCTTCACCGAGGGCGGCCAGACCATGCCGGTCGGGTGGAACTGGAGGAACTCCATATTGATCAGCGTCGCCCCGGCGCGCAGCGCGAGGGCGTGCCCGTCACCCGTGTACTCCCAGGAGTTCGAGGTGACCTTGTAGGACCGGCCGACCCCACCGGTGGCCAGCACCACCGCCGGCGCCTCGAAGAGGACGAACTCCCCGGACTCCCGGTAGTAGCCGAACGCGCCGGCGACCCGGTCCCCGTCGAGCAGCAGCTCGGTCACGGTGGTCTCGGCGAAGACCTTGATCCGGGCCTCGTAGTCGCCGTGGTCGCGCTTGTCCTCCTGCTGGAGGGAGACGATCTTCTGCTGGAGGGTGCGGATCAGCTCCAGGCCGGTCCGGTCGCCCACGTGCGCCAGCCGCGGGTACTCGTGGCCGCCGAAGTTGCGCTGGGAGATCTTGCCGTCCTTGGTGCGGTCGAAGAGCGCCCCGTACGTCTCCAGCTCCCAGATCCGGTGCGGCGACTCCTTCGCGTGCAGCTCGGCCATCCGGAAGTTGTTGAGGAACTTGCCGCCGCGCATGGTGTCCCGGAAGTGCACCTGCCAGCTGTCCCGGCTGTTCGCGTTCCCCATGGCGGCCGCCGCGCCGCCCTCGGCCATCACGGTGTGTGCCTTGCCGAAGAGCGACTTGGAGATGATCGCGGTCTTCTTGCCGGCGAGCCGGGCCTCGATCGCCGCGCGCAGGCCGGCGCCGCCGGCCCCGATCACGACGACGTCGTAGTGGTGTCGTTCGATGCGAGTGGTAGTCGTCATGTCCGGGCGCCCTCTAGTTGATGAACCGCAGGTCGTTGAACCAGCCGGCGGCGACGGCCATCACGTAGAAGTCCGTGAGGGCCAGGGTGCCGAGGGTGATCCAGGCGAGCTGCATGTGCCGGACGTTCAACCAGGACACCCCCGTCCACGCCTTGTAGCGCACCGGGTGCTTCGAGAAGTGCTTCAGGCGGCCGCCGATGATGTGCCGGCAGGAGTGGCAGGAGATGGTGTACGCCCAGAGCATCACCACGTTGACGAGCAGGACGATGTTGCCCAGCCCGAACCCGAAGCCCTTGGGCGAGTGGAACGCGTAGATCGCGTCGTACGTGTTGATCAGCGAGATGATGGCGGCGGCGTAGAAGAAGTAGCGGTGCAGGTTCTGCCCGAGCAGCGGGAACCGGGTCTCGCCGCCGTAGGACTTGTGCCCGTCCGGAACGGCGCAGGCCGGCGGCGAGAGCCAGAACGACCGGTAGTACGCCTTGCGGTAGTAGTAGCAGGTCAGCCGGAACAGCAGCAGGAACGGCAGGGTCAGCGCCGCGTCCGGGATGATCCACCAGCCGGGCAGGAAACTGCCGAAGTGCGAGGAGCCCTCGGTGCACCGCTCGGTCACGCAGGGGGAGTAGAACGGGGTCAGGTAGTGGTACGCGTCGACCCAGTACCACTTGTGCATGAAGACCCGGACCGTCGCGTACGCCACCCAGGCGCTGAGTCCGATGACGGTGATCAGCGGGGCGAACCACCACCGGTCCGTACGCAACGTCTTCGCCGCGATCGCGGCGCGCGCCCGCGCCCCCCGCGGCTTCGTTGCCGTTGATGTCATTCCAGTCGTCTCCCTGACGGGGCCCTCGCGGGCGGCGGATCACGTTCCGGTCGGTCAGCGGACCGGTGGGACTGAGGTCCACTGCCACGTCTTTGCGCACACCAACGACCGCGCCGGCGAGACGGCGCAGCTAAGTGACACACGTTACGCCGATCTTCACGGCCAGGCCGCGCAACGCAGTGTCCCGTGTGTCCCGCAGGTTGGAAAGACCCGAACCATGATCAATATTTGGGAGCGATGGGTCGGACGGCGCAGCATGTGGTCGGCGGCGCTACGAACTTGATGGCAAGAACGAATCACGCTTCCGGTGAGCGTGGAACGGGGCCGCTGATTCGTCGACGCCATCACGTTCGTAGGGGCAGCTGACGGTTGTGCCGGGCCTGCGAGGCGGGGCCGGCCGGAAAGAGGCGGGGCCGGCTCAGCCGGACGCACCGCCGGTGAAGTTCCACGCCGCCAGCCGCAGCGCCGGGGTCTCCCACCACACGCCGTCCATCCGGTCCGGCTGGCGGACCGCCCGTCGGCCCAGGCCGCGCACCGCGCCCGGCGCCAGCGCCCGGGGGTACGACTCGGTGAAGCGGAAGTCCCGGACCGCCCGGGTCGGCACGCCGTCCTCCACCAGCCACACCCCGTTGCGGGTCAGGCCGGTGATCACCAGGCTCTTCGGATCCAGCACCCGGGTGTACCAGAAGTCGCTGACCAGCAGGCCCCGCTCCATCCCGGCGACCAGCGCAGCGGTGTCCGGGTCGGCCACCGCGCCGGCCACCCCGGTGCCGCTGCCGACTACCGCCCCGGCCCCGCCGTCCCTACCGGCGCCGGTCTCGTGGTCGGTCCCGGCGCCGGTCTCGCGGTCGGTCCCGGTGTCGGGCCGACCGTCGGCGGCGAGCAGCCGCAGGTTGTGCGGGATCGGGCCGAACGTGGACGCGCCGAGCATCCCGTGCCCGGTGGACGCGGCCCCCGCCTCGGCGCCGCTGCGCCGGTCGTGGGCCACCGCCCGGGTCGTGCCCGCCGCCACCAGGGTCAGCGGCGCCCGGGCGGTGCCCTCCAGGTCGTACGGCAGGGTCGAGCCGTGCCGCGGATCGTCGACCAGGGTCACCGCCGGGTCGAACTGGGCCTCGCCCGGCGCGGCGAAGCTCTGCCGCTCGGCGTACCGCTTGCCGTTGAAGCCGAACCAGGCGAGATTCTGCAACAGGTCGGCCACGGCGGCCGGTTCGAGCACCACCTCGTAGCGACCCGGGGGCAGCTCGACCGGGTCGGTCGCGGCTCGCGCCTTCGCCGCCGCCCGGGTGCCGAGAGCAGCGCCGTCGAGGTCAGCGAGCCGATCGGCGCAGAAGCGGGCCACCCCGTCCGCGCCGCCGGCCCGCGCGATGCCGTCCATCGCCGCCTCGACCGCCCGCCCGTGCGCCGAGTGCCCGGCCGAGTTGGCGAACGCCCCCGACCGGTACGACGTGCGGCAGTAGCCGGCCGTCTCCAGGCCGCCGGCCGCGTCCACGAAGGCGCGTACCCGGTCGGCCCGGGCATCGGGCTCGGCGTACGCGGTGGCCTCGTCGAGGACGCCGCTGGACGCCACCGGCGACGGCGGGGTGAGGCCGGGCCAGGCCGGGTCGGGCGGGCAGAGCCGGGCCGCGGTGAGCGTCCGCTCGACCAGCGCGCGCAGCCCGTCCGGGTCGACCAGGCTGCCGCCGCCGGCGGCCGTCCGCCCGTCGACGTGCAGCCGCAGCCGGACACCGACGCCGGTCTCGGCGACGTTCTGGTGGATGGCCGAGTTGGCGAACCGGGTCAGCGCCAGGTCGTGCCGGGTCACCACCACCTCGGCCTGCGCCCCCGCCCCGGCGAGCCGGTGGACCAGCTCCATCACCCGGCCAGCGATCTCCAGCTCGGTCACGGCCCTTCCCTTCGAATCGCTCATGCCGGCACTCCGCTGCGCTCCGTGCCGCCATGAGGCACCACCGCGCTGGGCCTGATGATTCGCTCGCTCCGCTCGCTCATGCCCGGACCCCCACCCGGACGTTGCGGAAGCGGGCCGGCGCGGACGGGTGGCCGGTGTGCCCGACCTGGCCGGGCTGCCCCTTGCCGCAGTTCGGCGTGCCCCAGGAGACGATCTCGGACGAGAGCATGTCCATCGAGCGCCAGAAGAGCGGGCCGATCCCGGTGTAGGTGGGGTTGCGCAGCATCCGGCCGCGCCTGCCGTTCTTCACCTCCCAGCCGATCTCGCAGCCGAACTGGAAGTTGAGCCGCTTGTCGTCGATCGACCAGGAACGGTTGACGTCCATCAGCACCCCGTCGTCCGTCGCGGCGACGATCTCGTCCAGGGTGTGCGGCCCGGGCTCCAGGCCGACGTTGGTCATCCGCACCATCGGCAGCCGCGCCCAGCCGTCGGCCCGTACGCTGCCGCCGTAGTCGAGGCCCGCGACGGCGGCCGAGTCGCGGCCGGCGAGCACGCCCACCCAGCGCCCCTCGCGGACGGCGTCCCGCTTCACCGCGGGGGAGCCCTCGTCGTCGAAGCCAAAGCTGCCGAGCGCGCCGGGGATGGTCGGGTCGATGGTGACGTTCATCAGCTCGGAGCCGTACCGCAGCGACCCGAGCTGAGCCAGGTCCAGCCAGGACGTGCCGGCGAAGGCGGCCTCCCAGCCGAGGATCCGGTCCAGCTCGATGGCGTGCCCGACCGATTCGTGGATCTGGAGGGCGAGCTGCTCGCCGCCGAGGATCAGGTCGGTCTCGCCGGCGGGGCACTCGGGCGCCGTCAGCAGCGCCCGCGACTCCTCGGCGATCCGGGCCGCGTGCTCGGCCAGGTCCAGCGACTCGACCAGCTCCCAGCCGGTGGTGCCGTACTGGCCGCGGTAGCTGGGCCAGGACCGGCGCTGGGTCTCGCCGTCGCCGATCGAGGTGGCCGAGATGCCGCCGCCGCACTCGCGGATCCGCTGGTCGATCCGGTGCCCCTCGCTGGAGACGAACCACTTGGCGGTGTCCCAGATCTGGTAGAGCCCCTCGGCCAGGTCCGCGCCGTGCTCCCGCATCGTGCCGGTGGCCCGGACCAGCAGGTCGCCCTTGTCGGACAGGGCCACGCCGAGCGGGTCGATCTCGCAGCCGGAGGCCCAGCTCGCCACGGCCGGCTCGACCGGCACCAGGTCGATCGGCGGGCCGGGGACCCGCGCGCTCGCGGTGGCGATCGCCGCGGCGCGCCGGCCGGCGTCGCGGGCCGCGGCGTCCGACAGCTCGGGTACGGCGTGGAAGCCCCAGCTCGACCCCACCAGCGCCCGCACACCCAGCCCGATGCTCTCGTTCTGGGCCAGCTCCTCGATCGCGCCGTTGCGCGCCGACATCGACTCGTAGCGGCGGTGCATCACCCGAGCGTCCGCGTACCGGGCGCCCGCGTCGAGCGCGGCCTGTACGGCGGCGGACGCCGCGTCGAACTCCGTCATGCGCCCGACCCTAGGCGAGCCGACCGACATCCGTCAGGCGAGCAGCTCCCCGGGCCGGATGGTGGCCTTGACCGGTTCGGTCAGCTCCAGCGCATCACCCGCCCTGGTGACGGAGCACTCGACTATGGTCGCACCCAGGTGCGAGCGTGGGTCGAGGCCGTCAAGTTGCGGTGGTGGATGTCCTGGTGAGGGCTGTCCTTCGCCGTTGCCGACTCGTTACGCTGTGGCCCGCTGACAGCTCCGCCGATGTAGCTTATTTTCGCCCTCGTGAGTTTGTTGTAGGTTCTCTACAATCCGAGGGAGGCGGTCGTGGACAGTCCGGAACCAGTGCCGGCCGGGCAGTCGGACGACCGCCCCGGCGTGCCGGCGCAGCGCGCCGGCGAGGCGCCCCACCTGCGGGTCGACGACCTGCGGGTCAGTTTCGCCACCTCCGACGGTGTGGTCCGGGCCGTGGACGGGGTCAGCTTCGACGTGTCGCGCGGGCGCACGCTCGGCATCGTCGGCGAGTCCGGCTCCGGCAAGAGCGTCACCTCGCTGGCCATCCTGGGCCTGCACGACGCGAAACGGACCACCATCACCGGGGAGATCTCCCTCGCCGGTCGCCAGCTGGTCGGCCTCCCCGAGGAGGAGGTGCGCCGGCTGCGTGGCCGGGACATGGCGATGATCTTCCAGGACCCGCTGTCGGCGCTGCACCCGTACTACACGGTCGGCCGGCAGATCGCCGAGGCGTACCGGGTGCACCACCCGCGGGCGGGCCGGCGGGAGGCCCGCACCCGGGCGGTCGACATGCTCGGCCGGGTCGGCATCCCGCAGCCGGCGCGCCGCTTCGACCAGTACCCGCACGAGTTCTCCGGCGGCATGCGGCAGCGGGCGATGATCGCGATGGCCCTGGTCAACGACCCGGACCTGCTGATCGCCGACGAGCCGACCACCGCCCTCGACGTGACCGTGCAGGCGCAGATCCTGGACCTCCTCACCGACCTGCAGGCCGAGTTCCACTCGGCGATCATCCTGATCACCCACGACCTGGGCGTGGTCTCCCAGGTCGCCGACGACGTGCTGGTCATGTACGGCGGCCGGGCGGTGGAGCGGGGCACGGTCGAGCAGGTGCTGCGACGCCCGCAGCACCCGTACACCTGGGGGTTGCTGTCGAGCGTGCCCTCGTTGCACGGCGACGCCGACGCGGATCTGCTGCCGATCCCCGGCACGCCGCCCTCGCTGATCAACCTGCCGTCGGGCTGCGCCTTTCACCCGCGCTGCCGGTACGCCGGTCGCAACGGCGACCGCTCCCGCACCGACGTGCCCGAGCTGGGCCCGACGGGCGAGGCCGGCCACCTGGTGGCCTGCCACCTGCCGGCGGAGGAACGCACCCGGCTCTACCAGGAGGACATCGCACAGGTGGGGGTTGCCAAGTGAGCGCGAGGAACGCAGCCAGCGAGCCGCTGCTCAAGGTCAGCGGCCTGACCAAGCACTTCCCGGTGCGCGACGGCTTCCGGGCCACCGGGGCGGTCCGGGCGGTCGACGGCCTGGACTTCGGGGTCAGGCCGGGGGAGACGCTCGGTCTGGTGGGGGAGTCGGGCTGCGGCAAGACCACCACCGGGCGGATGCTGGTCCGGCTGCTGGACCCGACCGCCGGCAGCATCGAGTTCGCCGGCAGGGACATCACCCACGCCCGGCGCGGGGCACTCCGCCCGCTGCGGCAGGACCTTCAGATCATCTTCCAGGACCCGTACGCCTCGCTGAACCCGCGGCACACCGTCGGCCGGATCGTCGCCATGCCCCTGCAGGTCAACGGCATCACCCCACCCGGCGGGGTCAAGAAACGCGTCAAGGAACTCCTCGAACTCGTCGGACTCAGCCCCGAGCACTACAACCGGTATCCGCACGAGTTCTCCGGCGGCCAGCGCCAACGCATCGGCATCGCCCGCGCCCTCGCGCTGCGCCCCAAGCTCATCGTCGCCGACGAGCCGGTGTCGGCGTTGGACGTCTCCATCCAGGCGCAGGTCATCAACCTGCTGCGCGACCTGCAACGCGACCTGGGCCTGGCGTTCGTCTTCATCGCCCACGACCTCGCCGTCGTGCGGCACTTCTGCCACCGGGTCGCCGTCATGTACCTCGGCAAGATCGTCGAGATTGGCGACCGCGACGACATCTACGAACGCCCCCAGCATCCGTACACCCGGGCGTTGCTCTCGGCGATCCCCGACGTCACCACCCTCGGGCCGGCGGGGCGGATCCGCCTCACCGGCGACGTCCCCACTCCGCTCAACCCGCCCTCGGGCTGCCGATTCCGCACCCGCTGCTGGAAGGCCCAGGAGCGGTGCGCGACGGAGGAGCCCGCCCTGACCACCCGCGACGGCGGCCGGCAGTTGACCGCCTGCCACTTTCCGGAGCAGGGGTCCATCGCCGCCGCAACCAGCGAAGTCGTGGAGGTCCCCCAGTGAGCCTGTCCCCGGTCGAGGGCGCGGTGCGGGCGGAGATCGAGCCCGCCGCCGACACCGTCAAGCCCGGCGAGAGGGCGATCGTCGGCCGGTCGCCCGGCCAGCTCGCCTGGTCCCGGCTGCGCCGGGACCGTACGGCGATGGTCAGCGGCGTCGTGCTGCTGCTCTTCATCGTGCTGGCGCTCGCCGCGCCGTTGGTCTCCAAGCTGTACGGGGTCGGCCCGAACGAGCAGTTCCAGCAGCTCCTGGACGGCAACGGCATGCCGCTGGGCTACGTCGGCGGCATCACCGGCGACCACTGGTTCGGGCTGGAACCGCGGCTGGGCCGGGACATCTTCATCCGGATGGTCTACGGCATGCGGACGTCGCTCTTCATCGCGTTCGCCGCCGCCCTGGTCACCACCGCGATCGGCGTGGCGGCCGGGATCATCGCCGGCTTCCTCGGCGGCGTGGTGGACGCGGTGATCAGCTGGATCACCGACGTGGCGCTGGCCCTGCCGTTCCTCATCTTCGCCCTCGCCGTGGTGCCGACCGCGTCGCTGCGCTTCTACGGCCCGCGCGAGGAGGTGCCGCCGTCGTTCCAGGTGGCCGTCCTGATCGTCGTCTTCGCCGCGTTCGGCTGGACCAGCACGGCCCGGCTGGTCCGCGGACAGGTGATCTCGCTACGCGAACGGGAATTCGTGGAGGCGGCCCGGGCCAGCGGCGCCGGGCTGGGGCACATGCTCTTCCGGCAGCTCCTGCCGAACCTCTGGGCGCCGATCCTGGTCGCCTTCTCGCTGGCGGTGCCGCAGTACATCACCGGCGAGGCGGCGCTCTCCTTCCTGGGCATCGGCATCCTCGAACCCACCGCCGACTTCGGTCGGATGATCTTCCAGAGCATCCCGTATCTGCAGACCGACCCGGCGTACGTCTTCTTCCCCGGCGTCACGATCTTCATCCTCGTGCTCGCCTTCAACCTGCTCGGCGACGCGCTGCGTGACGCGCTCGACCCGAAGTCGTCCCGGTAGGGGTGTGTCATGACGCGTTTCCTGGTCCGGCGGCTGCTCACCGCCGTGCTCACCCTCTTCGCGGTGAGCGTGCTCAGCTTCCTGATGTTCTTTGGCCTGCCGAAGGACCCGGTCAGCGGGATGTGCCCGAAGAACTGCAACGCCGAACGGTTGGAGCGGGTCCGCGAGGAGCTGGGTCTGCGCGACCCGCTGCCCGAGCAGTACGCCAACTACATGAAGGGCATCGTCACCGGGCGGGACCTGGGCAGTTCCCAGGGCGGCCGGTGCGATGCCCCCTGCCTCGGCTACTCGTACGTCAACAGCGAGGCGGTCACCGACACGCTCGCCCGGGTGCTCCCGGTGACGCTCAGCATCGTCATCCCGGCCGCGGTGCTCTGGCTGGTGCTCGGCGTCGGGCTCGGCATGATCTCCGCGCTGAGACGCGGCACCGTGCTGGACCGGCTGGCGATCGGCTTCTCCCTGGCCGGAGCCTCGATGCAGCTCTATTTCGTCGGTGCGGTGCTGCTGCTGGTCTTCACCTACAACCTGCGGATCACCCCGACGCCGGGCTACACCTCCATCTTCGACAACCCGGTGAAGTGGGCCAGCGGCCTCGTCCTGGCCTGGGTGGCGCTGGCCTTCCTCTTCTCCGCGATCTACGCCCGGCTGTCCCGGGCCCAGATGCTGGAGACGCTGTCGGAGGACTTCGTCCGGACCGCGCGGGCCAAGGGCCTGGCCAAACCCAAGGTGTACGGGCGGCACGCGCTGCGCGCGGCGATCACCCCGATCGTCACCATCGCCGGCCTGGACGTCGGCAGCGCGCTCGGCGGCACGGTGATCACCGAGACCACGTTCGGCATCCAGGGGCTCGGTCGTACCGCAGTGGACGCGGTCCGGGCGGGCGACCTGCCGACCATCATGGCCACCGTGCTGATCTCGGCGGTCTTCATCGTGGTCGCCAACATCGTGGTCGACCTGCTCTACGCCGCCATCGACCCCCGGGTCCGGTTGCGATAACGCAACGGCGACGGGGAGGGCATGGAGATATCCGCCGCCCTCTGTTACACAAACCGTAGTTTTCCTACGTCGTCTGACGGAGGCTCCAGATAGGGGAGGAGGGCGCAGATGCGCCTGAAGAGGGCAGCCGCCGCAGGCGGAGCGCTCGCACTGCTCGTGGTGATGGGGGCGTGCAGCGAGAACAAGGGCACCGGTGGCGGCAACGACGCCGACCGGGTGCAGAGCGGTTCGATCGCCACCGACCCGAAGGACTCGATGGGACCGGCCGCCGAGGTCCCCGGCGCCAGCAAGGGTGGGGCCTTCCGGGTGATCCGGGAGACCAAGATCTCGCACCTTGACCCGCAACGGATCTACTCGTTCGCCGGTCTGATGAACGCCCCGCTCTACAGCCGCTTCCTGACCACGTTCAAGGACGACGGCTCGGGCAAGGTCACGCTGGTCGGCGACCTCGCCGAGACCCCGGGCACGGACGTCAACAAGGACTGCAAGGTCTGGGAATTCAAGATCAAGGACGGGGTGAAGTTCGAGGACGGCAGCCCGATCACGTCCAAGGAGATCGCGTACGGCATCGCCCGCTCCTTCGACCCCGACCTGACCGGCGGCCCGACCTACCTGCAGGAGTGGCTCGCCGACAGCCCGCAGTACGACACCAAGTGGAACTTCAAGGCGAACAAGACCTCGCTTCCGCCGGGTCTGACCACGCCGGACGCCAAGACGGTCAAGTTCGAGTTCGCCAAGCCGCACTGCGACCTGCCGTTCGCCGCGTCGCTGCCGTACACCGCGCCGCTGAAGGCGGAGAAGGACACCGGCGTCAACCTGGACAACCAGCCGTTCTCCTCGGGCCCTTACAAGATCACCAAGAACACCGCCGGTGTCGAGCTGGTGATGGAGCGGAACGAGAACTGGGACCCGAAGACGGACCCGGTGCGGCACGCGTACCCCGACAAGATCGTCTGGAACTTCGGTCCGGACGCCGAGGCGGGCGCCAACCGGGTGATCTCCGACAACGGCGACGACCAGACGGCGCTGGCCTGGAACGGCGTGCCCTCGGCGTTGGTCGCCCGGGTTTCCGGCGACGCTGCGCTCAAGCAGCGCTCGGTGCAGGGGCAGACCCCGAGCCTGTGGCGGCTCGACATCAACACCAGCCGGGTCACCGACCTGTCGGTGCGCCAGGCGCTGAACTACGCCATCGACCGGGACGGCTTCATCAAGGTCTACGGCGGCGAGGCGACCGCCAAGGCGGTCACCACCCTGATGCCGCCGTCGACCATCGGCTTCGAGAAGTACGACGCCTACCCGGCCGGCCCCACCGGCAACGTCGACAAGGCCAAGGAGTTGCTCGGCGGCAAGACCCCGGAGCTGGTGCTCGGCATCGGCGACGACTACCCGGAGTACGGCACCCAGCTCAAGAGCAACCTGGAGAAGGCCGGCTTCAAGATCACTTTGAAGAGCATTCCGGCCGACTCGAAGCTCGACGAGGTCGGCAAGAAGAACAACCCGTGGGACCTCTACCTCAGCCAGTGGGCCGCTGACTGGCCCAGTGGCGCGGCGATCCTGCCGGTGCTCTTCGACGGCCGCACCATCAAGGCCGAGAACAACAGCAACACCTCGTACGTGAACAACGACGAGATCAACAAGGAGTTCGACCGGGTGCTCGCCCTGCCCACTGCGGAGCAGGGCAAGGAGTGGGCCGCGCTCGACCAGCGGATCATGAAGGAGGTGGCCCCGGCGGTGCCGCTCTTCGTGGAGCAGGGCTACTACCTGCACGGGTCGAAGGTGGGCGGGATCTACCTGTCCAGCATCTTCGGCTACCCGGCGCTGACGAACGCCTACGTCAAGCAGTAGCAGCGCACGGATTCCGCCCCGGTCGACAACGGTGTCGGCCGGGGCGGCCCGCGTCTACAGGTGGGTACGCAGGAAGTCCAGCTCCAGCCGGAGCAGCCGCTCGGACAGTCCGCCCGCCGCCATGTGGCTGGCCCCGGTCAGCGGCAGCACCGCGTGCGGGCGCCCGGTGGACAGCAGCGCCGCCGAGAGACGCAGGGTGTGCGCGGCCACCACGTTGTCGTCCACCAACCCGTGCACCAGCAGCAGCGGCCGGGCCTGCTCCGGGCCGACCACCGGCTCGGCGGCCAGCTCCACCAGCGAGTGGTGGCCGTAGACGTCGATCCCGTCGTCCGGCATGCCCAGGTACCGCTCGCTGTAGGCGGTGTCGTAGAGGTGCCAGTCGGTGACCGGGGCGCCGGCGATCCCGCATCGGAACAGCTCCGGGTGGCGCAGCACCGCCAGCCCGGCCAGCCAGCCGCCGAACGACCAGCCCCGGATCGCCACCCGGTCCAGGTCCAGGTCCGGGTGCTTGCCGGCCAGGGCGGTCAGCGCGTCCACCTGGTCGGCCAGGATCACGTCCGCCAGCCGCCGGTGGATCGCCTTCTCGAACGACGGGGCGACCCCCGGGGTGCCCCGGTTGTCGATCGTCACCACCGCGAAGCCCGACTCGGCCCACCACTGCCGCTCCAGCCACGCCGACCGGGCCGCCACCACCTCCTGGTGCCCCGGGCCGCCGTAGATGTCGAGCAGCACCGGCAACCGGGTGCCCTTGACGTGGTCGGTCGGGTAGAGCACCGCGGTCGGCAGCCGCCGGTCGGTCACCCGCACCATCATCGGCCGCGGGGCGTACGGCGGCACGGCGGCAAGCGTTCGGAGCTGGCCCACCTCGCGGTCGCCCCGCCACACCGACCAGCGGATGCCCGGGTCGTCCAGCGACGCGGTGCCGACCACCAGCACGTCCCCGCCCACGGCGCCCGTGTGCCAGCCGGGGGTGCTGCTCATCCGGCGGGCGTCCACGCCGCCGCCGATCGCCGTCCGCACCCGGTACAGGTGGCGCTGGCTCGGCTCGCCCTCGCTCGCCTCGACCAGCAGGTCGGCCGGCCCGCCGCCGGTGGGCAGCCGGCCCACCACCCGGCGCACGTAGAGCGACGGCGGGGTGAGCAGCGTCCCGTCCGCGAAGAGGCAGCGGGCGTCGTACCCGTCGTGGGCCAGCTCCCCGCCGACCAGCACCCGGCCGTCCGGCAGGTGTGCCGGCGTACCCGGGATCGGTTCCACCCAGCGGGGGTCGGCCAGCTCGGCGTGCACCTGGGTCTCGCCGGTGCGCGGGTCGATGGCCAGCACCAGACCGTGCTGCTGCGAGCGGCGCAGCACGGTGATCAGCGGGCCGCCGTCGGCCCAGTCCACCGACGCCAGGTACGGGTAGGTCTCGCGGTCCCAGTGCACGTCGACCCAGCCGTCGTCGAGGTCGAGCAGGTGCAGGCTGACCTCCGCGTTCGGGCCACCGGCCCGGGGGTACGCGACGCTGGTCGGCGGGCTCGCCGGGTCGGCCGGGTCGTGCAGGTGCCAGCGCGGGACCCGCGACTCGTCCACCCGCGCCGCCAGCACCGACCGGCCGTCCGGCGCCCACCAGTAGCCGCGGAACCGGTCGAACTCCTCGGCCGCGACGTGCTCGGCCAGCCCCCAGGTCACCCCCGCTTCCTCGCCGGCCAGCAGGGTGTCGGTGCCGTCGGCCTCGACCACCCGCAGCTCGCCCCGGCGGACCCCCTCGGCCGCGTCGGTGACGTACGCCAGCCGCTCCCCGGTCGGGTCGGGTCGCGGGTCGACCACCGGCCCGACGGTGGCCACCTCGACCACGTCGCCGTGCACCAGGTCGGCCCGGAACAGCCGCCCGGCCAGCGGAAAGACCGCCACCCGGCCGGCCGCGTCCAACGCGTACGAGCCGATGCCGGCGGCGCTCAGTCGCAGTCGTTCGCGCAGCGCCCGCTCGCCTGGGGCGAGCGTCGCCGAATCGGCGTCCGCGCCGAGCAGCACCGCCGGGTCGGCGATCAACCGCTCCTCGCCGGTGGTGACCTCCAGCGACCAGAGCGCGTCCGCCGGGTCGTCCGGTCCGCCCGAGCGGAGGAAGACCACCCGGGAACCGTCGTCGGCCACGGAAATGGCGCGCGGCGCCCCGTGGCTGAACCGACGGGTACGGGCGGCCAGCTCGGGAAAGTCCACAGCTCGGATCGTAGAGCGGCGTCGGGCGTGATGTGGCCGACCTGGGCGGACGCGTCAGGCTCGGGGAAAGGGACCGCCGGTTAGAGTGACGGTCGTGACGACGCTGCCCGATCGACGCCTCCTGCTGGTCCACGCGCATCCGGACGACGAGTCCATCGGCACCGGTTCGACGATGGCCCACTACGCCGCCGACGGCGCGCACGTCACGCTGGTGACCTGCACCCTCGGCGAGGAGGGCGAGATCCACGTGCCGGAGCTGGCGCAGCTCGCCGCGGCGGAGGCCGACCAGCTCGGCGGCTTCCGGATCGGGGAGCTGGCCGCCGCCTGCGCCGCGCTCGGCGTCACCGACCACCGCTTCCTCGGCGGCGCCGGCCGCTACCGCGACTCCGGCATGATGGGGCTGGCCACCAACGAGCACCCCCGGGCCTTCTGGCGGGCCGACCTCGACGAGGCCGCCGGGCACCTGGTGGAGATCATGCGCGAGGTGCGCCCGCAGGTCCTGATCACGTACGACCCGCACGGCTTCTACGGCCACCCGGACCACATCCAGGCCCACCGGGTGGCGATGCGGGCGGTCGAGCTGGCCGACGCCGAGGGGTTCGCCCCGGCCAAGGTCTACTGGACGGCCATGCCGCGCAGCGTCCTCGAGGCCGGCATCAGCCACTTCACCGAGTCGTCGGACAACCCCTTCGACGGCATCGACAGCGTCGACGAGCTCCCCTTCGGCACCCCGGACGACGGGATCGCCGCCCGGATCGACGCCACCGATCAGCACACCGCCAAGGAGGCGGCGATGCGCGCGCACGCCACCCAGATCCCCGCCACCTCCTGGCTCTACTCGATCGCCGGCAACTTCGGCGCCGAGTTCATGGGCGTGGAGTTCTTCACCCTGGCGGTGGGGGAGAAGGGTCCGGGCTTCGGCCCGTACGGCTGGGAGGACGACCTGTTCGCCGGGCTGGCCGCGGAGGGGTCGGAGCGCTCACCGGTCGCTGCGGCCGGGCTGCGGTGACCCTGCCCACCGCGCCGATGCCGCTGATCGATGAGGAGACCGTCACGCCGTCCCCGGGCCGGGGCGAGCGGTTGCTCGACCTCGCCCTGCGGGTGGCCGGAGGGCTGGTCTCCGTTCTCGGCGGGGTGCTCGCCGCGCTGCTCGGCCTGCTGCTCTCCACCGTCCGGGTGGGTGGGCAGCTGATCGGGGTGTCCGTGCTGGTCACCATCGGCGCGGCGATCGCGCTGAGCTGGTTCGCGTACGCGACGGTCGGCCGGAAGTGGGCGGTGGCGCTGCCCGCGCTGCCCTGGTTCGCGCTGATGGCGGTGGCGGCGGTCCGGACCGCCGAGGGTGACCTGCTCGTCTCCGGCGACAACTGGGTCGGGCTCGCCATGATCACCACGGGGGCGATGACCTTCGCGGTGATGGCCTTCCGGCAGATCCTCGGCCCGCCGCAGCGTCGTCACGACGGGTGATGACGACACACAGGTAACGGTGGTACATATTCCTGCGAGAAGGCCCGCCGCCGGGGCGGGTTGTACGGCGGGAGACGTGCGATGACGAATCGGTGGCGCGCGGTCGGTGTGCTCGCGGGAGCGCTGTTCGCGGTCAACGTGGTGGCCCGGGTGATCGCCAAGCTCGGCTTCGACGGCGACGACACCGCCACCGACCGGGTGTCGTTCGGCATGTTCCTGGTGGTCGGGCTGATCCTCGCGGTGGTCGTCTTCCGGGAGGGGCGGACCCGCCTGGTCGGGCGCTGGGCCGCCGACGTGGCCGCCGCGGTGGCGGTGGCGCTGGCGCTGACCGTGCTGGTCGGTCCGCTGCTGGTCGGCGACAACCCGTTCGGTGGCGGTGCCGGCCTCTTCTTCGCCCAGATCTGGCTCTACCTCGCCGCCGCTCTGGCCGGGGTGGCCGTCGGCTACCTGGTGCTCACCGCGCTCGGCCGCGACCACCGCTCGCAGATGCTCAAGCGGTACGCCGAGATCAAGGCGGCCAAGCCGCGCCGCGTCGTCCGCCGCTGACCCGCCCGACCCGGGGCGCGCTCTCCACACCCGTTCCTCAGTGCGGGGCGACCCGGGTCAGGTACGTGTGGTGGGTGGTGAAGCCCAGCCCCCGGTAGAGCGCCACCGCGGCGGTGTTGCGCTGCTCGACCTGGAGGAAGGCGTGCGACGCCCCCTCCGCCACCGCCCAGCCGACCAGCGCCCGGATCACCCGACCGGCCAGCCCTCGGCGACGCGCCTGCGGCACCACCTCGATCAGGCTGAGCCCGAGCCACCGTCCCCCGCCCGTGACGGTGCCCCGGCCGATCGCGACCAGCGTGCCGTCGACGTACACGTGGGCGAAGCGGACCCGGTCCACGGCGGTGAGCACGTGGCGGGCGGCCTCCGGGAGGCCGCCCTTGCGGCCGGCGGCGACCGCGAGCCAGTCCTCGGACGGCACGGCGGCCAGCCCGACCGGCGGCGCGCCGGCGGGCGTCGGTGGCGCCGGCGGCAGCGCGGTGAGCGCGACGGTCTGCACCAGCACGGGCGGGCGGGCGCCCCAGCCGCGCCCGTCCAGCTCGGCGCCGACCGGCGCGGCGAGCGGTAGCGGCGTGTTGACCATCGCCGGCTGACCCCGCTCGGCGTACCAGCGTTCGATCGCGTCCACCGCTTCCGGCAGCGGCCGGTCCGGGTCGCCCACCGGCAGCGCCGAGTTGGCCCGCCCGCTCCAGCCCGCCGCCGACCGCAGCAGCCAGTCGCCCAGCCGCCCCCGGACCGGGGCCGGCCACGCCTCGTCGGAGGCCAGCTCCAGGGCGACCACCGCGGCGGCGGTCGGCCGCCGGGTCGGCGGCACCCGCTTCGCCCGGTGCACGTCGGCCACCGGGACCCGTAGCCGCCCCTGGGCGGTGGCGAGAGTGAGATGGGTCTCGGTCAACTCCACCAGCTCGCCCAGAGCGTCCGAGAAGAGCGGCCGGCCCTCGCGAATCCCCACAATCCGGCGGACCACGATCCGGTGTCCCACATCCTGCTGTCGGAGCACGATCGACCCCCTCCCCGGCGAGATACTAGGCTCTTACCGTCGCGGGTGATCGCGACGAGTCTTGCGGAGGAGAAGACCGGTGACCTACATCATCGCCGAGCCGTGCGTAGATGTGCTCGACAAGGCATGCATCGAGGAGTGCCCGGTCGACTGCATTTACGAGGGCAACCGGATGCTCTACATCCACCCCGACGAGTGCGTCGACTGTGGTGCCTGTGAGCCGGTCTGCCCGGTGGAGGCCATCTTCTACGAGGACGACGTCCCCGAGCAGTGGAAGGACTACACCGGGGCCAACTACGAGTTCTTCGAGGACCTGGGCTCGCCCGGCGGCGCGTCGAAGATCGGCAAGGTGGAGAAGGACGCGACGTTCGTCGCCGCCCAGCCGCCGCGCGGCGAGGGCCACTGAACCGGCCCGCGCCGGTCTCGGCACGGCTGCCCGAGTTCACCTGGGACACGCTGGACGCCGCGGCCACCCTGGCCGCGGCGCACCCGGACGGTCTGATCAACCTCTCGATGGGCACGCCGGTCGACCCGGTGCCCCCGGTGATCCGGCAGGCGCTGGCGGACGCGTCCGACTCGCCGGGCTACCCGCTGACCGCGGGCACCCCGGCGCTGCGTGACGCCATCGCCGGCTGGGTGGCCCGCGCCTGCGGGGCCGGCGTCGACGGGCTCGGCGTGCTGCCGACGATCGGCTCCAAGGAACTGGTCGCCTGGCTGCCCACCCTGCTCGGGATCGGCCCCGGTGACGTGGTCGTGGTGCCGTCGATCGCCTACCCCACGTACGAGGACGGGGCCCGGCTGGCCGGTGCCACCACCGTCCGCGCCGACTCGCTGACCGCCGTCGGTCCGAACCCCCGGGTACGCCTGGTCTGGGTGAACTCGCCCGGCAACCCGACCGGTCGGGTGCTGCCCACCGCCCACCTGCGCAAGGTGGTCGACTGGGCGCGGGAGCGCGGGGCCGTGGTGGCCAGCGACGAGTGCTACCTGCCGCTGGGCTGGTCCGGCGACGCCGCACCGGTGTCGGTGCTCTCGCCCGAGGTCTGCGGCGGGTCGTACGACTCGGTGCTGGCGGTGCACTCGCTCTCCAAGCGCTCCAACCTGGCCGGCTACCGGGCGGGCTTCGTGGCCGGCGACCCGACCCTGGTGGCCGAGCTGCTCAAGGTCCGCAAGCACGCCGGCATGATCGTGCCCGCGCCCGTGCAGGCGGCGATGGTGGCCGCCCTGGGCGACCAGGCCCACGCCGACGAGCAGCGGGAACGCTACCGGGCCCGGCGGGAGACGCTGCTCGCCGCGTTCACCGGGGCGGGCTTCACGGTCGAGCACTCGGAGGCCGGCCTCTACCTCTGGATGACCCGCGACGAGGACTGCTGGGACACCGTCGACTGGCTGGCCCGGCGGGGCATCCTGGTCGCCGCCGGCGTCTTCTACGGCCCCGGCGGATCGCGGCACGTCCGCGCGGCGCTCACCGAGTCCGACGCGCACGTCGACGCCGTCGCGGCCCGGCTCGCGCAGGCCTGACCCAGCCGTCCGCCCGACGGCCGGCCCCCGCCCGGGCCGGCAGTCGGGCGATATCCTCTCTCCGGACCGAGTCGGGGCCCGCCGGCCCCGCCCGTGCGGAGGAACGGCGAGGTGCGCCGATGGTGGACAGGCCCGGCGCACCGGTGCGGGCGGCGGTGGTCGGCACCGGCCTGATCGGCGGGTCGGTGCTGCTCCGGCTGCACGCCGCCGGCCTCGACGTGGTCGGCTGGGACCCGGACGAGGTCACCCGGCACCAGGCGCGGCGGATTGGCGTACCCGCGCCGGACCGCCTGGTCGACGCGGTGGCCGACCGGGACGTGGTCTTCCTCTGCGGCCCGCTGCCCACCCTCCCGGACACCCTGGTCGAGGTGGCCGCGGCGACCGGCGACGGCTGCGTGCTGACCGACGTGGGCAGCACCAAGGCCGAGCTGGCCGCGTTCGCCACCGGGCGTGGGCTGGCCCACCGGTTCGTCCCCGGCCACCCGATGGCCGGCACCGACCGGGCCGGCCTGACCGCCGCCGTGCCGGACCTCTTCGACGGCGCCGCCTGGGTGCTCTGCCCGGCGCCCGGTCCGGGGCTGGCCGCGTTCCGGTGGCTGACCGCGCTGGTCGTCGACGTGTTCGCCGCCCGGGTGGTGCCGATGGCGGCCGACCGGCACGACGCGGTCGTCGCGCTCGCCTCGCACGTGCCGCACCTGCTGGCCGGCGCCCTGGCCGGCGCCACCGACCGGTCACCGCTGCGCGACGCGGTGCTCGCCCTCGCGGCCGGCAGCTTCCGCGACGGCACCCGGGTCGCCGGCACGCCGCCGGAGCGGACGGCGAACATGCTGCTCGGCAACCGTGCGGAGATCCTCGACGCGCTCGGGTCGGTCACCGCCTTCCTGGACGAGCTGGCCGGCGCGCTGCGGGCCGGCGACCGGGCGGCGTTGACCGCCCGGCACGGCGAGGGCCGGGATGCCCGGGTCGCGCTGGCCGGCCGTCCGACGGTACGGCTGCGCCCCCGTTTCCCGCTCGCTCCCGGCGCTGCGGAGCTGGCGTTCCTGCACGGGCTCGGCGCGGCCGGCGGGCACCTGGACGGGTGCCGGACCGACGGTGACGAGGTGGAGTACTCGGCCCGTCGGTTGACCGGGGAACCGGGCGGCGGCCCGACCGACCCGCCGTTAGGGTGAGGGCGTGGCGGACGGACCGGTGGTGGCGGTGCGCGGTGAGGCGTACCGCGAGGTCGCGCCCGAGCTGGCCCGGTTCCGGGTGACGGTGACGGCCCGCGAGCGGGACCGGGAGGGCACCCTGACCCGGCTCGCCGAGCGGGCCGCGGCCGTCCGGGTGCTGCTCGACCAGCACCAGCCGCCGGTGGAGCGCCGGGAGACCGGCGAGCTGTGGGTGCGCCCCGAGACCAGGCGCTCCGGCGAGCGGGTGATCGGCTACCGGGGCAGCGTCAGCACCACCGTGACGGTCACCGACTTCGCCACCCTCGCCGAGCTGATGCTGCGCCTGGCCGACCAGGAGCAGGTCGAGGTCGCCGGCCCGTGGTGGTCGCTGCGCCCGGACAGCCCGGCCCACCGGGAGGCCCGGCACGCCGCGATCGCCGACGCGCTGCGGCGCGCCCGGGAGTACGCCGAGGCGCTCGGCGCCCGGGTGGTCGCCCTGCACGAGCTGGCCGACCCCATCGACGAGTACGGCGGCATCATGCCCGCCGGCGCCGCCGCCCGCGGTGGCGGCCCGGTCGAGCTGGAGCTGGACCCGCGCCCGCAGACCGTGCACGCCGTGGTGCGGGCCCGGTTCGCGATCAGCGAGCCGGTGCTCGACTGATGCCCGAGGCGCGGCCACTGCCCGTCGACGAGCTGGTCGCCCGGGCCCGGGCCCTGGCCGACGCCGGTCCGCGGCAGCTGCTGGGCATCGCCGGCGCGCCGGGGGCGGGAAAGTCCACGTTGGCCGAGCGGATCGTCGCCGAGGTCGGGCCGGTCGCCCGGCTGGTGCCGATGGACGGCTTCCACCTGGCCCAGGCGGAACTGGTCCGGTTGGGCCGCGCGGACCGCAAGGGCGCGGTGGACACCTTCGACGCCAACGGCTACGTCTCGCTGCTGCGCCGGCTGCACCGGCTCGAACCGACCGCCGTGTACGCGCCGCTGTTCCGCCGGGACCTGGAGGAACCGGTGGCCGGGGCGATCGAGGTGCCGCCCTCGGTCCGGCTGGTGGTGACCGAGGGCAACTACCTGCTGCTCGACGAGCCGCCCTGGGACGACGTGCGTCCGCTGCTGCACGAGGCCTGGTTCCTCGACCTGGACGTCGAGCTACGCCTGCGCCGGCTGGTCGACCGGCACCGGGCGTACGGGCGGTCGCCGGCCGAGGCGGCGGCCTGGGCACACGGCAGCGACGAGGCGAACGCCGCCCTGGTGACCGGCACCGCGCACCGCGCCGACCTGGTGGTACGGCTGACCGACCCGCTGCCGGGGTGAGCAGGTCAAGCGGTCATTCAAGGGTGCGGACCGGGCGAGCGGGGTTGCCCACGGCGACCACGTTGGGGGGCAGGTCCTTCGTCACCACGGCGCCCGCGCCGACCACGGTGTTCTCCCCGACGGTCACCCCGGCGAGGACGATCGCCCCGCCGCCGAGCCAGACGTTGTCGCCGATGGTGATCGGCTTCGCGGCCTCCCACTTGTCCCGGCGCGGCCCCGGTTCCACCGGATGGGTGGGGGTGAGCAGTTGGACGTTCGGTCCGACCTGGACGTCGGCACCGATGGTGATCCGGGCGACGTCGAGGAAGACCGCGTGGAAGTTGACGAAGCTGCGCGGGCCGATGTGGATCTGCCAGCCGTAGTCGCAGTAGAAGGGCGGCCGGATCCAGGTGTCCTCGCCGAGCGAGCCGAGCAGGTCGCGCAGCGCGGCCAGTCGACCCTCGGGATCGGCGGCGGGGCTGGTGTTGAAGCGCCCCAGCAACCCGGCGGCGCGGTCCAGGTCGGCGATGATCTCGGGTTCGTTGGCGAGGTAGGGCTCGCCGGCCAGCATCCGTTCCCTCATGGACGTCACCCGGTCGATCATCCGGGATCGCCGCTGCGGGCCGGGCCGGGACGCGTCATCTTCCCGACCCGGTGACAGCGAGCCTGCGGATCATGCCGGCGTACCCCCGGGTCCGCGGCGGCGTGCCGCGGACCCGGCGGGGCCGTTAGTCGTTGGCGTGCAGGGCGGCGTTCAGCTCGATGCCCTTGCCGGTGCGCGGCTTCGCCTCCAGCGCGCCGGTGACCGAGTTGCGCCAGAAGAGCAGCCCGTCCACCCCGGACAGCTCGCGGGCCTTCACCACCCGGCCGTCCGGCAGGGTGATCTTGGAGCCGGCGGTGACGTAGCAGCCCGCCTCGACCACGCAGTCGTCGCCGAGCGAGATGCCGATGCCGGCGTTCGCGCCGACCAGGCTCCGCTCGCCGATGCGCACCTTGTCGGTGCCGCCGCCGGAGAGGGTGCCCATGATCGAGGCGCCGGCGCCGACGTCGGAGCCGTCCCCGACCACCACGCCCTGCACGATCCGCCCCTCCACCATCGACGTGCCCAGCGTGCCGGCGTTGAAGTTGCAGAAGCCCTCGTGCATCACGGTGGTGCCGGCGGCCAGGTGGGCGCCGAGCCGGACCCGGTCCGCGTCGGCGATCCGTACACCGGCGGGGACCACGTAGTCGGTCATCCGGGGGAACTTGTCCACCCCGTAGACGGCCAGGTGGCGGCCGGCGGCCCGCTCGATCACCCGCAGCTCGTCCACCCGCTCCGGCGGGCACGGCCCGGCCGAGGTCCAGGCCACGTTGGCCAGCTTGCCGAAGATGCCGTCCAGGTTGAGCTCGTTGGGCCGCACCAGGCGGTGGGAGAGCAGGTGCAACCGGAGGTACGCGTCGGAGGCGTCCTTGATCGGGTCGTCCAGCGACCCGATCACGGTCACCACCTCGACGGTACGCAGACCCGGCAGCGTCCGCTCGCCGATCGCGCCCGGCGGCAGGTCCAGCACGTCGGCCTGGTCCTCCCCGGGGACCAGCGGCAGCTCGCCGAGCCCCAGCTTTCCGGTCGGGTACCAGGTGTCGAGCACCTGCTCGTCAGCGGTGATGGTGGCCAGGCCGATGCCCCAGGCAGACTGTGCGTTCGTCACGATTTTGAAGGTACCGTGCGAGCCATGGAGAACCCGCTGACCCCCGAGGTCCTCGCCGATCCGGTGGCGCTCACCCGCGCCCTGGTCGACATAGAGTCCGTCTCCCTGGATGAGAAGGCGATCGCCGACCACGTCGAAGAGGTGCTGCGGGCCGTCCCGCACCTGACCACGTTCCGGCACTCCAACACCGTGATGGCCCGTACCGACCTGGGGCGGGCCCAGCGGGTGGTGCTCGCCGGTCACCTCGACACGGTGCCGCTGAACAACAACTTCCCGTCGACGATGCGCGGCGACCTGATGTACGGCTGTGGTACGTCCGACATGAAGTCGGGGGTGGCGTTCGCGCTGCATCTGGCGGTCACCCTGCCCGACCCGCGCTACGACGTGACGTACTTCTTCTACGAGGCCGAGGAGATCGAGTCGAAGTACAACGGCCTGACCCTGGTCGCCCAGGCGCACCCGGAGTGGCTGGAGGCGGACTTCGCGGTGCTGCTGGAACCGACGTACGGGATCGTCGAGGCGGGTTGCCAGGGCACCATGCGGGCGATTGTCACCACCCACGGCGAGCGGGCCCACGCGGCCCGGTCCTGGCACGGGGTGAACGCCATCCACGGCGCCGGTGAGGTGCTGCGCCGGCTCGGCGGGTACGAGGCGCGCCGGGTCACCATCGAGGGCTGCGACTACCGCGAGGGGCTCAACGCGGTCCGGATCAACGGCGGGGTGGCCGGGAACGTGATCCCCGACCGCTGCGAGATCGAGATCAACTACCGGTACGCCCCGGACCGCGACCCGGCGGCGGCGGAGGCGCACCTGCGCGAGGTCTTCGACGGCTTCGACCTGCGGGTGACCGACGCGGCTGCGGGCGCGGCGCCCGGTCTGGGCTCGCCCGCGGCGCAGGAGTTCCTGGCCGCGGTGGGCGCGGCCCCGATCGGCAAGCTGGGCTGGACGGATGTCGCCCGGTTCGCGGCGATGGGCATCCCGGCGCTGAACTTCGGCCCCGGTGACCCGAACCTCGCCCACCACAAGGACGAGCACGTCGAGCTCACCAAGATCCGCGACGGCGCCGCCACCCTCCACCGCTGGCTCTCCACCCCCTAACCCCCACCCTCCCCCCCACCCCAGTCCTGGTTGATCAAGAAGTTTCGGTCGCGGGAAAGCGCTTTCGAGGACCCAAA
>NZ_JBSSHR010000029.1:0-57845 GCF_059089345.1 Micromonospora sp. BS32
CCGCCGGCGATGGACCATGCGCTGGAAACCCGCCCTGAACGCCTTCGAGTGGCCTTCGAAGGCCGCCTGACCGCAGGCCGCAAGTAACCCTCAACAACCCGAGTTACACCGTTCGTTTGACAGACCCATGAAACGCCCTAGCAGCCGGTAGCGTTCCACTGTGATCCGTGGAGCGGTGCTTTTTGATGTCGACGGGACGCTTACGGCGACGAGCAGCGGGCAGTACCTGGCGGAGTTCTTCGGCTATGTCAAGGTCATTCACGAGGTGCAGGCCGACTACGGCGCCGGCAGCCTGAGCAGCCAGGAGGCCGCCGCCCTCGAAGCTCGCGGCTGGGCAACACGGACGCCCACGGAGGTGCTCGGGTTCCTGGAGTCGCTGCCGCTGGTGGACGGCATTGCCGAGACGGTTCTTTGGTGCCGCCGACATGGGCTGGCACCCGTCCTGGCCACGCTGGCCTGGGACATCGTAGGCACCCATCTGTGCGACCGCTATGGCTTCGATCGAGCCTGCGGACCGCGCCTGGAGCTGGTTGACGGCCGCTACAGCGGGGAGGTCGCCGAGCAGTTCGACGAACTGAGCAAACGCGACTTCGCGGTGAGCGTGGCCGCCGAGCTGGGCGTGGAACCGAAGCGTTGCGTGGCCGTTGGCGACGGGCGCTCGGACGTGCCGCTCTTTGCTGCGGTCGGGCTGGCCATCGCCTTCAACGCAACCCCGGCGGCTCGCGCAGCCGCCCACGTATCAATCGACGGAACCGACCTGCGGGCCGTGCTGCCGCTCCTCGGCGCATGGCTGAGCGCCATGCCTGCATCGTGGGAATGAGGAGCCTACCGAATTCCTTCTCGGCGCACTGTTCTCGGCATGACAGGACTTGCGCCGGCGGCCATCCTGTCGCCCCTAGCTTGCTCGATCTGTCGCACATCACCTGGCAAAGCTGCGTCGCACATCAGTTGTCAGATCACAGACGCGGTCAAGCCCCGCCAGCTAGGGCGTGTCCCGCGATCTCGATGGCAGTCTTGGTGTAAATCGCCTATGCGGATGATGGCACTCTCGACGTCGCATAGATCCGCATCTGGCTCCGGCGCCATGTCCGTGATCCGCAAGCTGGGGACCACGTAGTCTCCACGGGTGAAGGAGATTGGGACGTATGTAGAAATGACGGCCCGTGACCAGCTCAATCCGGCGGCATCGATGCCCGGACTGGTCTTGAAGCCCCTGGGTCGGGATTCGCCGCTGGTTGTTGACCTGCGGACCAGGATCGGCGCCCCTTACGGTTGGAGGAGCGCACGCCGGACCGAGGAAGAATGGGGCGCATGGTTTGCCCAGTGCCCGACCAGGACGTTTTGGCTGCTGTCCATCGGGGGCGAACCTGTGGGCATGGTCTCCTACGATCTCCACTCCGGCGATGAAGTGGAAATCGAAGCCTTCGGGCTACTGCCCGATTTCGTCGGCAAGGGCCTGGGCGGATGTGCGTTAACGCTTGCAGTTCAACGGGCGTGGAAACTGAGCCCCGCAGTGAGTAGGGTCTGGCTGCATACATCGACGCTGGACCACCCCCGCGCCCTACCCAACTACCACCGCCGGGGTTTCCGCACCTTCAAGACCGAGGAAGGCGAGCGCGACTGACCGGGCGGGACACGCTCAAGATCACAGGACAGGGCCTAGTTCCGGAGGTCGTGGGCGGCGCGCACGATGAGTTGTCGTGCGTCTTCTCCGGTCACGGCTTCCTTCCAGAGTCGTTCGACGGCTTTGGCGTACGCCGCGGCTTCGTCGTCTCGGTGGGTCGTCTCGCCGACGAAGGTTTCCACGATGGCGGCGTCGTCGTACGTCTGAAAGGAGTTCTGCGGGGTGGTGGCGAGTTGAACGCCGAGCGGCAGGATGGCGAAGCGGATGTTCGGTACGCCCACCACGGTTTGGAGGCGGTCGAGTTGGCCGCGCATGACGTCGGGCGGGCCCACCAGGTCGCAGCCTCGATCAAAGCTGCGCCCTGGTTGTATTCCCTGCCATCTATGGGCGTTGGCGGACCGTCTCAGGGCTGGAAGTACTCGGGACCCCAGCAGGTCGCGTCCGCCGGCAACTCCCACCAGTGCGGCATCAACGTCGGCCGCCACGCCGGATCCGGCTGGAAGTCCATCCACTGGCCGTCGAAGGGCGCGGCCCCGGCGCGGGCCAGGGCAAGCAGTCGTTCGCCCTCGGCCCGGACCCCGGCAGCCTCGACTTCATCCCAGAACGCCGGCTCGCCGGTGTACTCGGCGAACGCGTCCTCGTCCTTCCACGACCACCTACCATCCGGATAGACGAGCAGGTCGAGCTCTTGGTCGTAGACGTCGACCCCACCAGCCCACCGGGTGACCGGACGCTCCAGGTTGACATACCAGCCGTCGAAATCGCCGTCCGGTCGCCAGCTCCACCAAACGGAGTGCGCCGCACCAGGCGGCATCAACATCAGAGTCCGGAAAGGCTCCCACGTACTCAGGCTGAGCATCGTAGTCATCCGCAGCGACGTGAGCAGCGACAGTTGCCGGGTCGGCTGGCCGGCGCCGTCAACCCGACGCATGGCCTGTGAGCCCGCCTCGATCCACAGCGCCAGCCCGCGCTCGTCGTCGCTGACCACCCGCCCGCACAGCACCGAGCCGACCCGGCCGTCCGGGTACAGGTGCCGGCGGACGATCGTCTGCCCCCGCTCAAAGATCATTCGAGCACGATACCCAAACGAGGGACGAGCGGGACTTCGTGAGGGAGATCGATCGGAGAGCCGCCAGTTGTTCCCCTTCTCCGGATAGGTGCCAAGGACTACGGCGCCCGGTCGGGGTCAAGGGGTGGCCGTAGGCCATCGGCGTGCCGACGCGCAGCGCCCTTGATGCCGACCGGGTGGCGAAGAGAATCGGGCATCCGGGGGATGGGTTACGCCCTGGTCCTCGTCGTCGAACCGCGAACAGTGCCCGCGCGACTCGGAGGCAAGCAGCTCTGCTGCGCGGCAGCGATCGCCCCGCCCTCGATGGAGAGCAATCCCGATGGCGATCGTCCCGCCTCAGCCCTTCATGCTCCTGGTGCTTCGCAGCGTGGCCGGCCGGCCCGGCCGATGCCGGCCGGGAGGTCGCCACCAGGCCGGGCCCGGACCGGCACGGCCCGCTTGCGGGCCGCCTTGATCTGATAGAGCGGACTTCGGCAGTGCTCGGCCCCATGTCAGTCTCGTGTCCCGGGAGATGCTTGACGATCGCGTCCCACCTGATGTTTGACATGATCCCCAAGCCGCGCCTTACGGTTTGCGACAGGGGCGCGCGTCGCGGCATGGGCAGAGGGTCGGACGATCCACTAACCTCCGGGTCGTGGCAGCCAAAGCAGCGGGAGCGTTTCGTCGGACGCCGATCGAGCGATCAGACCAGCGCATCGCATGGGAACGGACCGACCAGGCTTTCTTCGCTGCCGGAGCGTGTCACATCCTCGCCTGGGTCTGCCGAGGTTCTGACTGGGTCCCGGTGAAGTGGTCCACCTGTTGTGAGAGCTCGATGCCCCATGATGGGGCTGGGAGGGATCATCACCGATGGGTGCTCGACGGCGGCACACGCCGGAGCAGATCATCCGCAAGCTGCGGGAGGGCGAGAAGCTGATCGGGCAGGGCGGCGCCCTGCCCGAGGTGTGCAAGCAGCTGGAGATTTCCGAGGCGACTTGGCACCGGTGGGTGGCGCAGTACGGCGGGATGAAAGGCGATGACGCCAAACGGCTCAAGGACCTGGAGCGGGAGAACGCCCGGCTGAAGAAGATCGTCGCCGATCAGCTGTTGGACATCGACATGCTCAAGGAGCTGAACCGGGGAAACTGGTGAGTCCGGAGCGCCGCCGCCGCGCCGTGACGGTGCTGCAGCAGCGCTTCGGAGTGTCCCAACGACGTGCGTGCCGGCTGGTCGGGCAGCACCGGTCGGCCCAACGCCGGCCGGCGCCGGCTCCTCGTGACGCTGATGAGATGCTTCGGGCGCGGCTGCGGCAGATCTCCGCGCAGTATCCGCGGTGGGGGTGGCGCAAAGCCCATGCGATCGCCGCCCGGGAGGGCTTGGTGGTCAACCGGAAACGCACCCGCCGGCTGTGGCTCGACGAGGGCCTGAAACGCCCGCCCAGGGTGCGCAAGAAGCGGCGGGCCGGACCGGGCCGTCACCAGCGGATGCGCGCGACGCGGCCGGATCAGATGTGGGCGTTGGACTTCCAGGTCGACGTCACCGCCAACGGCAGGCAAGTCCGGTTCCTCAACATCGTCGACGAGTACACCCGCGAAGCCCTGGCCACCCGCGCCGCACGCTCCTTCACCGCGGACGCCACGGTCGCCGTCCTCGACGAGGTCAGCGCGCGGCTGGGTCGGCGGCCGAAGCACATCCGCATGGACAACGGCCCCGAGCTGACCGCCCACGCCCTGACCGACTGGTGCCGCTACACCGGCGTCGACCCCGCCTACATCGACCCCGCATCCCCGTGGCAGAACGGGATCTGCGAATCGTTCAACGGCCGTTTCCGCGACGAATTCCTCACCTGCGAGCAGTTCGACACCCTCCTCGAGGTCCAGGTACTGGCCGAAGACTGGCGCATCGAGTACAACACCTACAGACCCCACGGCTCGCTGGACTGGCTCACCCCCGACGCCTACCGGCAGCAGTGGATCACCAACCGGCAACCAACGCTCTCATAGCCGGTGGACCACCAACCGGGGCCCAGTCAGTTCCTACCCAGACCGGCCGATCGAGATAGCCGGGGTGCGCTACGCGGGCGGCTGGCAGGTCTTCCACGCCTACGCGGTCTGGGATGGCTGGGCGTTCGACCACTCGGGCTGGAATCCCGAGCCGGAATTGCTGGCGGTCAACACGGCCTTCGAAGGCCGCCCGCTGGAGCGCGTCAAGATCACGGACGGTCTCGCTGGCTTCTGCGAGACGCACCACTCCCGCATGCCGAACCAGTATTGGCAGGACCCGCTCCCCCGTGTTCGCGACTACGTGAGCCGATACACCCCACCTTGGGCATAGCACCTCGCCTCCGGCCTGGCAGCGGTGGCCTTTACAGGTGACGCAGCCTGGACGGCCGGTAGGGTCGCGAGATGGGTCACGGCGGCGAGCATGACGTGGAGCAAACGTTGGCCGGCGGGCGCTTGACGGCTGGTGTGGTCCGGGTTGGAGACACCGTGCGTCGCCCGGCCTCGCCCGCGTCGCGGTTCGTGGCGCGACTGCTGACTCATCTCGCCAAGACCGGCTTCGACGGCTGCCCTCAGCACCTGGGATGGGACCAACACGGCCGTGACATCTTGTCGTTCGTGCCCGGCCATGTTCCTCCACGATGGCAGCACTTCACCGACGACCAGGTCGGACAGGCAGCGACGCTGCTACGACAACTGCATGACGCCACGCGAGAGCTGGCGTGCAGCCTCCGGGGTGAGGTGGTCTGCCATCACGACCCCGGTCCGAACAACACGGTCTTCCGTGACGGCCGGCCGGTCGCCTTCATCGACTTCGACTTCGCGGCGCCTGGCCACCCGTTGGAGGACGTCGGGTACATGGCGTGGGCCTGGTGCATCTCGTCACGGCCCGACCGGGGACCCGCGACAGAACAAGCCCGCCAGGTGCGGAACCTCGCCGACGCTTACGGCTTGAGCTCGGCCGACCGTGGCCGCCTACCAGCCGCGATCCGCCAGCGCTTACGTCGCAACGAGGCGTTCTGGCGAGACATCCTCGACGACCAGGTCGCCTCCGTCCCGCACGCACGCTCTGCCGAAGTGCTCGCCTGGACCCAACGCGAACTCGCCTACACCGAGGCCACCCAGGAGACGTTCATCGCCGCACTGTGTCCGGCGTGAGCGGGTCCCCGGCTCGGCGACCGGCACGATCACTGATGGTGATGCTCGGTCGAAAGATCTAGGTCAGCCGTCAAACATGTGCTGGGACGGATTCGTCAAGCAGGTGGTGGGACTAGACATCGGCCCCATGTCAGTGTTTTCCGTCGACTGATGCGCGACACTTGTCCGCCAACTGATCTGCGACACCTCCGCGCGCTGATCGCGGCATGTGCGGATGGCCGCAGCGCACGCGACCTGCGACATGGGCCGGCCCTCTCAGAAGTGCTGCAAGTCGACGGGGTCACGTCCAACGACGCGACGTCACGGAGGCCCGGCGGCTATGACCCGAACTTCGTCCATTGCCCTTCGGAGACCACCTCGACGGAGCCGTCGACGACCTTGATGGCCGTCTGTTCGTCAATGGCGTAGGCCGGGACGCCGATTTCGGCGGCCCACTGCTCTGCGTCGGCCAGGGTGTTTGTTGGGAAAGCGTCCAGGTGCGGGAAGATCGAGAAGTCGACGACTCCCAGGGTGCGGTCGTCCGGCGCGGACGGCCACTCGACGAAGTACGCTCCGATCCGGGGCGTCATCACCATGCTTCCGGCACTCACTCCCACCCAGACTGTGTCGGGCAGCGAAGGCAGCAGATCGGCCAGCCCGGACTCCCGCATCCAGTGGCACAGGTACGTCGCGTCGCCGCCGTCGACCAGGAGCACGTCTGCCTCCCGGACCCAGGGCACCCATCGCTCCGCGCCGATGGTGGGTAGTGCGGTGAGCTCGAGGACACCGAGCGACGCCCAACCCAGGCCGGACAGGTACTGAAATACGGGCTCGGCGGCTACGAAGCCCCGCACCGATGTCGGACCGCACATCGGGTGACCCCACTGTGCTGTCGGGACGCAGAGGGCGTGGCACTCGGCGATCGGCTTGCCGAGGAGCTGCACGAGCGCCGAGTGGATGCTTGGGTTTGTGATGCCCCCTGACGTCAGCAAGAGCTTCAAGGTGCCTCCAAGTTCGCGCGCGGTAGGTGGATGTGATTGAAGACGCGGGACCGTGCTGGGACTCATCGCAGTTCGGGCAACCTCTTCAAGAATCCCTCAAGTCGCCGGGCGCGATTGCCCACTAATCCACCACCCGGTACTACCCCGCACAACACGTGCACCCGACCGACGCACGCAAGATGCGCATGTCGCGGCGACCGCTCATCGGCAAAGCAGAACGTCCGCGCCAGCGAGGCTCTGCTACGGACGGTGATGGGCGCACCGGCTGCCCACGCGCTCGATCCGCGGCAGATCCGGATGCCGCGCGGGCCAAGCGCGGCGCCACGCAAGACGTCGAGCACCGGAGCGCTCGATGCTCTGGTGTCCTGCAGGGGTGGAGGACTGGGGTCTTGGTAAGTCACAGCCAAGGTTCCGACAGTGGACGGGGAATCCGCCCGGGATCCCTCATCATTTTTTTGACCTGGTCGTCGACGGGAGCAGCCATGAAGTGCATAGACGTATGGATCCGTGCCGTCGGAGGGACGGTCGTACTCGCGCTCGCGTTGACCGGGGTGGCCGGGTGCGGCGGATCCGCGACGACCGGGGATGCGGCGACGGGGCGTTCGGCCTCCGCCGGGACGGGCGCGATCCCCGGGGCCACTGCGGCCACCACCACACCGGCGGCCACCACGGGCGGGCCGTCGGCCAACGCCTCCCCGGTACTGGCCGACGGCCGGAGCGCGGTCTACCTCACCGGCCTGGACACCACCCGGAACACCGTCACGTTCGACCTGATCGAGTTCCTGACCGGCGACGCGGCCAAGGCGGAGTGGAAGAAGGAGCACCCGGAGAACCCCGACGGCCCGGACAACGACTACATGATCGTCAACAACAACAAGATGTTGCGGACGCTGCCGGTCGCTGCAGGTGTGCAGTGCGTGGCGCTGTCGACGCTGGGCGGCACGGACATGAAGACGATCAGCTTCGCCCACTTCCCGGCATTTCTAAAGCAGCAGAACAAGGGGATGACGCTCACCCCACCGGACATCGCGGTGCTGCCGTTCTGGCTGACGGTGCAGCAAGGGACTGTCATCAGGTTCGAGGAGCAGTTCCTGCCTTGATACACGAGCGGGAGAATCGGGCCCGCGTTCGTCTACCTGCACGAGCGGATGTCGAACCGGCCGGTCATCGTGACGCCGCGCAACGGTCGACCAGCGGCAGATGCGGATGTCCGATCATGGTTGGTTGAACGCGCCGGGGCGGGGCCTCGCTCGAAGTGTTCCCAGGGGGTGCGCGAACGTCAGTGAGCGGGCCCTAAACTTGCGGCTCGTGACGACACCCCTCACTCCGGTCGAGGTGGCCTTCGCGCTGTTGCGGGAGGGTCGCATGGGCGACGCCGAGAACCTCATGACGCGCGAGCTGCAGGCCGTCACGGACAAACATGGTCACGGCAGCCCGGAATGGGCCTCGGCCCAGTGCGACCTCGGCAATGTGCTGCTCAACGCCGATCAACGCGACCGCGCGATCGAGTGCTACCGCCGCGCCGTCTCCGCGACGCCGCGCGATCACGAGTCCCGCAAAGACCAGTTGACCCACCGACTCAATCTGGGCTTGGCGCTGCGCATGGCCGGACGACTCGACGAGGCCGAGACGGAGCTACGCCAGGGCGTTCAGGAGCGGCTCGCCTTCTACGGTCGCGAGCATGCCGGGTACGCGTTCGGCCTGGAACCGCTGGCGGACCTGCTGCGGCAGCGTGGCGACGTGGCAGGTGCCCGGCAGGTCGTCGAGGAGGCGGTGGCCAATCTGTGGCGCAACGGGCACGAGCGGGTGGCCTCCGCGTTGGCGCTGCGAGCAGCGATTGTGCACGCCGGTGGCACCCGTGAGCCGCTCTTCGTGGGCCTGCACCAACTGCCGGACGAGGTTGTCGAGCAGGTCGGGCGAGTCGTCACCCAGATGCTGGACCACGACGATCCAGCATCCAAGCCCCTGCTCACCTCCCTGGTCGCCGCCTTGGAGGAGCGGCTCGGCATTGACCACCAGGCGACGCTCAACGCCTTGTCCGCGCTGGCGAACCTCGGCCGTGATCTCGATGACCAGGCGGGGCGGGTTGATGCGATCGAGCGCGTGCTCGCTTCGTACGACCGCCTGGGCCGCCAGGAGGAGGCGCTGATGGCAGCGCTCGGCTTGGCGATGGCCCAGGACGAAGCCGGCGATGCCGAGGCGGCGCTGCGCACGTATGCGTCGGCGCACGCGAGGGCGGAGCGCATCGGTCGTCCGGAGCTGCGGAGTCAGGTGCTGCGCAACTGGGGTCTCGCACTGAAGGAGGCCGGCCAGGTGGGCCTGGCGGAGCAACGGCTGACCGAGGCAGTGAGCCAGGCACGCCATGGCACCGACCATGACACGGTCGGGCGAGCTTGCATCGCCCTCGGTCTGTTCCTTCAGCATGAGGCGCGGCTGTCGGAGGCCCGCACGGTCCTGGAGGAGGGCCTGACCGTCATGGATCCCGTACACCCGGACGCGATCATCGGCCGCAGCCACCTCGGTGCGGTCCTGGATGGCCGCACCTGCGGGTGCGGCGATATGGCGGGCACGATCGCCGACGCGTTCCGCGAGTTCGTCATTACCAGGCTTCCCGCGGACCTGCTCGACCGCCTCGACGTGGCGATCGTGGACGGCGACTTCAAAATCGATGTCGGGCTGCGGCGAGAACCGGCCGAGTCCGAGCTTGAGCGGCTCAACGACGTCTTCCAGACCGCTCACGCGGAATTCCGCCGCCGGCTCAGTGAGCCCCGCTACGCCGGCTGACCGTCCGGCTGCCGTTGCAGTACCAGGCCATGGGCGCGCGTGTCAGCCTCGCCATGATCACGCGCACTGTTCTCGGCAGATCCGCAAGTCCCGAAGCGCACTGATGTGGCCCTAGGTTCATCGCGCTGTCGCGCATCACGCGGCGGAGATGTGTCGCACATCAGTTGTGTCGCACATCAGTTGTCGGATCACACGCCGGCGGCCGGCTGCTGGGTCTCAGGACCTGCATGACAGATCGGTATCAGGACGTGCGTGACACTCCGCCGAGTGTTGGTGGAGATTAGCGTGACGGAGCAGCGGTATCGGGCTGTATTGGCGGTGCAGGCAGGGTCACGGTGACCGACGTGGCGGCCCGCTTCGGCGTCTCGGCAGGCCGTCCATCGGTGGCTCACCTGGTAATGCCGATGAAGGTCTTAACGGGTTGGCGAACCGGTCAAGCCGGCCCCTGTCCTCGCCGACACAGACCGCTTCCGAGATCGAGGCGCTGATTTGCGAGCTGGGTCGGACTCATCCGCGCTCGGGTGCCCGCCGAGTCCTGTTCGAGCTGCAGCGCACGGGTTGCCCTGGACCGCTTCCGTCACGGATCACCGTGCATCGGATCTTGGTCCGGCATGGCTTGGTCGATGAGCGGCCTCGCGGTCTCCGTCGCGAGGACTATCGGCGCTGGGAACGCGACCGACCGATGGAGCTGTGGCAGCGACATGCCGCTTGGACTACACGTTCCACGTGCCGAGGCCCGGCGGACCGAGGCAGTGCTCGACCCGTCAGCGGCCGGTGGCGTGCACGAGGCCGCGGGGCAGCGGGACGCGGTCAGCCGCGCAGTCGCACGCGATAAACCCCGGTGACGTCGGTGGTCATGCCCGCGAAAATGGCCGATGTGGAAGAGGTCGAGGTCGTCGTCGCCCATCACGAACGCGCGACCCTGCGCGTCGGCGACGTGTTCCTGAAGATCGACGCTGATCAGACGCGCACCGACGTCGAGGTCGAGGCGATGGCTATGGCGCCGATCCCGACTCCGGAGGTCCTGTGGCGGAAGCCGCCCGTGCTCGCGCTCGTCGCTCTCTCAGGGACGGCACTCGGCCGCCTCGGCGAGCCGTCGACCGCGTCGCCGGCGGCGTGGGCCGCGGCGGGTGCCGCCGCACGGATGCTGCACGACGCGCCGCTGCCGCCATGGCCCGGTCGGCGCCTCGACGAGTTGGCATCGCACCTCGACAGCGAATGCGAGTGGCTCGTCACGAACGGCGTCCTTCCCACCGACTTGGTCACGCGCAACCGCCGGGTTGCCGAGGCTGCGCTCCGGCCGTGGACATCGGTGTTCACGCACGGCGACCTGCAGGTCACCCACGTGTTCGTCGACGGTGACGAGATCACCGGCGTGATCGACTGGTCCGAGGCGAGCCAGGGCGATGCCCTGTTCGACCTCGCCACCTTGACGCTCGGACACGAGGAGCACCTTGGCGATGTCGTCGCCGGTTACGGCACCGACGTCGACCTCGACGTGATCCGCGCGTGGTGGTCGTTGCGAAGCCTGCTGGCGATCCGCTGGCTGGTCGAGCACGGCTTTGACCCGTCCTCGCCAGGCTGCGAGGTCGACGTGCTGAGATCTCGGCTGTGAGGCTGCACGAGCCCGACGGCCACGAGTGCGTTCTGCCGCACCGATCGGGCCATCTCCTTCAAGCGCGTCGTCTTCCGGACCGACGAGGTCATGGTCCTCGAAGATCCCGGGCGGCCGGTCGGCGACATCGGAAGCCAGCGCACGACTCGACCGGACCTATGCCGACGTCCGGTTCGGCGGGGACTTCGAGCCGGTCACCGCACCGACGCCGAAGCAACGAGAGGTTTCTGCTGAAGCAGGTGAAGGCAACGTCACCGCAGAGGCAACTTCCTAGCCGGAGCTGTCACCCACGTCGCGAGACGGGTCTGTCACGGACGTCTTGGGACTCGGCATCTGTCCGGTCTCTGGACCTGGGTGACAGATCGGCATCAGGACCTGCGTGATCCGCGTTTGCAATACTGAGCCGCGTGATGGATACCCAGCGGCTCAGCCTGATCCCGCTCGACCGCGAAACAGCACAGGCCATTGTGGACAGCGACCGCACCGGCCGGGCATGGCACGAGCAGTTCCCCCGCGAAGACGACCGCGACGGGGTTAGTGGGTGGCTGCGCCAGAGCGACTCGGTATTCGGCAACTTCGTCATCGTCGAGCAGGCGTCCGGACAGGCCGTGGGCACCATCGGCTTCTTCGGCCCGCCTGACGAGACCGGCACGGTGATGGTCGGCTACGGCCTCGTCGAGCCGTGCCGCGGTCACGGCTACGCCACCGAGGCGCTGCGGGCGCTGGTCGGTTACGCGGCGCGGCAACCGGCGGCCAAGCGCGTGGTCGCCGATACCGAAAAAGACAACGTGCCCTCGCAGCGGGTGCTCGACAAGGCCGGCTTCGCCAAGACTCACGAGACCGACGACGCCTTCTGGTACGCGCTGGACCTCTAGGTTCTGCAACAGGTCGTTGTCGCGCAGCAGCCGTCACATTCCGGCCTGGCGGGGGCCCGCAACCAGCGGGCCTACCCGCCGGAGCAATGACTTGGTTCAACATGTGGCGAAGCCACTGGCGGAGGAGTTCAATGCGGCCGGCATCGTGCCGACCCGAGCGACCGGAATGCACGCGCTCCGACACTTCTACGCCTCGGCGCCGCTCGACGCGGCGGAGAGCATCAAGGCTCTCGCCTCCTACCTCGGCCACTCCGACCCGGCTTCACCCTCCGGGTCTACACGCATCTCATGCCGGCCAGCGAGGAACGCACCCGCAACGCCATCGATCGACTCTTCCGGCCCACCGCTGCTGACGGCCCCAGGACAGCCTGACGTGGGGGAGGGGTGACGTTCGCCCAGCGCGGGGTCTGTGTCACCACGAGAATCCGGCGTACAGGTCGACTCGTCCGTCGCCCACCAGGTCAGCCACCCTCACGTGGTGGCTGACCTGCTGTTCCTTCGGGTGTTGCCCGTTGTAGGTGTGCGCGCCGGCCGCCAGGTTGCCCGCCAGCGCGCACACCGCAATGGTCAGCAGCAGCTTGACGCGGCACCGCTGAAGACCGGCTCCTGCTCGGCCGCCGGGGTGCAGCAGGCGCTCTCGGTCGCCTTCTGGAGCTGGTCCGAGTCGGCCTTGACGGTGTAGACCTCCCAGGGCTCGTTGCCCGGACCGCGCACCCAGACCTTGTCCTGGAGGGCGTAGCAGCACTCGGTGCTGTTCTCCTCCAGGGTGATCAGGCCGGCGTTGGTGAGCCGCTGGGTGGCGGCGTTGACCTCGTCCGTGCTGAACACCTCGACGCCCAGGTGGTCCATCACGGTGGGCTGCTCGGGCTCGCCTTCGAGCAGGACGAGCTTCAGCGGCGGGTTCTCGATGGCGAAGTTGGCGTAGCCGGGGCGACGCTTGGCCGGCTCGGTGTTGAACAGCTTGGAGTAGAAGGCGACGGAGCCTTCGAGGTCGGACACGCGCAGAGCGAGCTGGACACGGGACATGGGATTTCCTCCTGTTAGGTCAGCGGACGAGCAGTTGGTCGGCATGCGACGGAAGGCCTTGATCACAGCTCGCCCTTGCCTAGATGGTTTTCGAAGCAGCCCCACTGTTGCACCCTGTTTTTACATCTGTCAACCTAGAGGAATGTCGAAACAACCTCTTCCTGTGGTGGGTCTTCAAGCGGTGGCGTGTTGCTCTCGGCTGGCGGTACGTCCGCTGGATACCGATCAGGCGGCGGTGGTCGCGCCGATGTTCAAGGCCCTCGGCGACCCGGTCCGGCTGCGGCTGATGTCGATGATTGCCTCGGTACCCGAGATGTGCGTGTGCGACCTGACCCCGGCGTTCGACCTGTCCGGGCCGACCATCTCGCACCACCTGAAGGTGCTGCGGGAGGCCGGTCTTGTCGACTCCGAGCGTCGAGGCACGTGGGTGTGGTACCGGGTCAAGCCGGAGGCGTTCCGTCAGCTCGGGGCGCTGCTGGATTTGCCCGCCGCGCCCGCGCCGGTCGACCAGGCCGCAGCGTGAGCCTCGCCCTGGCGCGCGTTCGCCGAGTCCGCCGGCACCGCCTACTGGCCGCCGCGGTCGTCGGATTCCGGATCGCTGCCGCCCGCCTGTGGCGGCTATGAGGGCAGCCCTAACCCCTCGCTTGTAGGAACTGCGCACATTGGTGGTCAGCGTCCGGGCACGTCCGCCTACGGCTGCGCGAGAGCCGTCTGCGCCGGCGGCACGCAACGAACTGCTCACGTTACCCGTGCTGCTGCTCGCCTCGGCCGTCCTGCTGGCGCTGTGTCTCGGCTGTGCCGCCTTCTGGCTGTACAACTAATCCGGTAGTTGTTCGCGTTGCTGGTGAGGCGCTCCGGAGGTCAGGAATGGTAGAGCACCAGGATCCGCCGCTGGCGGAGCTGGTGGCCGGCACAGCCGACGACGTCTGGCGGTTCACCGAGACGATGGGCAGTGAGCAGGGGCTGGCGTATGCGCAGGGGTGGATACGCGATGCGGATCCTGGCGTGCGAGAGGTTGGGTTCATGGCGCTCGGGTCGGTGGCGTTGAACTATCCGCCGGCGCTGGAGGAGTTGCTCGATCACGCCGACGCCGGCTGCGCCGATGTCGACGTGGGCGTCCGAGCCGCGGTGGCCCAGGTGCTCGGCAACCAGAGCGGCGAACAGCGGTGCGTGCCTTTCTTGCTGCGGCTGCTCAACGATGCCGACGTCGAGGTGCGCCGGATAGCGATCGGCGGCCTTCCGATTGTGCTGGACGACCCAACGGCAGACGACCCCGCGGTCACGGCGCTGGTCGGGCTGCTCGCGGACCGCGAACCGATGCTGCGTGACTGGGCGGCGTTCGCGCTCGGCAGCCAGCTCGATGTCGACTCACCGCAGATTCGTGCCGGGCTGCGTAGCCTGCTCAGCGAACCGGACACCGCTGAGGCCTACCCGGCGGCGGAGGCCGCCCTTGGACTGGCTCGCCGCGACGATCCAGAGGTGTCTACCGCTATCGCAGATCGCCTGACCAGGCCGGACCCCAGTTCGTTATGGCTGCGCGCCGCCGCCGAACTTGCCGACCCTCGCCTGCTTCCAGCACTCGTCCAGCTGCGGGCACCGGACAACGAACCAGATGATCCGTGGGTCGAGCAGCTTGAGCACGCCATCGCCCGTTGCACCGCCGCCCGGATGGACGACGACGAAGATCGGCACGGCGATTGAGCCGCGCATGTCAACCGGCATTTCGACCAGCTCCGCGAGCGGGCGGGTGTGCTGTGGACTGTCCGGGACCCGGTGCAAGGTTTCAGGGTCGGCGATGACGAAAGGACGCGATGGAGACGTTGGACTTGGAGCTCTTCGCGGACTACCACCAGATCCACCTGACGGACGACGGGTCGACGACGGACCTGGGCGAGGCTTGGACCGGCCGGGCCGTGCACGACCAGCTGGCCGTAGCCGGTGATGCGATGGCAGTCGGCACGTCGGTCAACGTGACGGTCGCCGTAACCGTCGAGGTGTTGGACGCTCCGCCATCGGGCGACCTCGCGGACTTCGACCACGTGGTCGAGGGCGGTATGCAGGTTCCGTCAGGTCGACTCGTCGTGATGGGCTGCACTGACTACGAGCCGGATGCCGCAAGGGTCAACGTGCTGGCAGGACCGGTTCGCGTCCGGATAGGCAGGAGCAACCTGGCCGAGGCGGAACGCTTGGGGATCGACTCTGACGACGACCCGTCGACGAGGGAGCGGCTACGAGTGCAGGTATGGTCCGCCCCGCTGGGCGATCCGGTCGTGTTGAAGCGCTGGAGGCCGCTCGTCGCTTAGCAACGCGACAACCCCGGCGATCATGCCAAGCGTCTGATGGGACGCAAGTGACAAGCATGTCCCGTGACGCGACAGGCCGGCAGCCGGCTCTCGTACTCAGTCATGCTCCGGGGTGCCGCTGACCCGGTGGGCGGCGGCGTGCAGCACCTCGGTCACGAGCCGGCGCACGTGCCCGCCCCTGGCCCGGTAGAGAGCCCGGCGGCCGTCGCGTCGCACGCTCACCAGCCCGGCCAGCCGGAGCTTGCCGAGGTGCTGTGACACCGCCGGTCGAGCCATCCCGACCGCCGCCACCAGCGCCGTCACGTCGTGCTCGCCCTCGCTGAGCAGCCACATCAGCCGCAGCCGGGTGCCGTCGGCGAGCATCCGCAGCATCTCGGTCGCCGCCTCGACCTGCTCCTCGCCGGGGAGGCGTTGTTGCAGGTCGTTGGCACCTGCAACGTTGTCGCGTGCGTACATGAGCACATATTATCGCTGGTGGGCGGCGCGGACCCACCGTGGCCGCCCGAGGCAGGGGGAACCGGTGCAGGATCACGACCACGATCACCGCCACGGCGAGCCGCACCATCACCACGATCATGATCATGGCCACGATCGTCGGGTGGGCGGGTGGCGGCATCGGCTGGGACACGCCTTCGTCCCGCACTCGCACGACTCCCGGGCGAAAATCGATCCCGCGCTGGAGTCGTCCCGGGACGGATTGCGCGCGCTGTGGATCTCGCTGGTCGGCCTGGGCCTCACCGCCGTCGCCCAGGCCGCCGTCGTGGCGTTCTCCGGCTCAGTCGCCCTGCTCGGCGACACCCTGCACAACGTCGCCGACGCCCTCACCGCCGTACCCCTCGGGATCGCCTTCCTCCTCGGCCGGCGGGCCGCGACCCGCGCCTACACCTACGGCTTCGGGCGCGCCGAGGACCTCGCCGGCATCGTCATCGTCGCGGTCATCGCCGCGTCCGCCGTCGCCGCCGCCTGGACCGCGGTCGTCCGCCTGCTCCACCCCGCCGAGATCAGCCACCTGCCCTGGGTCGCCGCCGCCGGGATCATCGGCTTCGTCGGCAACGAGCTGGTCGCCCGCTACCGCATCCGCGTCGGCCGCCGGATCGGCTCCGCCGCCCTGATCGCCGACGGCCTGCACGCGCGTACCGATGGCTACACCTCCCTCGCCGTGGTTGCCGCCGCCGGCGGGGCCGCGCTCGGCTGGCGGTGGGCCGACCCCGTCGTCGGCCTGGTCATCGCCGTCGCCATCGCACTCGTGCTCAAGGACGCCGCCCGCGAGGTCTACCGACGGCTCATGGACGCCGTCGACCCCGCCGTCGTCGACCAGGCCGAAGCCGCGCTGCGGGCCGTCGACGGCGTGCGCGACGTGGCGGCGGTCCGACTGCGGTGGATCGGCCACCGGCTGCACGCCGAGGCGGATCTCGTGGTGGACGCCGAGCTCAGCCTCGTCGCCGCGCACGAGATCGCCGCCGACGCCGAGCACCAGCTCACCCACGCCGTACCCCGGTTGACCAGCGCCACCGTGCACACCGATCCCGACAGCCACCCCGGCGGGCACCACCACAGCGATCTCTCCCACCGGCGCCGCCGGCTGCCGCGCTGACTCCGCCAGCCGGGCCGTCCCCGCCCCGCTACGCCGGTCCGGGTGCGTACGGCCGACGCCGTTCCGCCGCCCGCACCGCGGCCGGCATCACCAGCCCCACCGCGACGAACACCCCGCCGAGCAGCAGCCACCCGGGCGCGCCCCAGGTGAGGCAGCAGAGCGCGAGCACCGACGGCGCCGCCACGCCGGCCAGCCCGGAGCCGAAGCCGAAGAGCCCGGTGTACTGCCCCTGCGCGTGGGCGGGCGCCAGCGCGAACCGCAGTTCCAGGGAGCCGGCGGTGTGCCACAGCTCGCCGACGGTGTGCACGCAGATGCCGACCACGATGAGCGCGGCGGCGAAGCGGCCGGGGAGTCCAGCCGCCGCGGCCATCGCCGCCATGCCGACCAGGAACGCCACGCCCGAGCGGCGGATCACCCGGGCGGCGGTGGCGGTGTCGTCGACCCCGCGGCTGGCCCGGACCTGGAGCAGCACGACCAGCGTGGTGTTGACCAGCGCGGCCCCGCCGACGAGCCAGCGGGGCGCGTCGGTGTTGCCGACGATCCACAGCGGCAGCGCGAAGAGCAGCACCTGGTGGTGAATGGACAGCACTCCGTCGAGCGCGGTGACGGCGACGTATCCGCGGTCCCGCAGCGCACTCCACCGGCCGGTCTCCGGCGGTGCGGGCAGGGGCGGCAGGGACGGTAGCGCGGTGATGACGGCGGCGCAGGCAAGGAAGCTGACCGCGTTGCCAAGGACCAGGGCGAGGTACGCCGGTCGGCTGTCCAGCTGTACGGCGAAGCCGGCGGCGACCGCCGCGCCGCTGCCGGCGAGGTTCGCCACCGATCGCAGGTACGACCGGTACCGCGCGAGCTGGTTCCCGCCGACCTGTCGGACCAGCGGTCCGCGGGCCGCGGCCCCGGCGGCGCGGGCGAGCTCCCCCAGGCAGAGCGCCGCGACGAAGAGCCCGAAGGAGTGGACGAACACCAGCCCCGCCATCATGACCGCCTGCACGCAGAGCGTCAGCAGGTAGACCTCGCGTGGTCCGCGCCGGTCGGCGACGTGGCCGACCGGCACCCCGGCGAGCAGACCGACCACGGCGGCGACGCCCATCCCCAGGCCGACCTGGGTGACGGAGAGCCCGACCGGGCGGGTGAAGAACAGCGCCGAGCTGACCATGAAGAGGCCGCTGCCGACCATGTTGACGAACGTGGCGAGCGCGAGGACGCGTTGCGACCGGGACTCGGGCAGCAGCCCCCGCCGCACCGGCCAGGACCGCCGGTCCGGGCGAATGTCGGGCTGTTCTTCCTGCGTGGCATGTACGGACATGGCGGTGTTGTCCTTCCCCCGTGGACGGCCCGCCGATGATGCCAACGCCGGCACCGGGGCGGCATCGGCTCACTGCCCGATACCGGACAGGGGTCGACGCTGATACGTTCATTACGGTCGAGGAGAGCGGTTTGGACAGGCCGCCCCGCAGGTCCCGCCGTACTCCGGCCGTGCCGCGTGGCCAGCGCCGCGACCCACTCCGCCCGTTTCCGGTACGCCTCGTCCCGCCTGACCGTGGCCTCCCGCTCAGTGGACCGACAGCTCCTGGGCCCGCACCTCCGGCTCGGTACGCACAACCGGCGGGACGGCACGCCGACCGGACCAGAGCACCCGGGCGACGATCCCCGGCGCGAAGAGCCCCGGCGGCGGAGTCATCAGGTTGGCGACGCTGAGGAAGCGCCGTCCGACGACGGCGTGCCGTGCGGCGGCGACGTGCAGCCGGGTGACGTACCCGTTGAGGAAGCGGGTCCGGCGGCTGCGCGGCCCCACCACCGTCGGGTGGCGCAGGTCGGCGCCGACCGCCATGTCCCACGGGACGTCCACCACCTTGGCCGCTCCGGCGAAGAAGCGGCGCGGCAGCTCCTGCCGGCCCTGCCGGAGGCAGTCGCGCAGCACCATCGCCTCCACCGCGGCCACCGTCATGCCCTGTCCGTAGGCCGGGTTGAAGCTGCACACCGCGTCGGCGACGGCGACGAAACCCTCCGGCAGTCGGCTCAGGTGCTCGTACCGGCGGCGCACGCTGGTGGGCAGCCGCATCCGCTTCGGCGGGCCGAGCGGCTCCGCCCGGCTCAGCAGCGCGTGCAGCTCCGGGGCGGGCAGCCGGCCGGCGAAGGCGAGGTAGCCGTCCGGGTCGACCGGTGGGGCCTGGCCCGGGCCCACGCCGAGCAGCGTGACCATCCAGCGATCGCCCTCGGCCGCGATGGCGACCCCGCCGTACGGGGTGGCCGGCGACGGGCTGCTGACGAAGGCGGCGAAGTCGGCCTCGCCGGGGGTACGGCGGTAGTCGCGGGAGACGTACACCGTGTGGGGGTCGACCCGCTCCTCGGCGGGCGGCTGGTAGCCGAGTTCGGCGAGCCAGGTGGGGCCACGGTTACCGCGGCCGGTCGCGTCCACGACCAGCTCGGCGTCGTGGTGTTCCTCGGTGCCGCCCCGGGGCAGGATCCGCGCGCCGGTGACCGTGCCACCGTCGGCGTCGGCGAGCAGCCCCAACGCCTCGCATCCGTCGTGGATCTCGACGTTCGGCAGCGCGCGGACCCGGTCCCGCACGTATCCCTCCAGGGCTCGCCGGCTGACGCAGAGCCCCTGCAGGCCGGAGGCGACCCGGGGGATCCGGTGGCCGTCGTTGACCCAGAGGCAGTCCCGCTGGATGTCGATGGCGAGGGCGCCCTGGGCGGTCAGGTCGGCGGTCAGGCCGGGGAAGAGCTCCTCGAGGACCTGTCGGCCCCGGGCGAGCAGGCCGTGCGAGTGCCCGCTCTGCGGCACACCCTTGCGGTCGGCGGCCGCCGTCGGCAGCTCGTCACGGTCGAAGACGACGACCTTCGCGTACGACTCGCTCAGGACCCGGGCGGCGAGCAGGCCGCCGATGCTGCCGCCGAGGACGATCGCCTTCCCGGTCTCATTGGTGGTGGACACGGTGGACTCCGTTTCATCAAATGGGTGCCTACAGTGAGCGACACGGCGGCGCGGTGAAGAAAGCGAATTGGCGGACGGCTACTTTCCTGTCGGGTGTGGTGACCGATGTCTCAGTCGTCTACCAGTCAATTTCTCCGGCGGTCATTTCGCCGAATGGATGATCGGGCGACCTGGTCGATCGGGCGTTCCGGGAAGGCTGAAAGGTCCGCTTCGGCTCGCCGGGCGTCCTGCGCGCGACCTGATCGCGGTCCTCCTGGCGGAGAGCCGTTGGCCGGTCGCCTGAGAAGATCACGCGTGGCATTCGACGAGCGGATCGCGGAACTACTGGCCGAGCGGCGCCTGGTGGAGTGGCGGCAGCTCGGTTACGACCGGTGGCGGGCGATGCTGGACGACCGGGATTCGCGCCGGGTCGACGGCCCGGACGGCCGGGCGTACACGGTGGTCAGCTACGCCCTCGACGACGGTGACGGGCGGATCCGGCTGGTGGTCGCGGTGGACGACGGGGGTCGATCGGCGTACTCGCCGCTGACCCGGGACGAGATCATGCGACCCGACGGCACCTTCATCGACTGACCTCGCGCCCGCCGCCGCCCGAGTCGCCGCCAGCTCGCCGGGGAGTGTCACCGGCCGAAGTGGACCCGACCCTATGTAGAACTGCGATATAGTCCAGGCATGCGGATGACCATTCCGGTCGCCAAGGTGCTCTCGGCGCTGCTCGCCGACCCCGACGCCGAGCGCTACGGCCTGGACCTGATGAAGCTGACCGGCCTGCCCAGCGGCACCCTCTACCCGGTGCTGCACCGGCTCCAGGACGCCGGCTGGCTCGCCGCCGACTGGGAGGCGGTCGACCCCACGGCCGCCGGCCGGCCCGCCCGGCGCTACTACCGGCTCACCCCCGACGGCGTGGTCGCCGCCCGGCAGGCGCTCGCCGAGCTGCGGGCGCTCACCCCGGAGGTCGGCCCGTCCCTCGGCGGCGCGACCGGGGCGCCCGCATGGTGAGCCGCCCGGCCGCGCCGCACCACACGAGGGGTGCCGACCTGGCGACCGGCCCGGCCGTCCTGAACCGGCAGCAGGCACCCACATGGTGACCCGACGCGTCGCCGAGGGGCTGCTCCGTGCGGCGGCCCGCCGCTGGCCCGCCGACCTTCGCACCGAGCTGCACCGCGAGTGGGCCGCCGAGCTGCACGTGCTAGCGCAGAGCGGGCAGCGGGCCCGGATGCTGCGCTTCGCGGCCAGCCTGGCCACCAGCCGGGCAGCCACCCCGCTGGTGGACCGGACGGTCCTGCACCGTCAGCTCCGGCGGACCGCCGCGGCCCTACTGCTCGCCCCGGTCGTCTGCGTCGCGATCGTGCTCGTCGCCGTGACCGCGATGAACCGGGCGTACGCCGCGCTGCTCGGGGTCACCGGCCGGGCCGACGCGGTGCAGCTGCCGCTCTGGTCGGCGCTGACCGCCGGGCTGGGCGTGCTGCTGGCGCTCCTCGTCGCCCGGGCGGCCCGGCGCGGGGTCCGGGTCGGCCCGCTGGCCACCGCGCTCGGCGTCGCGCTGCCGCTCGCGGCCACCGCGCTGCTGGTCGAGTCGGGCGTCAACGACAATCCGGAGAAGCTGGCCCGGACGCTGCCCGGGGTGCTGGTCTGGCTGGTCGGGCTGACCCTCACGCTCTGGGCCGCGGCCCGGCTGGCGCGGGCCGGGCGGACCCGGCTGGCCTGGACGGTCGGCGTGCTCGGCGCGTTCGCGGCGGCGGACGTCGCGGTCATCCTCACCGTGGTCGCCAACATCCCGGCCGTCGACCCGGTGGCGCAGGCCGGCGAGCTGCCGCCCGACGCCGTGGACCGGGTCTCCGCCCCGCTCTGGCTGTTCGCGTGCTGGACGGACTCGTCGTTCGGGCTGCCCCGGCCGACGAGCTGGGAACGGTTCCTCATCACCGACCTGGTGCTCACCGAGCCGTACTTCTACCTCGCCTGCACCCCGTACGCGTTGACCTGGGCGATCCGGACGGCGCGCAGCGAGCCGGTCGCCGTCGCGTCGCCGGCCGGCGTACCGGCCTGAGCCGGGGGAGAAGCCGGGGCTGAGCGGCCCCGCGCGGAGGGCCGTCAGCCGGCCACGGTCAGGTCGTCCCAGGACGTGCCGGCCGGCAGGTACCAGGCCGCCCCGTCCGGGGCGAGTGCCCGGGTGATGACCAGCCGGGCGTGCGCGTCCAGCGGGGGCAGCGCGTCCGGCGGGAACCACCGCACCGCCACGGACTCGTCGTCGTTGACCCGGGCCGTGCCGCCGAGCAGTCGGCACTCGAAGCCCAGGTTGAGGTACTCGCACCGGTCGCCGTTGGGATAGGTGTGCGGGTGCGAGACGACACTGGCCAGTCGTACCGGCTCCACCCGCAGGCCGGTCTCCTCCTCGACCTCGCGCACCACCGCGGTCGCCGGCTGCTCGCCGGGCTCCACGAAGCCGCTGACCACCGACCAGCGACCGTCGTCGGCGCGCTGCCCGAGCAGCAGCTCACCGGCGGGGTTGCGGACCACCGCGCTGACGCTCGGCAGCCAGAGCAGTTCGGTGCCGACGTGCGCGCGCATCCGGCGGATGTAGTCAGGTGTGGGCATCCGGCGACTCTAGCCAGCCGGCCGCGGCGCCGGCAGCCCCGTCACGCCGGGCAGGGCAGCCGCTCCAGCGTCGCCGGCCCGGGCGTCGGGCCCACCACCTGCGCGAAGCACCCCGCGGCGGTGGCCCGCTGCCAGCCGAAGACCGTCGCCGCGGTCTTCGCCACGCGTACCCGGAAGACCAGCCGGACCCCGTCGCGACCCGGCACGTCACTCTCGACGGCGAGCACCTCCACGCCGTCGACCTCGGTCGCGGCCCGGCGCAGCCGCTCCCGCGACGCCGTCGGGTCGGCGAGCAGCTCACCCCGCGCGCGCTGCGCCGTCGCGGTCACCTCGCGGTCGGCGCGCCGCTCCAGCCGCCGCTGCGAGTGGTCCCGCAGCAGCGGCACCGCCACGACCACCCCGACCACCGCCACGATCGCGACCACCGCCACGACGACCAGCCCACGTCGTACCCGGACCGTTGTTCCTCCCCCGAAACGCACCGCAGGATTCTCCGCCACCGACCGCCCTCCCGGCTGCCCCGTCCGCCCTCCCGGCCGCCCCGTGACCGGCCGCGACGGATTCCGCCGTTCCGCTCCCCGCCCCCGTCAGCACGTCTACTGTGGATGTCATCGGCGACTTTTGGCGGTTCCGGTGGCGGCCGGACTGCTCGCGGTGCACAGTGATCTCATGAACGACAGCGGAAGTGGTGGGCACTACTACTGGTGCACGCGACACCACCGGGTCGAGACCGATGCCGACGTGTGCCCTGCGAAGCACGTTCTCGGACCGTACGACTCGGCCGCCGACGCGGAGAACGCCCTCCAGCAGGTGCGGGAGCGCAACGAAGCGTGGGAGGCCGAGGACGCCCGTTGGGCCGGGGAGGGCTGACAAACGGCGCGGGACGGCCCGTGCCGAGGAACTCCGCACCTCCGTGAGGAGGCGCGCGAGAGCATGTCCCCAAGGAGGGAACCGAGATGGCCGAAGCACGTCAGGCCACCACCCGCCCGGCCGCCAGGAAGACCGCTGCGGCGGCGCGAGGCGCCGGCGCGACCCGGAACACCGCGGCACGCCGGTCCACCACCGCCACGGTGGCCGCCGACAAGGCCGCTCCCAGCGCGGCGGGCGCCGGCTCCGGCCGGTCCCCGGCGAGCGCGGCCACCGTCGCGAAGAAGACGGCGGCGAGGAAGACCACGGCGGCGGCGAAGACCACCGCGAAGAAGGCCCCCGCCTCGAAGACCACGGCGAAGAAGGCCCCCGCCGCGAAGACCACCGCGAAGAAGGCCCCCGCCGCGAAGACCACCGCGAAGAGGGCCACCGCCGCGAAGACCACCGCCAAGAAGGCGCCGGCCCGCAAGACCGCGGCGAAGGGCACGGCAGCGGCGAAGAAGACGACCGCGACCGCGAAGAAGACCACCGCAGCGGCGAGGAAGACCACCGCCACCAAGGCGTCCACCGGCGCTCGCAAGGTCACCTCCACGGGTACGAAGGCCACCGCCTCGGTCCGGAAGAGCACCGGCGCGGCGAAGACCACGGCCGCGGCGAAGAAGACCACTGCGGCGAAGAAGGCCCCGGCGAAGAAGGTCACCGCGAAGAAGGCCCCGGCCTCGAAGACCACCGCCAAGAAGGCGCCGGCGAAAAAGGCCACCGTCAGCTCCTCGACCGCCACCCGCAAGGCGGCCGCGAAGAAGGCGCCCGCGAAGAAGACCACCGCCAAGAAGGTGACCGCCCGCAAGGCGCCGACCCGGACCGCCGCCGCCCGGGCCACCGCGCCGGCCAGCGCCCGGTCCCGGGCCCGGAAGGCCACCGGCTGACCGTACGCCGACCGCCACCGCTCCGCCGGAGAGCGGATCACCCGCGCCACTGCCAAGATTGACCTCGTGGTCATCCGACGCGTACTGGCGCCCCGCATCGACTTCGGCGCGCTGCGCCGCGAGCTGGGACTGCCCGCGGCCTTCCCGCCCGCGGCGCAGCGCGAGGCGGACGAGGCGGCCGCCGCGCCGCTGCCCGAGCGGGCCGACCGGACCGACGTCCCGTTCGTCACGGTCGACCCGGCCAGCTCGCGCGACCTCGACCAGGCGATGCACCTGAGCCGCCGGGCCGGCGGCTACCGGGTCCGGTACGCCATCGCCGACGTCGCCGCGCACGTCCGCCCCGGCGGCGGGCTGGAGGAGGAGACCTGGCGGCGCGGCCAGACCGTCTACCTGCCCGACGGCAACGTGCCGCTGCACCCGCACAGCCTCAGCGAGGGCGCGGCCAGCCTGCTGCCCGACGCCGACCGGGCGGCCGTGGTCTGGACCATCGACCTCGACGGCGACGGCGCCACCGTCGCCGTTGCGCTGGAACGCGCCCGGGTGCGCAGCCGCGCCAAGCTGGACTACGTCGGCGTCCAGGCCGACGCGGACGCCGGGCGGCTGCCCGAGCCGATCGCCCTGCTGCCCGAGATCGGCGCCCTGCTCACCGCCCGCGGGCTGCGCCGTGGCGCGATCAACCTGCCGCTGCCGGAGCAGGACGTCGAACCCGACGGCGACGGCTGGCGACTGGTGCTGCGCGGCCCCAGCCCGATGGAGGACCACAACGCCCAGATCTCCCTGCTGACCGGGATGGCCGCCGCCGACATCATGCTGGCCGGCCGGATCGGCCTGCTGCGGACCATGCCCCGGCCGAAGCCGGAGGCGGTGGCCCGGCTGCGCGCGGCGGCCGCCCCGCTGGGCGTGGACTGGCCGGACGGGACGGGCGTGGGCGAGATCCTGGTCCGGCTGGACGCCTCCCAACCCCGGGCCGCCGCCTTCATCGACCAGGCGGCCGAGCTGATGCGCGGGGCGGCGTACACGGCGTTCGACGGCGAACTGCCGGAGCAGCCCGAGCACGGTGGGGTGGCGGCCGCGTACGCCCATGTCACCGCGCCGCTGCGCCGGCTGGCCGACCGGTACGCCACCGAGGTGTGCCTGGCCCTGCACGAGGGGCGGCCGGTGCCCGACTGGGCGCGGGAGGCGCTGCCGAAGCTGCCCGAGGTGATGGCCACCACCGACCGGACGGCCGGCGCCGCCACCCGGGGCGCGGTCGAGCTGGCCGAGGCGGTGCTGCTGGAACACCGGGTGGGGGAGACCTTCGAGGCGGCCGTGCTGGACGTCGACGCCCCGCCGAACGGGCAGTCGAAACCGAGCCGCCCGCCCGGCGGCACGGTGGCGCTGGACGCCCCGCCGGTACGCGCCCGCTGCACAGGTGAGCTGCCGCTCGGCGAGCGGGTCCGGGTTCGCCTGGTCACCGCCGACCCGGTCACCCGCACCGTCCTCTTCGCGCTGGCCTGAGCCGGGGCAGCGGGGATTGTCACAGCGCCTCGCGCTGCTGCCGCCCGGCCTCGTTTGCGAGGATGGCGGCATGGCTTACGACGCGACCACGCTGCCCGACGTGTCCGGGCTGACCGTCGGCATCATCGGCGGCACCGGCGACCAGGGGCGGGGTCTCGCCTACCGGTTCGCCCGTGCCGGGCAGACCGTGCTGATCGGATCCCGTTCCGCCGAGCGCGCGGCGGAGGCCGCCGCCGAGATCGCCGCGCTGCCCGGGATGCCGGCCGGCGTCGACCTCACCGGCGCCGACAACGACGAGGTGGCCCGGCGCAGCGACGTCGTCGTCATCGCCGTGCCGTGGGACGGCCACGCCGCCACCGTCGCCGCCCTGGCCGGGCCGCTCGCCGGCAAGATCGTGGTGGACTGCGTCAACCCGCTCGGCTTCGACAAGCAGGGCCCGTACGCGCTGACCGTGCCCGAGGGCAGCGCCGTGCAGCAGGCCGCCGGGCTGCTCCCCGACTCCCGGGTCTGCGCGGCGTTCAACCACGTCAGTGCGCCGCTGCTGGCCGACCCGGAGGTCGACCGGATCGACCTCGACGTGCTGATCTGCACCGAGGACCGCGAACTGGTCGACATCGTCGGCGCGCTGGCCGCCCGGATCCCCGGCATGCGGGGCATCTACGCCGGCCGACTGCGCAACGCCCACCAGATCGAGGCGTTCACCGCCAACCTGATCGCCATCAACAAGCGCTACAAGGCGCACGCCGGGATCCGCGTCACCGACCTCTGAGGTCGGGTCGCCCGACGGGTGTCGTACGCCGGGCGCATCATGGCCGGATGGAATGGCAACTGGTGATCGACTGTCGGGATCCGTCGCGCCTCGTGGCGTTCTGGGCGGAGGCGCTGCGCTACCGGCCGCAGCCGCCGCCGGACGGGCACCCGACGTGGCGGGACTGGTATCTGTCCGTCGGCGTCCCGGCCGACGAGCTGGAGGGCGACTGCCTGGACCGGTTGGAGGACCCGACCGGGGCAGGCCCGCGGATCTGGTTCCAGCCCGTCCCAGAGGTCAAGTCGATCAAGAACCGGCTGCACATCGACCTCAAGGTCGGTGGCGGCCGGGCGGTGCCGGTGGCGCAGCGCCGGATCACGGTCGACGCCGAGGTCGGCCGGCTGACCGCGCTCGGCGCGCGGGTGCTGGGGTCGATGGACGATCCGGAGAACGGCTACTACTCGTTCCAGCTGGCCGACCCCGAGGGCAACGAGTTCTGCGTGGTCTGACCGGCGGCCGTCCAGTGCTTCGGAAGAGCCGTCCCGGCGGTGTGACGGCTGCGCCGCACCGCCGGGACGGCGTACCTCAGAAGGTGTGCTCGGCGGCCGGGAACTCCCCGGCGCGGACCTCGTCGGCGAACCGGCGGGTCGCCTCGGTGAGCGCGCCGGCCACGTCGGCGTAGCGCTTCACGAAGCGCGGGGCCTTGCCGGTGCGCAGGCCGGCCATGTCCTGCCAGACCAGCACCTGCGCGTCGGTGTCCGGCCCGGCGCCGATGCCCACGGTCGGGATCGGCAGCTCGGCGGTGATCCGCTTGGCCACCTCGCCCGGCACCATCTCCAGCACCACCGCGAAGGCGCCCGCCTCGGTCACCGCCCGGGCGTCGGCGAGCACCTCGTCGGCGGTGTCGCCCCGGCCCTGCACCCGGTACCCGCCCAGGGTGTGCTCGCTCTGCGGGGTGAAGCCGATGTGCGCCATCACCGGGATGCCGGCGCCGACGATCGCGGCGATCTGGTCGGCGCAGCGCCGGCCACCTTCCAGCTTGACGGCGTGGCAGCCGCCCTCCTTCATGAACCGCACCGCCGTGCGCAGCGCCTGCGTGGGGCCCTCCTCGTACGAGCCGAAGGGCAGGTCGCCGACGATCAGCGAGTGCCGGGTCGCCCGGACCACGGCCCGGACCAGCGGCAGCAGCTCCTCGGCGGTCACCGGCAGGGTGGTCTCGTAGCCGAAGACGTTGTTCGCCGCCGAGTCGCCGACCAGCAGCACCGGGATCCCCGCCTGGTCGAAGATCGCGGCGGTGTACTGGTCGTACGAGGTGAGCATCGACCAGCGGTCGCCACGCTCCTTGGCGGCGATCAGGTCGCGGGTGCGTACCCGCCGGGTGACCGGGCCGCCGTAGAGGGCGGTCACCTCGGCTGGAGTGGACTCCACCATCACTGTCTCCTTCCTCGAGGCCGCCTTCGCGGTCCCCGGGTTGCACCGCGATCGTCGCACCGCTCGCCCCGGCGACGGCAGGGCGGAGTGCAGGATTTCACTCCGCCCCGCCCGGCCCCGGCGCGGCGCAAGGAGGTCAGCCGTGCTCCCGCCAGCGGTTGGTGATCGGCAGCCGGCGGTCCCGGCCGAACGCCTTCATGGAGATCTTCGTACCCGGGGCGGACTGCCGGCGCTTGTACTCGGCGGTGTCCACCAGTCGGAGCACCTTGTCGACCACCGCCGCGTCGTGACCGGACTCGACCAGCCCGTCGCGGCCCAGGTCGCCGTCGACGTACCCGATCAGGATCGGGTCGAGCACGTCGTAGTCGGGGAGGCTGTCGCTGTCCAGCTGGCCCGGGCTCAGCTCCGCCGACGGCGGCTTGCCGATCGAGTTCTCCGGGATCGGGGCGGTCGTGCCGCGCCGCTCGGCGTCGGCGTTGCGCCACGTCGCCAGCCGCCAGATCAGCGTCTTCCAGACGTCCTTGACCGGGTTGAAGCCGCCGACCGAGTCGCCGTAGAGGGTGGAGTAGCCGACCGCCAGCTCGCTCTTGTTGCCGGTGGTGAGGACCAGGTGGCCCTCCTGGTTCGACAGCGCCATCAGGATCACGCCGCGTACCCGGGCCTGGAGGTTCTCCACCGCCACCCCGGAGAGCGACATGTTGGCCAGGAAGGTGTCCACCATGGGCTGGATCGGCTCGATCCGATAGTCCAGCCCGGTCCGCTTGGCCAGGTCCTCCGCGTCGGCCCGGGAGTGCTCCGACGAGTGCTGGCTGGGCAGCGACACCCCGACCACCCGCTCCGGCCCGAGCGCGTCCACGGCGATCGCGGCCACCACCGCCGAGTCGATGCCGCCGGAGAGGCCCAGCACCACCGAGGGGAAGCGGTTCTTGTTGACGTAGTCGCGCAGGCCCAGCACCAGCGCGTGCCAGACCTCCGCCTCGTCGGCTACCGGCTCCAGCACGCCGCCGTCGGCCGCCGGGCCCGCCGGGGCCGCCGGCACGGCGTCGACGGTACGACGGACCAGCCGCATCCCGTCCGCCAGCTCACCGGCCTCGCCGGCGTCCGCCGCCGCCCCGGCCAGCTCCACGTCGTGCACCATCAGGTGCTCGACGAACTGGGGCGCCCGGGCGAGCAGTGTGCCGTCCGCCGCCACGATCATCGAGTCGCCCTCGAAGACCAGCTCGTCCTGGCCGCCGATCATGTTGACGTACGCGATCGGGGCGCCCGCCTCGGCGGCCCGGCGGCGGACCAGCGGCAGCCGGATGTCGTCCTTGTTCAGCTCGTACGGCGAGCCGTTGATGTTGACCACCAGCCCGACGCCGGCCTGCCGGGCCACCGCGAACGGGCCGCCGGCCTGCCACAGGTCCTCGCAGATGGTCAGCGCGACGTCCACCCCGCCGACCCGCACCACGGTGAGGGTGTCGCCGGGCACGAAGTAGCGGTCCTCGTCGAAGACGCCGTAGTTGGGCAGGTGGTGCTTGAAGTAGGTGGCGACGATACCGCCCCGGTGCAGCAGCGCGGCCGCGTTGCGGGCCCCCCGGCCTGGCTCGGCGTCCCCGCTGACCTGCGGCGGGCCGTCGGCGTCCAGGTAGCCGACCACGACCGGCAGGTCACCGAGGCCGTCGGCGGCCAGGTCGGCGGCGAGCCGTTCCAGGGCGGCCTTCGAGGCGGCGACGAAGGAGCGGCGGAAGACCAGGTCCTCGACCGGGTACCCGGTCAGCATCATCTCCGGGAAGGCGACGAGCTGGGCGCCGGCGTCGGCGGCGCGCCGGGTCCAGGAGCGGACCAGCTCGGCGTTGCCGGCGAGGTCGCCGACCGTCGGGTTGACCTGGCAGAGAGCGAGACGCAGGGTGGGCATGTCCTCATCTTGCCCCAGCGCCCGCAGGGCAATCCGGCACCTCGGGGGAGACGGCGGACACCCTCCGCCGCGCGGGACCGGCGGTCGCCGGTCGATCAGGCGGGACACGGCGGGACGGCGGGCGGCGGGTCGCGTAACGTCGGCGTAACGAGGCCCGGGGAGACTGGGCGGTCAGGTCGGGCAGAGCCCGGTCGAAGGCGGACAAGAGTGTCGCGAGGGGTTGGGGAAGTGGACCGTCAGCAGGAGTTCGTCCTCCGTACGCTGGAAGAGCGGGACATCCGGTTCGTCCGGCTGTGGTTCACCGACGTGCTCGGCACGCTCAAGAGCGTCTCGGTGGCCCCCGCGGAGCTGGAGGCGGCCTTCGAGGAGGGCATCGGTTTCGACGGCTCGGCGATCGAGGGCTTCGCCCGGGTCTTCGAGTCCGACATGGTCGCCATGCCCGACCCGACCACCTTCCAGGTCTTCCCGTTCGAGGGCGGGGTCAGCGGCGAGAGCGCCCGGATGTTCTGCGACATCCTGCTCCCCGACGGCGGCCCGTCCTGGGCGGACCCGCGGCACGTGCTGCGCCGGATGCTGTCCCGGGCGGCCGAGAAGGGCTTCACCTTCTACACCCACCCGGAGATCGAGTTCTTCCTGCTGGAGAACGGGGCGCAGGACGGCTCGGTGCCGACCCCGGTGGACACCGGCGGCTACTTCGAGCACACCACCCACGCCGTCGCGCGGGACTTCCGCCGGCAGGCGGTGCTGGCCTTGGAGCGGATCGGCATCTCGGTGGAGTTCAGCCACCACGAGGTCGCCCCCGGCCAGCAGGAGATCGACCTGCGCTACGCCGACGCGCTGACCACCGCCGACAACATCATGACCTTCCGGCACGTGGTGAAGGAGGTGGCGCTCTCCACCGGGGTGCAGGCCAGCTTCATGCCGAAGCCCTTCACCGACCAGCCCGGCAGCGGCATGCACACCCACCTGTCGCTGTTCGAGGGGGAGCGCAACGCGTTCCACGACGCCGGCGACCCGATGAAGCTCTCCAAGGTGGCGAAGTCCTTCATCGCCGGCCTGCTGATGCACGCCCGGGAATACACCGCGGTCACCAACCAGTGGGTCAACTCGTACAAGCGGCTCTTCCCGCTGGCGCTGCCGGACCGGATCACCGAGAGCCCGGCGTACGTCTGCTGGGGTCACCTGAACCGTTCCGCGCTGGTCCGGGTGCCGGCGTACGGCAAGCCGAACTCGGCCCGGGTGGAGGTCCGCTCGCTGGACTCGGCGGCCAACCCGTACCTGGCCTTCGCGGTGATGCTGGGCGCCGGCCTCAAGGGCATCGAGGAGGGCTACGAGCTGCCCCCGGGCGCCGAGGACGACGTCTGGTCGCTGACCAGCGCCGAGCGTCGGGCGATGGGCTACGAGGCGCTGCCGGAGAACCTGGCCGAGGCGATCGACGTGATGGCCGGCTCGGAGCTGGTCGCCGAGGTGCTCGGCGAGCACGTCTTCGACTTCTTCCTGCGCAACAAGCGCGCCGAGTGGGAGCAGTACCGCCGCGAGGTCACCCCGTACGAGCGGCAGCGCTACCTGTCGCTCTAGGCGGGCGCGATCAGGCGGGCGCGATCAGGCGGGGCGTTCGGCGAGGGTGTAGCGCACCCGCTGGGTCAGCCGGATCGTCCCGTCGTCGCCGCGGAGCCCGTGGACGAAGTCGGTGGTGGCTCGGCGTACCGTCTCGCGCTCGCCCTCGGCGACGGCGTCCCAGAAGGCACGCTGACCGTGCGACATGGAGAAGGCGTGCCAGTGGTCGGGGTCGGTGAAGACGGCCTCGATGTCGACCCCGACGGTGCGTACCCGCTGGTAGCCGGTGGCCGTCAGCAGCTCCTCGACGCCGGCGTCGCTGGCGAACGGGCCGGTGGTGCCGCTGGTGCGGGCGTCGAGCAGCTGCGGCGGCAGGTGCGGCCGGAAGATCTCGTCCAGCTCCTCCCAGCGCGGGTCCCGGTCGGAGAAGGTGGCGACGCCCAGCCGGCCGCCGGGCACCAGCAGCTCCCGCCAGGCCCGCAGCGCCGCCGCCGGGTCGGGCAGGAAGAACAGCACCAGCGACGAGGCCACCACGTCGTAGCCGCCCGCCGGCAGGTCGGGGGCGGCGGCGTCCATCAGCCGTACGTCCACCTGGGCCAGTCCGCGCCGGGCCACCTCGGCCCGGGTCGCCGCCACCATCTGAGGTGCCAGGTCGGCAGCGGTCACCGACCCGGTCGGACCGACCGCCCCGGCGAGCGGGACGAGGACCGCTCCCCGCCCGCAGCCCACGTTCAGGGCGCGTTCGCCGGGCCGGGGGGCGAGCTCCCGGACCAGTCCCTGGGCGATCGGGGTGAACCAGGGCACCCCGACGTTGTCGTACGTGCCGGCCACCCGGTCGAAGAGGGCGGCCACCCGGGCGCTGCGCGCACTTCCCGCTGGGTCCATGCCGGCGAGTCTCGTCCCGCCCGTCCCGCCGGCACAGCCCCGTACGGTCAGCCGACGCCGCCGCGCTGGGCGGTAATCCGCCCGACGGGCGCGCAGGACAGGGCCCGCGGGACTGCCGGAGGTGGTGCGGTCCCGCTATCGTCTCGATCACCGCGCCGGCACTCCCGCCGGGCGTAGAGGTCGGGAGGCTGTCGGTGCTGGAGGATCTGCTCACCGGAGCATGGCAGAGCGTCGTGTTCGGGGTCGTCGGGGTGGGGCTGATGGCGGCCGGCTTCGTGCTGGTCGACCTGCTCACGCCCGGGAAGTTGCGGGAGCTGATCTGGGTGCATCGCAACGGCAACGCCGGGTTGCTGCTCGCCGCCAACCAGCTCGGCATCGCCGGGATCGTCTTCACCGCGATCCTGACCAGCTACAGCGACTTCGGCAAGGGACTCGCCTCGACGGTGATCTTCGGGCTGATCGGGCTGGGCATCATGGCGCTGGCCTTCTTCGTGCTCGACATGCTGACCCCGGGAAGGCTCGGCGAGATCATCTGCTCGGACGAGCCGCACCCGGCGGCCCGGGTCAGCGCCGCCACCCACTTCGGCGCCGCGCTGATCGTCTGCGCCTGCATCGCCTGAGTGTCGTACCCCGGGCTTAGCTTCCGGGGGTGAACCGCACCGACCGTCTCTACGCCCTGGTAGAGGAGCTGCGGGCGGTGTCGCCGCGGCCGCGTAGCGCCCGCTGGCTGGCCGGGCGGTTCGAGGTGAGCACCCGCACCATCGAGCGGGACATCGCCGCGTTGCAGGCCGCCGGGGTGCCGATCTGGGCCGAGCCGGGCCGCACCGGTGGCTACGCGGTCGACCGGGCGCACACCCTGCCCCCGGTCAACCTCACCGCCGCCGAGGCGGTGGCGATGGCGGTGGCGCTGCGCCGGCTGGGCGGCACCCCGTTCGCCGGGGCGGGCGCCACCGCGCTGCGCAAGCTGCTCGCGGTGCTGCCGGCCGCCGACGCCGCCGAGGCGCGCCGGCTCGCCGGCCGGGTGCACCTGATCGGTGACGGGCCGGCGACGCCCGTCCCGGCCACCGTCGCCGACGCGGTCGCCGCGCGCCGCGTGCTGCGCCTGCGGTACGCCGACCGCGCCGGCGCCGACTCGCTCCGCGAGGTCGAGCCGCTGGGCTACCTCGGCAACCCGTCGCACTGGTACCTGGTGGCCTGGTGCCGGCTGCGCGACGGGCTGCGCTGCTTCCGCACCGACCGGATCCGCGCGGTCGAGGCACTGCCCGAGGTGGTGACCCGGGAGCTGCGGGTGGACGATCTGGACATCCCGCACGGGCGGGTCCGCGCGCTGAGCCTGGTCTGAGCGGTTTTCCGTTATCGGCCGGGCGGCCGCCCGTCTCCGTAGGGGGAAGGGGCACGACCCGTCCGACGCACGAAGGTGGGAGACATGCGGGAAAACGGTCGCGGTGGACCCGACCCGGGCACCGTCGCGGCGGCCCGCGACGGTGACCCCGCGGCGCTCGACGCGCTGGTGGCGCAGTCGCTGCCGCTGGTCTACAACATCGTCGGCCGGGCGCTGCGCGGGCACCCCGACGTCGACGACGTGGTGCAGGAGACCCTGCTGCGGGTCGTCCGGCACCTGCCGGACCTGCGGGAGCCCGGGGCGTACCGGTCCTGGCTGGTGGCGATCACCGTCCGGCGGATCCGGGACCATGAGCAGCACCGCCGGGCGGAGGCGACCGTGGACGCCGGGCTGGACGCCGCCGTGGAGCTGCCCGACCCCGGTGCCGACTTCGCCGCGGCGACCATCCTCCGGCTCGGCCTGACCGACCAGCGGCGGGAGGTCGCCGAGGCGACCCGCTGGCTGGACCCCGACGACCAGCCCCTGCTCGCCCTCTGGTGGCTGGAGACGACCGGCGCGCTGCAGCGGGCCGACCTGGCCGCCGCACTGGACCTGTCGCCGGCGCACGCCGCCGTGCGGGTACGCCGGATGAAGGAGCAGCTCCAGCTGGCCCGCACGGTGGTGCGGGCGGTGCACGCCCGGCCCGGCTGCCCCGGGCTGACCGACGTCGCCCGGGAGTGGGACGGCCGGCCGGGGCCGCTGTGGCGCAAGCGGCTGGCCCGGCACGTCCGCGACTGCGGCGTCTGCGCGGCGTACGCCGACGACCTCGTCCCGGTCGAGCGGCTGCTCGTCGGGCTGTCCCTGCTGCCCGTCCCGCCGCACCTCGCCGCCCACCCGGTCCCGCCGCCGGCTGTCCCCACGCCGGGCGGGGCGCCGTCGACCGCCAGCCGGCCGGTCGGGTCCGATGGTGGCGGATCCGATGGCGCCGCGGGCCCACGGCCGGGTCCGGAGCCCACCCGCAGGGCGGGCGCCCCCGCGAGCGGGCGGCGGTTGCTCGCACCGGTCTCCGCCGCGGTGGCGGTCTGCGTGCTGGCCGGGGCGCTCGCCGTGGCCCACCTGACCGGCGGGGGCGGGGCGTCCGCACCGGCGCCGGCCGAGCGCCTGACCGGCGGGCGGTTCGCCACCCCGACGGCCGCCGTCGCGCCGAGCGGCGCCATCGCCATCCCGCCGTCGCCGAGCGCGCCGCCGCGTACCCCGGCCGCCACCCGCCCCCGCACCACCGCGCCCCGGGCCACGGCGTCGCCCGCGGCCGCACCGGCCGCCGCGCCGGTCGTCTCCTCGGCTCGTAAGGGCGTCGGGGTGTGGACGTTCCCCGGGGTGGACCGGGCGCTCGACGGATCCGGGGCCGGTTGGTACTACACCTGGAACACCAGCCACCAGGGCGTCAGCACCCCGAGCGGCACCGAGTTCGTGCCGATGATCTGGGGGGCGAAGAGCGTCACCCCGACCGGCCTGGCCCAGGCGCGGCAGGCCGGGCGCTACCTGCTCGGGTTCAACGAGCCGGACATGGCGGGTCAGTCGAACATGACGCCGGAGCAGGCGCTCGACCTGTGGCCGCAGCTGGCGGCGACCGGCCGGCAGCTGGGCAGCCCGGCGGTCGCCTTCGGGGGTGCCACCCCGGGCGGCTGGCTGGACCGGTTCATGGCCGGCGCGAAGGCCCGGGGCCTGCGGGTCGACTTCATCGCCCTGCACTGGTACGGCGGCGATTTCCGGACCGCCGAGGCGGTACGCCAGCTCCGGTCGTACCTCCAGGCGGTGTACGACCGTTACCACCTGCCGATCTGGCTGACCGAGTTCGCGCTGATCCGGTTCTCCGGCGGGGCGGTCTTCCCGTCCCAGGGGGAGCAGGCGGCGTTCCTCACCGCGGCCACCCGGATGCTGGCCGGGCTGCCCTGGCTGCGCCGGTACGCCTGGTTCGGGCTGCCGGCCAGTGACAAGGACCGGTCCGGGCTTTCCGCAGCGGCCCCGCCGTGACGGAGGTGGGCCGGGCCTTCCAGGCGGCCCGCTGACCCGGCGCCCGTACCGGCCGGACCGGGACGCGCCGGCCGGATCGGCGAACACCGACCGGATCGGAAACACCGACAGGACGTTGTCGCCGACGGGGGCGAGGCTGACTCCCGACGACGCCGGCCGACCGGGCCGGCGCGGGATGCAGGAGGCAGCGCATGTCCACCACGCCCATCACCTGGTTCGAGATCGGCACCGACCGGCCGGACGAGGCGGAACGCTTCTACGGCGAGCTGTTCGGCTGGTCCTTCGAGGAGCAGGGAGCCGGCGGGTCGTACCGGGTGACCGGGGCCGGCGGGGAGACGGGGATCGGCGGGGCGATCCGGGCCACCGGGGGAGGCTCGCCCAACTACGCGATCTTCTACGCGGAGGTGGCCGACGTGGCGGAGGCCTGCCGCCGTGCCGAGGCTGCCGGCGGAAAGGTGCTGGTGCCCCTGGTGACGGCGCCGAGCCGGCTCACCTTCGCCCACCTGGCCGACCCGGCCGGTAACCACATCGGCGTCTTCACGCCGCCGCCGGCCGGCTGACCGGCGCTGCCGACGTGGCGGTGTCCCGGTCGCCGGACACCGCCGCCTCGCCGATCCCGAGTCGATGGCGCCGCGACAGTGCTACTGGCGCGGCTGCCCGCGGTGGGTGATTCGGCGCGTTCTCCGACGAATGCCGGTTGTTATCCTCGCGTAGCTCATCGTGCCGGCCCGGCGGGTTCCAGCGGTGCGGTGGTGGCCTGCGATCCGGCGCTTCGGCTGTCGGTGCGGACGACGCAGCCGACGAAGGAGGCGCCATGCCCCCCGCAGCACGGGCACCGCGCGATGTCCGGGTGCCCGGACCTGGAGCCGCGGTCCTTCGTGTCGGCGCTGTGGTGGCGACGACCTCCATCGCGGCCCTGACGTATCTCCCGTACGGCAACCGCCACCATTTCTACGATCTGCACATCTATTACGACGCCCTGAGGTGGTGGGCCGACGGACACCCGCTCTACGACTATTCGAGACCGGACGAGGTGCAGGGTCTCCTCTACTTCACCTACACCCCGTTCGCGGCCCTCGTCATGTGCCCCATCTCCTTCCTTCCCTTTGCTGCGGTCGCTCTGATCTTCACCGCCCTGACCGTGGCGGCCACCTACGTCGCCACGGCGTGGCTCTGTCGAATGGCGAAGGGCGGTTGGCGAGGAGCGTCGCCCTGGTACGTGGCGGCACTGGTGACCCCCCTGCTCCTTCTGGTGGAGCCCATGCGCGAAACCATCACCCTCGGGCAGATCAACCTGCTGCTGGTGCTCCTGATACTGGTGGATTTCGCCTACTGCCTACCGAGGGGGCACCGGTTCGCCGGCATCGGGATCGGGCTGGCCACCGCGATAAAGCTCTTCCCGGGCATCTTCATCCTGTACCTGCTCGCCACGCGCCGTTGGCGGGCGGCGGTGGTGGCGATGGCGGCGGCATCCGCCGCGACCGTGCTGGCCGGGCTGGTGGCACCCGGGACCTCGTGGCGATTCTGGACAGACGCCCTGTGGAGCACCGAACGGGTCGGACGTCTCGACTACACCGGTAATCAGTCCCTGCTGGGACTGTGGAGCCGGCTGGTGGCGCCGGAGCCCGCCAGCCGACCGCTCTGGCTGATCGCGGCCCTGCTCGTGGTGTTCCTGGGAATACGACGTGCCGCCCGGGCGGCGGCGGCCGGCGACGAGCTGTTGGGGCTGACGATCACCGGGCTCGTCGGCGGCCTGGTCAGTCCGATCACCTGGCCACACCACATCTTCTGGCTGCTTCCGGCGCTGCTCGTGTTAGTTGGCAGGGCGACCGCCGCCGACACCCGTGTCGCTCCTCGCGCGCTCACACTCCTGGCGGTGGCCGGCGTCTACGCCGTCGCCTTCTACGGCGTCGTGTCATTCACCAACCGGGGCGACGCCGTCGAGCGGACCGACAGCGTCCCCGAGTTCGTGCTGCGCAACCTGCTCGTCCTGGTCGCCCTCGCGCTGGTCTTTCTCGTCCCGGTGCGAGGGCGCTCGGAGGTGGGTGGCGTCGACGCCGGGAAGGAAGCGGGCGTTCGTTCCTTGCACCGTCCGGCGTGACCGTCGCGGTCATGGTCTTCGCTCAATGCCGGGGCTGTCCTGGCGGAGGGGAGCCGCGCCACTGGCCTCCGTGGGTCAGGATGGGTGCGGGCGACCGCGGCCGAGCAGGCAACGGGGACGGGGCTGAGGTGGCCCCGCCGCGGGGGCTGGCCGGCCGGGAGGAGAGGGAGCGGCCGGGCGAGGGGGCGGCGGGGCCACCGGGTCACTTGCCGGTCATGCCCTCGGGGCCGCCGTGGTGGCCGCGGCCACCACCGCCGGGGAAGACGCCGGCCTCGGCGGCCTTGGTGATCGCGTCGGCCTGCTCCTGGGTGAGCTTGCCGTCCTTGACCGCCTGGTCGAGCCGCTCCTTGAGCTGCGCCTGCCGGTCCTCGGTGGACGGCCGCTCCGGTCGGTCGGCCTTCTGCTGCTCGCGCACCTTCTCCAGGGCGGCGGTCACCTTGTCGGTGGAGACGCCCAGCTCCTTGGCGAGCGCCTCGGCGAACGCGTTCTGCCGGTCGGCCCGCTGCTGCTGCCGGTCGGTGCCCTGGTCGCTGCTGCTGGCGCTCGGCGTCGGGGTGGCGCTGTCCTCGGCGAAGGCCACCGTGGGGGCGGCGATCCCCACGCCGAGCACTCCGGCGGCGGCCAGGCCGGCCAGCAGGTGCTTCTTCGACATCGTGCGGGACATCAGTCCTCCAGCTGTTCGGTGGTAGTGCGATGACGTCACCGACAGTGACCAGTGAACCTGGAGGAACCCCGTCCCGACCCTGTCAGCCAGCTGGCAATCCGGCCGACAGAGCGGGCGAAAACGGAATCAGCGGACGGCGGGGGAGACGGTGAGGGTGCCGGCGTCGGCGTCCAGGGTGGCGCGGGTACCCACCGGGACGGTCAGCTGCCCGACCCCGTGACCGATCGGCAGCCCGCCGAGCACCGGCACGCCCAGGTCGCCCAGGCGGTCGGTGAGCACGTCCACGACGGTGGTGTCCCAGCCGTCGGCGCACTCGGTGAACTGGCCCACCGCCACCCCGGCGATCCCGTCCAGCGCGCCCGCCCGGCGCAGGTGGGTGAGCATCCGGTCGACCTTGTACGGCGGCTCCTGCACCTCCTCGACCAGCAGCACCGCCCCGGTCAGGTCCGGCATGTCCGGCGTGCCGATCGACGCGGTGATCAGGCAGAGGTTCCCGCCGAGCAGCGGCCCCACCGCCCGCCCCGGCACCCGGACGCCGAAGGTCTCCTCTCCGGCCGACGCGGCCACGGCGACCGGCGCGGTGGTCATCAGCGCGGCGTGCAGCGACTCCGCCGACGCCAGCGGGGTGCGCTCGTCCAGCCAGGCCGCCCCGGGGCCGTGCACGCCGGCCAGCCGGGCGCCCCGCCAGAGCGCGAACTGCAACGCGGTGATGTCGGAGAAGCCGGCCACCACCTTCGGGTCCCGGCGTACCGCGGTCATGTCGATCAGGTCGACCACCCGCTGCGCGCCGTAGCCGCCCCGAGTGCAGATCACCCCGCGGATCCCGGGGTCGGCGAACGCGGTGTTCAGGTCGGCGGCGCGCAGCTCGTCGCCGCCGGCCAGGTAGCCCTGCCGGGCGTACGCGTTCGGGGCGAGCACCGGACGCAGCCCCCAGCCGGTCAGCAGCTCGATGCCGCGGGCCACCCGCTCCGGCCGGGTCGGCCCGGACGGCGACACCAGCATCACCGTGTCGCCGGGACGCAGGACCGGTGGACGCAGACAGTCTTCGGTGATCACAGCGGCCGAGCGTAGCGGTCGTGGGTGCCCAGGCCGAGCCGTTCCGGGTCGATCCCGACCCACCCGATAGCCTCGACACCGTGGCGACCGCGCTGGTGATCGAGAACGACCCGACCGACGACCTCCGCCGGCTGGGGGATTGGCTGACCGAGGGGGGCCTGGAACTGCGGGTGCTCCGCCCGCACGCGGGCGACGAACTCCCCGCCGACCTGACGGGGTACGCCGCGCTGGTGGTGCTGGGCGGCGAGCAGCAGGCCTACCCGCTGCCCGACGGCAACCCCGGCGCGCCCTGGTTCCCGGCGTTGGAGGGGCTGCTGCGCAAGGCGGTCCGACACCGCCTGCCCACCCTCGGCGTCTGCCTCGGCGGGCAGCTGCTCGCCACCGCGCACGCCGGCCTGGTGGAGCGCAGCCCGTCCGGCCCGGAGGTCGGCCCCGGCGTGGTCGGCAAACGGGACGCCGCCGACCACGACCCGCTATTCCGGTACGTGCCGCTGATCCCGGACGTGCTCCAGTGGCACTCCGACGAGATCACCGAGCTGCCCCGGGGGGCCACCCTGCTGGCCGCCTCGACCCGCTACCCGCACCAGGCGTTCCGCCTCGGCGACCGGGCCTGGGGTCTGCAGTTCCACATCGAGTGCGACACCGCGATGATCGCCGACTGGGCCCGCGGCTCCGAGCTGCTGGCCGAGCTGGGCTACGACGAGGAGCTGGTGGTGGCCGCCTGTGACCGGGTGATGGCCGACGTCGAGGAGGTCTGGCAGCCGTTCGCCATCCGGTTCGCCGCGCTCGCCCTCGGCGAGCTGGACGACGACACCACCCGCCGCAGCCTGCCGCTGCTCGGCCACTGAGATGACCAGACCGGCCAGGGGGCGGCTCGCCCGGTACGGCTTCGGCGCCGCCGAGGGCGGCGGCGAGGCCCGCGCCGCCGACCTGCTCGGGCCGGACGGGCTCGGGCTGTGGCGCCTCGACGAGCAGGAGCCCGCCGGCGAGCGAGCCGCCGAACTGCTGGCCGGGCTCTCCCGGGCCGCCGACCCCGACCTGGCCCTGCGTCAGCTGCACCGGCTGGTCGAGGCGGAACGCCGGGGCGCCGGCACCACTGGGACCGCCGAGTCGGCGCTGCTCGACGCCCTGCACGCCGACGCGGGCCTGCGCCGCCGGCTGATCGCCGTGCTCGGCGCCTCCTCGGCGCTCGGCGACCACCTGGTGGCCAACCCCGGCCAGTGGACGGTGCTCTCCACCGCGCCGGACGGGCTCGCCCCCATCGCCGAGGGTCGGCTCGACCTGGCGCTGGCCGGGCGGCTGACCGCCGCCACCCAGCCGACCGCAGTGCTCCGGCAGGCGTACCGGCTGGCGCTGCTGCGGATCGCGGCGGCCGACCTGACCGGCGGACGCGGCCTGGAGCAGACCATGGCGGCGCTCTCCGCGCTGGCCGACGCCACCCTCGCTGCGGCGTACCGGATCGCCGTCGACGAGCTGCCCGATCCGACGTCCCCGCCTCGGCTGGCCGTCGTGGCGATGGGCAAGTGCGGCGGCGACGAGCTGAACTACGTCTCCGACGTCGACGTGATCTTCGTGGCCGCCGACGACGAGGACCTCACCGCCGCCACCATGATCGCCACCCGCCTGATCCACATCTGCGGCCTGGTCGCCTGGCCGGTGGACGCCGCGCTGCGCCCCGAGGGCAGCCGGGGGCCACTGGTGCGCACCCTCGCCAGCCACCTCGCGTACTACCAGCGGTGGGCCCGGACCTGGGAGTTCCAGGCGCTGCTCAAGGCCCGGCCGGCCGCCGGCGACCTCGACCTCGGCCGGGAGTGGATCGAGGCGCTCGCTCCGCTGGTCTGGCGGGCCGCCGAGCGCCCCGAGGCCGTCTCCGACGTCCGGGCCATGCGCCGGCGGATCATCGAGAACATCCCGCCCAAGGAGCTGGAACGCGAGATCAAGCGCGGCTCGGGTGGGCTGCGCGATATCGAGTTCGCGGTGCAGCTGCTGCAACTGGTGCACGGCCGCGGTGACGAGTCGCTGCGTTCGGGAGGCACCATCCCGGCGCTGCGCGCGCTGGTCGCCGGCGGCTACGTCGGCCGGGCCGACGGGGAGGCGCTGCTGCGTGGGTACCGCTTCCTGCGCGGCGTCGAGCACCGGCTCCAGCTCCAAGGCCTGCGGCGTACCCACACCGTGCCGACCGAGCCGGCCGCGCTGCGCTGGCTCGCCGCCGCGCTCGGCTACACCGCCGCGCCGGGCCGCAGCGCCGTCGAGGCGTTCCGGGTCGACTGGGTCGCCCACGCCGCCGAGGTACGCCGGCTGCACGCCAAGCTGCTCTACCGGCCGCTGCTGGAGTCGGTGGCCCGGGTGCCCGCCGACGGGCTGCGGCTCACCCCGGAGGCCGCCCGGCACCGGCTGGAGATCCTCGGCTTCGCCGACCCGGCCGGGGCGCTGCGTCACCTCCAGGCGCTCACCGGCGGGGTGAGCCGGACGGCGGCCATCCAGCGCACCCTGCTGCCGGTGCTGCTCAGCGAGTTCGCCGACGCCCCCGAGCCGGACCGCGGGCTGCTCAACTACCGGCAGGTCTCCGACAAGCTCGGCAGCACCCCGTGGTACCTGCGGCTGCTGCGCGACGAGGGCCCGGTGGCCCGCCGGCTGGCCCGGGTGCTCTCCTCGTCCCGGTACGCCGCCGACCTGCTCGCCCGCGAGCCGGAGGCGCTGCGCCTGCTGGCCGAGGAGAGCGAGTTGGCCCCCCGTGGCCAGGAGGTGCTCTGCGACGGCTTCGCCGCCGCGGCGGCCCGCTACCCCGACCCGGAGCAGGCCACCCGGGCGGTGCGCGCGCTGCGCCGCCGGGAACTGGTCCGGATCTCCTGCGCCGACCTGCTCAGTCGGGCCGGCGGGCTGGCCCCGCGCCCGGAACGCGGCTCGACAGCCGCGCCGCTGGCCGACATCACCGCGGTCGGCAGCGCGCTGGCCGACGTCACCGACGCCACCCTGGCGGCGGCGCTGCGGACCGCCCGGGCCGCCCAGCCGGGGCCGCCCGGGCTGCGTTTCGCGGTGATCGGCATGGGCCGGCTCGGCGGGTACGAGTCGAACTACCTCTCCGACGCCGACGTGCTCTTCGTCTACGACCCGCCGGCCGGGGCGGTCGAGAGCACGGCCAGCGCCGCCGCGCACCAGATCGCCGAGGAGCTGCGCCGGCTGCTCGGCATGCCCGCCCCCGACCCGCCGCTCGGCGTCGACGCCGACCTGCGTCCGGAGGGCCGGCAGGGCCCGCTGGTGCGCAGCCTCGCCGCGTACGCCCAGTACTACGCCCGCTGGTCGAAGGTGTGGGAGGCGCAGGCGCTGCTGCGGGCCCGGTTCGTCTGCGGCGATGCCGACCTGGGCGCCGAGTTCGAGGCGATGGTCGCCCCGGTCCGCTGGCCGGTAGACGGGCTGACCCGGGAACAGGTGGTGGAGATCCGCCGGATCAAGGCCCGGGTGGAGCACGAGCGGCTGCCCCGGGGCGCCGACCCGGCCACCCACACCAAGCTGGGCCGGGGTGGCCTCGCCGACGTCGAGTGGGCGGTGCAGCTGCTCCAGCTCCGGCACGCCGGCACGCATCCCGAGCTGCGCGGCACGCGTACCCTCGACGCCCTCGCGGCGGCCCGGGACGCCGGCCTGGTCGACCCGGCGGACGCCGCCGAGATGGCCGCCGGCTGGACCCTCGCCGCGCAGGTCCGCAACGCGTTGATGCTGGTCCGGGGCCGCGCCGGCGACCAGCTGCCCCGGCACGGGGTGGAGCTGGCCGGGGCGGCCCGGCTGCTCGGCCGGGAGGACCCGGGCGAGTTCCTCGACGAGTACCTGCGCACCGCCCGGCGGTCCCGCGCCGCGATGGAACGGGTGATGGAGGCCTGAGTCGTCCCGCCGTCAGCGGCGGCGCACCAGCACCAGGTGGTCGACCAGGGTGGCGGGCTCGCCGCCCGGGCCGGTGACCTGGCGACGCGGGGCGTCCAGCCGTTCGGTGAGCCAGGCCGCCGGGTCCAGGTCGAGCACGGCGAGGGTCTCCTCCGGGGTGTAGAAGCGGACGTGCGGGTGGGCGAGGCGGCTGCGCGGCGGGACCTCGCCGTGCTCCACGACGAGCAGCCGACCGCCGGGCGCCACCGCCCGGGCGGCGGCGCGCAGCACCTCGGTCCGGGGGAAGTCCAGCGGCGACTGGAGGAACTGCGCGGAGACCAGGTCGAACCGGCCCGCCGGGAAGGTGCGGGTGAGGTCGTGCCGCTGGAAGTCCACCAGGGACGACACCCCCGCCCGGGCCGCCTCCGCCGCGGCCCGGTCCAGGGCGGTGGCGGAGACGTCGACGGCGGTGACCCGCCAGCCGCGGCCGGCGAGCCAGAGCGCGTCGCCGCCCTCGCCGCAGCCGAGGTCCAGCGCGGTGCCGGCCGGCAGGGCGCCGGCGACCTCGGCCAGGTGCGGGTTGACCCGCCCGCTCCAGACCCGCTCCCGCCGCTGGTAGTGCTCCTCCCAGTGCCGCGCGGTCTCCGCGTCCACCGCGCCGGAGTCGCCGGCCTCGCCCTGCTCACGCCGGGCGGCGACCGCGGTGGCCGTCTCCTCGGCGATCAGGTCGGCGTTGAGCGCGGCGGCGGCCTTCAGCCCGGCCGCGGCGGCGGCGATGACGGTGGCCTGCGGGTCGGCCACGTTGCCGGCCGCCCAGACCCCGGGTACCCCGGTCGCCCCGCTCGGGTCGACGGCGACGTGACTGCCGAGCACCTCCCCGGCCAGGACCAGGTCGGTGGTGGGCAGCGCGAGACCGGCGAGCATCCCGATCCGGGCGTGGAACCGGGGACCGACCACCAGGGCCTGCCGGGCGACCACCTCCCCGGTCCGCAGCCGTACGCCGGTGAGCGTGTCGTCGGTCACCTCCAGGGCGGTCACCTCGCCCGCGACGACGGCGACGCCCCGGGCGGCCAGCTGCTCGGCCTGCTCGTCGGTCAGCGCCGGCCCGGTGTGGGTGAACACCACCACGTCGTCGGTGAGCTGGCGGAACAGCAGCGCCTGGTGGGTGGCGGCCGGGGTGTTGGCGAGCACGCCGACGGCCTGGTCGCGCACCTCCCACCCGTGGCAGTACGGGCAGTGCAGCACGTCGCGCCCCCACCGCTCGGCGAGGCCCGCGACGGCGGGCAGCTCGTCGACCAGGCCGGTGGTGATCAGCAGCCGGCGGGCCCGGACGGTACGCCCGTCGGCCAGCTCGACCGCGAACCGGGCGCCGTCCGGCTCGGCGCCCAGCGGCCGGGCGTCGGTCACCCGGGCGTCGACCACCGGCACGTCGTACCGGGCCAGTTCCGCCCGGCCGGTGGCGTAGAGCTCGGCCGGGGGGACTCCCTCGCTGGTCAGGTAGTTGTGCACGTGACCGGCGGGGGCGTTGCGCGGGGTGCCGTCGTCGAGCACCAGCACCGACCGGCGGAAGCGTCCCAGGGCGAGGGCGCCGCTGAGCCCCGCCGCCCCACCGCCGAGCACCACCACGTCCCGGACGTCTGCCTGCTTCATGATCTTCGCCCTCCTCCGGGCGGACCGGTCCCGCCCCGACGCTCCGGATCGTCCGGGCACCCGGCGCGTGCGACAACTATCGTTGCCGTTATGGCAAACGATCGGGCGTCGGACGAGGACCGCGTGGCGCCGGACGAGGTGTTGACGGCGGTCGGGCCCCGCCTGCGGGCGCTGCGCCAGCAGCGCGCGGTGACGCTGACCCAGCTCGCCGCGGCCACCGGCATCTCGGTCAGCACCCTGTCCCGGCTGGAGAGCGGCGGCCGCCGGCCCACCCTGGAGCTGCTGCTCGCCCTGGCCCGGTTCCACCGGGTGCCGCTGGACGACCTGGTCGGCGCCCCGGAGACCGGGGATCCCCGGGTCCGCCCCCGGCCGCTGGTCCGCAACGGGGTGACCATCGTGCCGCTGACCCGCCGTCCCGGCGGCGTGCAGGCGTACAAGATGCTCTACCCGCCGGGGGCGCGGGCGGGGGAGCCCACCCAGCAGGTCCACGAGGGATACGAGTGGCTCTACGTGCTCTCCGGCCGGTGCCGGCTGCTGCTCGGCGCGCACGACCTGACCCTCGACGCCGGCGAGGTCGCCGAGTTCGACACCCGCACCCCGCACTGGTTCGGCAACCCGTTCGACACCCCGCTGGAGGTCCTCAGCCTCTTCGGACCGCAGGGGGAGCGGCTGCACGTCCGGGCCCGCCCGTCCCCGGTCCGCCGCGACCCGGGCGCGGCCTGACCGGCGCCGCGCGGCCCGGCCGCGAGCGCGGCCGTCAGCCGCCCAGGGTGTACGTCCCGGCGGCCGGCACGGTCACCGTCGTCCAGTCCCCATCGGCGCCGACCGTGGCGCCGCCGGACGCGGTCAGCCAGCGGGTGTACCGGACGCGGACCGGCACCGGCCCGGCGCCCGGGGCGCGGAACGTCAGCGACGCGGCGTCGGAGCGCACCAGCTCGCCCGGCGCGCCGACGAGCGGGGTCGGGTCGGCCACCGCCCAGAGCCGCCAGTGGTCGTCCGACCAGACCTCGGTCAGGTGCGGCAGTCCGGCCTCGACCAGCTCCGCCTCGGCCCGGCCGACCCAGGAGAGCGGGACGTCGGGGACCGCCACGTACTGCACCGCGTTCTCGTCCAGCCAGGCCCGGTAGCTGTCGGCGGTCAGCGGAACTCCGGTGCCGGTCGCCCCGGGCACGGTGGTGAAGAAGAGCGGGTTGCGGGCGATGTCCGCCTGGCGCAGCCAACCCCGGGCCAGCGGGACCTCGCCGAGCTGGGCGGCCTCCCAGTAGTTGCGGGTCGGCGGCACCTCCACCCGGCCGGTGAGCCCGCGCCGGGCCAGCTCCGCGGCGAGCGGGGTGAAGAACGACCGGTCGGCGGTCGGGTCGCCGACGCTGCGCAGGTCGGCGGCGACCACCGGCGGCTGCCACCAGCAGACCACCGCCAGCAGCGCGCCGAGCGCCACCCACCCGGCCACCCGGCCCCGGCCGGTCGCCCCGGCCCGCTCCGGGTCCCGCCCTCCGGCGGTCAGCCGGTCGGTCAGCCGGCGCGGGGCACGGGCGGCGGCGGCCAGCAGCGGCAGCGCGAACATGACCACCAGCCGGGTGGCGTTCAACCCGACCGGGGTGTGCACCAGCGCCGCCGCCAGCACCCCGGCCGCCGAGAGCAACGCCCCCACCCGTACCGGCCGGTGGGCCACCAGCGCGGCCACCAGGAGGCTGGTCAGCGCCGCCCGCAGGGTGTCGCTCCGGCTGATGTTCATCCAGCCGCCCTCGCCGAAGAGCAGCCCGGTCACCGCGAGCGGCAGCGCCGCCGGCACCGCTAGCAGCAGGCCGTCGGCGTACCGGCGGGTGAGCAGCAGCGCGGCCCCGGCGAGGCCGACGAAGAGGCCGGCCACCGGGCTGGTCGCCGACGCCAGCAGCGCGCCGGCCACCACCAGGACCGGCCTGACCCACCGCCGGGCCGGGCCGCGGGGCAGGGTGAGGGCGAGCAGCGCGGCCAGACCGAAGGCCACCCCGAGGGCGTACGTCACCCGGCCGGAGACCAGGTTGCCGGCGATGGTGAGCACCCCGACCAGGCTGCCGAGCAGTGGCCGGGGCACGCCGGTGCGGACCAGCAGGGCGGCGAACGCGGCGGCCGACGCGACCAGCGCGAGCACCCCGGTGAGCCGTACCCCGAGGGTCGCCATCAGCGGCGGGGAGACCAGGCTGTAGCCGAGCGGGTGGATCCCGCCGTACCAGCGCAGGTCGACCAGGGCGGGGCCGTGCGCGGCGAAGAAGTCGGCGCGAGCCACCTGGGCGGAGAGGTCGGAGCCCATCCGGGGCAGGGCCAGGAACACCACGCCCAGGACGGCCGCGGACACGGTGGCCACCGCCACCTGCCTGCTGCCCCGCATGCCCACCTCCGGTCCGCGACCACCGTACTGGCAGCATGTCGGACGTGCCTCACCACCTCTCGCGCTGGATCGGCCTGGCGGGTTCGACGGTGCTCGCCGTCACCGCGTACCTCGGCGGCGCGCTGCCGGACTCCCCGCTGCGCGCCACCCCGGTCAGCGTCTGGCAGGGCCCGCGCGGGCCGCTGGTGATCGGGCTGTGGCTGCTCGGGCTGGGCCTGCTGGCCTGGGCCTGGTGGAGCCTGCGCGACCGGGTGCCGTCGGCCCGCTGGGCGCTGGTCACCGCCGGGCTCTGGCTGCTCCCGCTGCTGGTCGCGCCGCCGCTGGGCAGCCGGGACGGCTACGCGTACGCCTGCCAGGGGGCGAGCTACGCGGCCGGCATCAACCCGTACGAGCAGGGCGTCTCCGCGCTGCCCTGCCCGTGGCTGGACACCATCTCGTACATCTGGCGGGACACCCCCGCGCCGTACGGCCCGCTGTTCGTGATGCTCGCCGGGGCGATCGTGAAGGCGACCGGCTCGCTGACCGCCAGCATCGCGCTGTTCCGGCTGCTCGCCGTCGCCGGAGTGGTGCTCACCGCGGCCTGCCTGCCGGTGCTGGCCCGCCGCTGTGGGGTGCCGGTGGAGCGGGCGCTCTGGCTGGCGCTGGCCTCCCCGCTGATCGGCGTGCACCTCATCTCCGGGGTGCACAACGACGCGCTGATGGTCGGGCTGCTGGTCGCCGGGCTGGCGGTGGTGGCGTCCCGGCCGGGTCGCCCCTGGCCGCTGCTGGCCGGCGGCGTGCTGCTCGGGCTGGCCGGCGGGGTCAAGGTGACCGCGCTGGTGGTGGTGCCGTTCGCCGCGCTGGCCGCGATGGGTGGGCCGTACCGGATCCGGACGCTGCTGCGCGACGGCGGCCCGGTGGTCGGCGGCGCGGTGGCCGCGGTGGTCGGGGCGACCCTCGCCGCCGGCCTCGACTTCGGCTGGATCAGCGGCCTGGAACAGGGCAGCCTGGTGGTGGCCTGGACGTCACCGCCGACCGCGATCGGGCAGACCGTCGGGTACCTGCTGGCGCCCTTCGGGGTGCACGTCGACGCGCTGCCGGTCACCCGGGCGATCGGCGTGCTGGTCCTCGCGGTGCTGCTGGTCTGGCTCTGGTGGCGGGCCCGGCACCGCGACCCGCTCTGGCACGCCGGCCTGGCGCTGGCCGCCACGGTGGCGCTGGCCCCGCTCTTCCACCCCTGGTACTGGACCTGGCCGCTGGTGGTCCTCGCCGCCACCGCCCGGCACGCCACCCGGTGGTTCGCGCTGGTCGCGCTGGTCTCGTCGTTCCTGGTGCTGGCCGACGGCACCGGGCTGGCCCGGTACACGAAGATGCCCGGGGCGCCGCTGATGACGCTGTTGGTGATCGTGGTGGCGGTCCGGTTGGTACGGTCGGCTCGGGCGGCCCGTGAGCCGGCCCCCGTCGACCGATGAGAGGTGGCCGGTGACCGAGGCCGGCGCGCCGACCGACGGCCGGCCCCGCCTCGCCCGGTACGCCGGCCTGGCCGGCGCGGTGCTGCTGGCCGTGGCCGGCTGGCTCGGCGGGGCGCGTCCGCACGTCCCGCCGACCGGCCCGTGGCTCGCCCCGTACGGGCCCTGGGCGCTGGGCTGCTGGCTGGCCGGCACGGCGCTGCTGGTGGGCGCGTGGTGGGCGCTGCGCCGGGGCGTCCCGTCGACCCGGTGGGCGTACCTGACGGCGGGGCTGTGGCTGTTGCCGCTGTTGGCCGCGCCGCCGCTGGCCAGCCGGGACGTCTACTCGTACGCCTGCCAGGGCTGGTCGTACGCGGCCGGGCACGACCCGTACGGGACGGGGGTGGCGGCGGCGGGCTGCCCGTGGGTGGACTCGGTGGCGCCGATGTGGCGGGACAGCCCGGCCCCGTACGGCCCGTTCTTCATGCTGCTCGCCGCGCTGGCCGCGGTGCTCGGCGGCGGCCTGGTCGGCACGCTGCTGCTGCTTCGGCTCTTCGCCCTGGCCGGGGTGCTGCTGGCCGGGCTCTGCCTGCCGGGGCTGGCCCGGGCCGCCGGGGTGCCGACAGGTCGGGCGGCCTGGCTCGCGCTGGCCTGCCCGCTGGTCGGGGTGCACCTGGTGGCGGGTGCGCACAACGACGCGGTGATGCTCGGGCTGCTCCTGCTCGGCCTGCTGGTGCTGGTCCGGTTCCCGGGCCGGCCGCGCGGGCTGCTGGTGGCCGGGGTGCTGCTCGGGCTGGCGGTGGGGGTGAAGGCGACCGCGGTGGTGGTGCTCCCGTTCGCCGCGCTGGCGGCGGTGCTCGGCCGGTACACGGTCCGGGCGCTGCTGCGCGACGGCGGCTGGCTGGCTGCCGGGGTGCTGGCCGTGCTGGCGGCCATCTCGGCCCTGTCCGGCCTGGGGCTGGGCTGGGTCGGCGGGCTGGCCCGTAGCGGCGACTCGCAGCAGTGGACGTCGCCGCCGACCGCGGTCGGTTTCGTCGTGAACTACCTGGGGGAGCTGACCGGGCGGCGGCCGGGGGCGGTGCCGGTGACCCGGGCGGTGGCGCTGCTGCTGTTGGCGGTGCTGCTGGTGGTGCTCTGGTGGCGGGCGTGGACGTCGCTGCGGGAGCTCAACGACGTACCGCAGCGGGTCCGTCGGCTCTCGGCGGCCCGGCCCCGGGTGGCCCTGTTCGGGGCGGGGCTGGCGCTGGCCGCCACGGTGGCCCTGGCCCCGGTCCTCTACCCCTGGTACGTGACCTGGCCGCTGGCCGTGCTGGCCGTGTCGGCGACCCGGACCACGTGGTTCGTGCTGCCCAGCGCGGTTTCCGCCTTCCTGGCCCTGCCGGACGGCACCACGGTGGCCCGCTACAGCAAGGCGCCCGGGGCGATCGCGATGACGGCGCTGCTGGTGCTGCTCGCGGTGCGGGCGGTGCGGGCCCGCCGGACCCGATCGGTCTGAATTCGCCGACGTGCTTGACGAGGCTTCTCGAGCAGCCTACGTTTAACGCATCAGTTAATTAACGAGGTGGTTAAGAGCATGGCGACCGACCGGCTCAGCGTGATCTTCGCGGCGCTGGCGGACCCGACCCGCCGGGCGATCCTCGCCCGGCTGGCTGAGGGGGACGCGACCGTCACCGAGCTGGCCGAGCCGTTCGAGATCAGCCTCCCGGCGATCTCCCGGCACCTGAAGGTGCTCGAACAGGCCGGCCTGATCACCCGGAGCCGCAGCGCCCAGTGGCGGTCCAGCAGCCTCAACCCGGAACCGCTGCGGGAGGCGACGGACTGGATGGAGCGCTACCGCCGGTTCTGGGACGCCAACCTCGACCGGCTCGACGCCCACCTCAGGAAGCTGCAGGCCCGACCGGGGCCGGACGACCGACAGTGAGAGAGGACCGCACCATGACCGACACCACGGCCACCCACGAACTCGTCATCACCCGCGTCTTCGACGCCCCGCGCGAGCTGGTCTACCGCGCCTTCGTCGACCCTGATCAGCTCGCCGCCTGGTTCGGGCCGGTCGGCTGGTCGGTGCCCCGGGAGACCGTCGACATCGACGCCCGGGTCGGCGGCCACCAGCGGTTCACCATGGTCAACGACGCCGACCATCAGATGACCTCCGCGGTCGAGGCCACCTTCACCGAGCTGGTCGAGAACGAGCTGCTGGTCGGCGAACAGCGCGTCGACTTCGGTGCGGGCGACATTGTCATGAAGCTGCGGGTCGAGTTCCACGACGAGGACGGTCGGACCCGGCTGGTGTTGCGGCAGGGGCCGCACGACCCGGCGATGGAGGCCGGCGCCCGGGCGGGCTGGACCAGCTCCTTCGACAAGCTGGACGCGCTGCTCGCCCGCTGACCGCCGGGGGGAAGCGGCCGGGCCGGCCCCGCGATCGCGGAGCCGGCCCGGCCGGTGCTGGTGGAGCGTGCCCTGCTGAGCGACCTCAGCAGTCGAAGTACATCGCGAACTCGTGCGGGGTCGGCCGCAGGCGGACCGGGTCGACCTCGTTGGCCCGCTTCCAGCCCACCCAGGTGGAGATCAGGTCCGGGGTGAACACGCCGCCGTCGAGCAGGTAGTCGTGGTCGGCCTCGAGCGCGTCGAGCACCTCGGGCAGCGAGCCCGGCACCTGCTTGACGTCGCCCCACTCCTCCGGAGGCAGGTCGTACAGGTCCTTGTCGATCGGCGCCGGCGGCTCGATCTTGTTCTTGATGCCGTCCAGGCCGGCCATCATCATCGCCGAGAAGGCGAGGTACGGGTTGCTGGACGGGTCCGGTACCCGGAACTCGACCCGCTTGGCCTTCGGGTTGCTGCCGGTGACCGGGATCCGGGTGCACGCGGAGCGGTTGCGCTGCGAGTAGACCAGGTTGACCGGCGCCTCGAAGCCCGGCACCAGCCGGCGGTACGAGTTGACCGTCGGGTTGGTGAAGGCCAGCAGCGACGGCGCGTGGTGCAGCAGACCGCCGATGTACCAGCGGGCGGTGTCCGACAGGCCGGCGTAGCCGGTCTCGTCGTAGAACAGCGGCTCGCCGTTCAGCCAGAGGCTCTGGTGGGTGTGCATGCCGGAGCCGTTGTCGCCGAAGAGCGGCTTCGGCATGAAGGTCGCGGTCTTGCCGTTGGCCCAGGCCTCGTTCTTCACGATGTACTTGAAGAGCTGGAGCTGGTCGCCGGCGTGCAGCAGGGTGGAGAACTTGTAGTTGATCTCCGACTGACCGGCGGTGCCCACCTCGTGGTGCGAGCGCTCCACGGTGAAGCCGCCGTCGACCAGCCGCCGCACGATCGAGTCGCGGAGGTCGGCGTAGTGGTCCACCGGCGGCACCGGGAAGTAGCCGCCCTTGTAGGCGGTCTTGTAGCCGCGGTTGCCGCCCTCCTCCTCGCGGCCGGAGTTCCAGGCGCCCTCGATCGAGTCGATGTAGTAGAACGACTGGTGGGCGGAGGTCTCGTGGCGGATCGAGTCGAAGATGTAGAACTCCGCCTCGGCGCCGAAGTACGCGGTGTCGGCGATGCCGCTGGCCGCCAGGTACGCCTCGGCCTTCTTGGCCACGTTCCGCGGGTCCCGGGAGTAGGCCTCACGGGTGAACGGGTCGTGGATGAAGAAGTTGAGCGCAAGGGTCTTCTGCGCGCGGAACGGGTCGATGAACGCGCTCGCGACGTCCGGGAGCAGGAGCATGTCCGACTCGTGGATCGCCTGGAAGCCGCGGATCGACGAGCCGTCGAACGCGAGACCGTCGGTGAAGACGCTGTCGTCGAAGGACTCGACCGGCAGATTGAAGTGCTGCATCACGCCGGGCAGGTCACAGAAACGTACGTCGACGAACTTCACGTCCTCGTTCTTGAGGTATCGCAGGAGTTCCTCGGGATTGGCAAACACACGTCCTCCTGGCACGTCCACTCCGGTGGCTGGGCACTGGCGACGGTATGACCACGGGGTTGCCCGGCCGTGTCTCCTATGTTTCTGCCGTGTTACGTCGCTCGCGGAGCGTCATCTGCGCCGCTCGGTCCCCTCCGGGACCCTCGTTCGGACGATACCCGCTGGGTCGGTTGATAGCTAATTGGCATGGTTGGCCCGATTCCACGATCCGTGGCGAATCGGCTCCCGGCCCCCGCCTGACTACCCTTGACCGTCGTGACCAACCCGTACGCCGCGCCACCGGTGCCGCCCGCCGCAGACCCGTCCTTCACCCCGCCGAGCCTCGGACGCCGGTTCGGCGCCCTGGTGATCGACTGGGTGCTCTGCCTGCTGGTGTCGAACTTCTTCGCCGACCCGGTGCGCGACGGCTGGCCCCCGGTGCTGGTGCTGATCCTGGAGTACGGCTTCTTCCTCGGCCTCTTCGCCCAGACCCCCGGCATGTACGTCACCCGGATCCGCTGCCTCGGCTGGGCCGACGGCGGCCGGATCGGCATCGCCCGTGGGCTGCTGCGCGGCCTGCTGCTCGCCTTGGCCGTGCCAGCCCTGATCATGGACGAGCACCGTCGCGGCCTGCACGACCGCCTGACCGGTGCCGTCATCACCAACGCCCCTCGGCGCTGACCGCGCCGGAAACGGCGAGGAGCCGGGCCCGCACGGGCCCGGCTCCTCGCGTACGTCAGAAACGGTCAGCGGCCCCGCGACTGGCGGAAGGCGCGCGGCGGACGCATGTTCTTCGGGATCGCGCCCTTGGGCATCTGCGGGCGGGCGGTGAGCGCCTTGAGCCGCTTGTCGAGCGCGTTGACGTCCTTGCCCTGGAGGTTGCGCGGCAGCCGCATCAGGGTCGTCCGCAGCTTGCGGATCGGCAGCTCGCCCTCGCCCTGGCCGATCACGTAGTCGTAGAGCGGCGCCGAGCCGATGACCTTGGCCAGCCGGCGCTTCTCCTGGCCGAGCAGGCCGCGGACCCGCTGCGAGTTCCCCTCGGCCAGCAGGATCACGCCGGGACGGCCGATGACCAGGTGCACCATGTCCATCTGGGTGGTCGAGCTGACCGCCGGGGTGACCCGCCAGTCGCCGCGCATGCTCTCCATGATCTGCGCCGCCGCGCCGGGCTGCCCCTCGGCGGCGTTCATCATCGCCTTGTTGGACCGCAGGTTCAGCACGATCAGCACGGCGAGCAGGGTGAGCAGGATGCCGATCGGCAACCAGATCCAGCTCCAGAGGACGACCGCGACCACGGTGAGCGCGAGCGGGATCAGGACCGCGGCGGCGATCAGCGGCGCGAACCACCTGTCCTGCTTGGCGGTGAACCGGAACACCATCCCGATCTGCTTCAGCCGCTGGCCGAACGAGACCTTCTCCTGGGGCTTTGCCATGACCCAGAGTCTAGTGGTCCCCGTCCGCCCGGTTGATCCCCGGCCGGCTGAGTACCTTACGAGCCCTCAGTGCCCCGTTGCGGGCCGGGTAAGGAGGGGGAGTGGGCCGAAGATCAGGCGGTACACCCATGCCCCCGGGGCACCTTCGCGCGAAGAGTCAGAGTCGGCGGTCGACGACAGCGCCGACCCGATTCGAAGGAGCCCGACATGTTCGGCAACGACGCGGAATTCCTGCTCACGATCCACCGCTCGCACGCCGCGGAGCTCCAGGCCGAGGCCGAAGCGGCCCGCCTGGCCCGCTCGCTGCCCCGCCGGCATTCCGGCGGCTGGCTCAGCCGACGCCGCCGGCCGGGCCGTACCGACGCGGCCAGCCGGTGACCACCGCGACGGCCGCCGCACCGGCGGCTCGCACCGACGGGCCGCCGGCGGACGCCGCCGGCAGCGCCCCGCGACCGGCCGGCACGGGGCGGCCGGTCGCGGGGCGGCCCGCCGGCGGGACCGGCGACGGCGACAACCATGGCATGCTCGGTGCCGTGACCGTACGCGCCGCCAGCACCGTCCTCGTGGGCCGCCAGGGCGAGTTGGGGATGCTGCGCGCCGCCTTCGACCGGGCCCGCTCCGGCGAGCCGACCACCGTCCTGGTCGGCGGTGAGGCCGGCGTCGGCAAAACCCGCCTGCTGGACGAGTTCGGCGCGCTGGCCACCGCCGCCGGGGCGCGCATGCTGGTCGGTCAGTGCCTGGAGCTTGGTGAGGCCGGGCTGCCGTTCGCGCCGTTCGCCGCCGCGCTGCGCGAGGTGCTGCGCCGCGACGGTCCGGGCGCCTTCGACGGGTACGAGGCGGAGTTCGCCCGGCTCCTGCCCGAGCTGGCCCGGGTGCCCGCCGCGGTCGCCGCGCCGGTCGGGCCGATCCCCTCCGACGCCCCCCGGGGCTACCTGTTCGACCTGGTCGGCGAGTTGTTCCACCGGCTCGCCGCCGCCCAGCCGATGGTGCTGCTGATCGAGGACCTGCACTGGGCCGACCGGTCCACCCGGGATCTGATCGGCTTCCTCGTCCGGGCCACCCGCACCGCGCGGATGCTGCTGGTCTGCACGTACCGCACCGACGAGCTGCACCGGGGTCACCCGCTGCGCCCCTTCCTGGCGGAGCTGGACCGGGCCCGCGGCGTCGAGCGGGTGGACCTGGCCCGGCTGGGCCGGGACGGCACCGCCGCGATCCTCACCGACCTGCTCGGCGGCGAGCAGTCGGCCCGGGCCGTGGACGACATCCACGAACGGACCCAGGGCAATCCCTTCTTCATCGAGGAGCTGGCCGCCGCCAGTGGCCCGGTCGGCTGCGCCACCCTGCCCGATACCCTGCGTGACCTGCTGCTCGCCCGGGTCGACCGGCTGCCCGACGCCGCCCAGCGGGTGCTGCGGGTCGCCGCCGCCGGCGGTACCCGGATCGCCCACCAGCTCCTCGCCGAGGTCGCCCGGCTGCCTGAGCACGAGCTGGAGGACGCGCTGCGCGCCGCGGTCGCCGCCCAGCTCGTCGTCGCCGGCCCCGACGGTGACTACGAGTTCCGGCACGCGCTGGTCCGGGAGGCCGTCCACGACGAGCTGCTCCCCGGCGAGCACGCTCGCCTGCACGCACGGTACGCCGCCGCGATCGAGGCGCAGCCGCACCTGGTCGCCGCCGGGCGCGCCCCGGCCGAGATCGCCCACCACTGGCACGCCGCCCACGATCACCCCCGCGCCCTGGTCACCGCCCGGGCGGCGGCGGAGGCGGCCGCCGACCGGTACGCGTACGCCGAGCGGAGCCGGCTGCTGGAGCGGGTCCTGGAGCTGTGGGAGGTGGTGCCCGACGCCGCCGACCGGCTCGGCATGGACCACCTCGCCGTGCTGGAGCAGACCCAGGAGGCGGCCACGATCGCCGGTGACTACGGCCGGGCGCTGACCCTCACCCGGGCGGCGCTGGACGAGGTGGACGAGGCGGCGCAGCCGTTGCGGGCCGCCCGCCTGCTCTACCGCCGGGGCCGGCTGCTGACCCTGCTCGGCAAGAGCGACGGCACGGCCGAGCTGCACGCCGCGTACCGGCTGGCGGCCGGGGTGCCGGACGGCCCGGAGCGCTTCCGGGTCCTCGCCGACGTGGCCGCCTTCCTGGCCCGGATCGACCCGGAGGAGGGGGCCCGGATCGCCGACGAGGTGCTCGCCTCGGCGCACGCCTCGGCCGCGGCCGGGCCGCTGCTGCCGCTGAAGCTGACCCTGGTGCGCCGCCGGGACGGGCTGCCCGACCTGGGCCTGGCCGACCTGCACCGGGCCGAGGAGGCCGCCCGGCGCGCCGGCGAGGGCTGGGCCGTCGTCAGCGCCCTGGTGTACGTCTCCGACGTGCTCTTCGAGCTGGGCCGCTACGCGGAGTCGGCCGAGGCGGCGGGGAGCGGCGTCGGGGAGGCCCGCCGGGTCGGGGTGAGCCGCTCCACCGGCGCGTACCTGCTGTCGAATCGCGCCGAGGCGCTGCTCGCGCTGGGCCGCTGGGACGACGCCGAAGCGGTCTGCGCGGACGCGGCCCGGATCGACCCGCCGGGGGTGACCGCCTCGCACTGGCTCCAGCTGCGCGCCCGGCTGCGGCTGGCCCGGGCCCGTCCGGGCACCCAGGAGGCGCTCGGCCGGGCGTTGGCGTTCCTGGCCAAGCCGTACCTGCACCCGCACCAGCGGCTGCCCCTGATCGAGCTGGAGATGGAGGCGGCGCTGGCCGCCGACGACCGGCCCGAGGCGCTGCGGGCGGCGGCGGTCGCGCTGACCGAGCGCCGCCTCCCCGAGCACCCCCGGTACGCCTGGCCGCTGCTGGCCGCCGTCGCCCGGGTACTGCGCGCCACCGGCGAGCCGGATGTCGCCGCCCGGCTCGCCCCGGTCGCCGCCGGGCTGGCGGTGCGCTTTCCCGCCGAGCGGGCGTACGCCGCCGAGGTGGCGGCGACCCTGGCCGGGCGGGACGGGGAGCTGCCGGCCTGGCGCGCCGCGGTCGAGGCGTGGCGGGTCGACGGCCAGCCGTACCCCCTCGGCCGGGCTTTGCTGGCGCTGGCCGAGGCGGCCGCCGCGGCGGGGGAGCGGGACGAGGTGTCGGCGGCGGTGACCGAGGTCGCCGGGATCGCCGGGCGGCTCGGCGCGACGCCGCTGGCCGACTGCGCCGCCACCCTGGCCCGGCGGGTCGGGCTGCGCGGGGCGACCCGGGGGAGGCCGGGCGCCGACCTGCTCACCTCGCGGGAGCAGGAGGTGCTGCGGCTGGTCGCGGAGGGACACAGCAACAGCCGGATCGCCGAGCGGCTCTTCATCTCACCGAAGACGGCGAGCGTGCACGTCTCCCGGATCATCGCCAAGCTGGACGTCACCAACCGGGGCGAGGCGGCGGCGCTCGCCCACCGCCTGGGGCTGCTCGACCGGGCGACGACCACCGCCGACGCCATCCCCGGACCGCGCTGACCCGCCCTCGGAAACCGGTCCGCCACCGTCGGCGCGGTTGACGACCGCTGCTGGACGGAATGGGCGGACATCACAGTCCGTCACCTCCCGGCACCCTGTGTCGTCACGAGCGATATGACGCAGAGGCATAAATATGGGTCTTCTGCTGGGTTTGTGGGTCGGTGGTGGTCATCTGTTGGGTAGTTGGGGTCGGTGGCCGCCGAGGCTGAGCATGGCCAGGGCGATGAGGGCGTGGGGTGAGTGGAATCCGTAGGCCATG
>NZ_JBSSHR010000030.1:0-52987 GCF_059089345.1 Micromonospora sp. BS32
TGACTGGGCGGCGTGACGGTCCGGGCCGCCCGCCTGTTCACGCCGCCCAGTCAGGGCATCGAGCAGCATGTTTGCGCGAGAGCCGAACCGGATAGCAGGGAGGCCCACACGTCACACTTCACAAAGGAGGCTTCGATGAGCCAGCCCGCATACACCGACCCCGGCGCCGAGCACGGCCACCCGGCTCCCGTCGCCGGCGGTCAGGTCCGCGGCACCAACGTCATGGCGATCCTGTCGCTGGTCTTCGCCTTCGTCTTCTCGCCGGTCGGCATCGTCTTCGGGCACATCGCCAAGAAGCAGATCCGCCGCACCGGCGAGCAGGGCAACGGCCTCGCCACCGCCGGGCTCGTGCTGAGCTACATCTTCACCATCCTCGGCGTCATCTGGTTCATCCTGGTCCTGGTCGCGGCCGCCAACTCGGGCACGACGGGCAGCTGAGCCGCCGGCCGGCACGGGCCTGGCGGGGGAGGGTTCGAACGGAGATGACCGGTACGGCGGGTGGCCACGGCCGCCCGCCGTACGCATGCCCGATGCCGATCGGCAGCGTCGTCACCTCTTGCCGTCACCTGTTCTCATCGATGCATGAGGCCCTAAGCGAACGGTGGCCTGCTATGCGACCCTGGCGAACACAGAAACCCGTGAGCGGGGGTCCTATGGCAACACTGCTTCTGACTCGACCGCGCGACTCGGGCGCCATACTCAGGCGGATCTGGGTAACGGTGGACGGGCGTCGAGTTGCCGGGCTGCGGCCAGGTCAATCCGTCAGCGTCACGGTCGAGGAAGGTCGACGTGTCGTTCGGGCGGCCCTGGACTGGATCCGCAGCGAAGACCTGACCTTGCAGTTGGGCGACAGCGACGCCGCTTCGCTGGAGGTGTCGTGCCCCGCGCGCGCCTACTGGCAGACGTGGTCCAAGCCAAGCCGGGCCTTGGACATACGGCGCACCTGACCTCTCTCGTGCTACCACCTTGTGGCCCGTGGATGGCCCACCATCCGACGCGAGCGAGAGCCGCGACCGACTACTGAGTGAGCTTGGTCCGTTCGTAGTGGGTCCTAAGGTCGAAGAAGCGCAGGCCGTCCACCGCCACGTCGTTAGCGATCTCTTCTGCGGCCCACGGATGGTCGGAGTAGTCGTCCGTTGCGATGCCGCCTTGAGCAAGCAGCGCCAACGTCAGGCGGCGGACCTCCGCTGTCCCGTCAACCCGGCCCGAGACATCGACCTGAAATGCCCAACTGGGTCGCTGGCGGCAGGCCCGGCTCAGACCCTGCACGGCCTCCGGCTCCCAGTCCCGGTACAGGGAGTCATCCTCGGTCGTCAGCTCCACGTACAGGCACCCATCCACCAGCCACGGATGTCTCTGGCCGGGAGACAGCCGGTCGAGCAGAGCAACGACGGCGGCCTGCTCGATGGACGGGAAGACGAAGACGCCACGCACGTCAAGAGCGTCGCACGCGCCAGCCGATCGGCACCCGGACCTCGGGCTGGCTCGTCGTTGCCTCTCAACGGTTCACACCTCCTGCGGCGCTCATCCGTACTGAACTCGTACTAGTTGATCAAGCGCAGCCCGCTACGCTCCTGCTGTGCGAAAGCGGACCAAGTTCGTCCTGGCGCTGACGCCCGCAGACACGCGCCAGGTTGAGGCGGTGCGAGCTGATCACTCGTTGCCGCTGCGCGAGATGGTTGGGCACGCCGTTCTAGACGACGGGGTCACGGCCCTGTGCGGAGCCGAGGTCATTCCGGCAGCGCCGAGAACCGACTTCTGGGATGACCTCATGGATGAGCAATGGGGGCCGATCCGCCTGTGCGGGCCGTGCAGCTCGGCCGCCTTGCCGGGTTGACGATCGAGCTCGCCGCCCCTCCTTGCGAAGATCAGGACTGCTGTCGGCGGCCGTCGGTGGCTGACGTTGACCTGCTCGCCGAGTCGTCCTGCGTCTGCCTATGACCGGCAGGGTCGGCCGGCTTGGCTGTACGGATGGCTGTACGGCGACCATCTGATCCGTAGATTCCCAAGACCGCTTCCAGCCCGTCCGGTACGTCCGAGATCCCGTGGTCGTCGCATGCTCGGCAGCCCAGTCGGTTCGGTTTGGTTCGGCTCAGTGGCTCCCACACGTAGCTCCCGGCGAAGACTTCCTAAGTGTGTCAGGTCCGCCAGGTCAGTGCGCCGTACGACGTCCTAATGACCTCGCTCGGCCATGTTCGCCGGACCAGCTGCAGCCGGTCGCGGTGATCGGTGAGCCACCCACTGGCCAGGCGCACGGCGACGCGAACCGAGGTCATCGACATCACGGGGTCGATCACGGCGACCTCAAGGTAGTCAGAGTCGTCGGTCCGCTCGACCTGGATCTCCGGGTTACGGCCATCGTCCATCCAGCGGACGCTCTCCCCGGTATCCAGCGCGCCCAACGCCCGCTCCCAGTCGTCAAGGTCGTCACGAGACAGGGGCGTGTCCAGCTGCCCGCGAGCGAATCCGCTATTCACGACGATTTCTGCCCGGAGGTGGTCGTGGAAGGTCAGGACCCCTGGCGAGAATCGGCCGAGGACACGGACGATGACGCTGTTCTCCTCGTCCGCGAATCGGATCAGCTCTACCGGGCTAGGCTCGGGCATCAAAGGTCTCCTTCAACGACTCCGCTCAGGATGCCAACACCTTGCGGAGACCGTTCCATAGGGCGCCACCCTCTGATCCGTAGGAGCGTCCAACGTCGGCCTCTCCCCCGCTCGCCTCGTCAGCCGGTCCGCGTCGTTGTTCTCGTGATGGCACTCGGTTGCGCCTCGCTGGGGTCAAGCGGGGGTCAGCTGACCCCCGCTTTGCAAAGATCAGGCGCTCTGTCCGCCGGCGTCGCTCATCGCCGCTGACCTGCATCGCTCGTCGGCCCGTGCCGCTCTCGGTCGCCTGTCGCCGGCCGGCTTGGCTGTACTCATGGCTGTACTGTGCGCGGTCCTCAAAGCCTGAGGCTCATAGCCAGGCAGCCAGTCTCTGTGAGGCCGTATCTGCTCCTAATGGCATGCCGGGCGCAGGCCGAGGACCCACAGCGCTTATTTGCCGGACCTGTGGCTGCGGGACAGCCGCCGTGCCACCTGTCGGAACGGGACGACCACGAACACCGCGAGAGCGAAGTACAACGCTACGGCCAGTTGTGGCAGGGCGAGCCCGATGAGGGTCGCGATCACATATCCGATGATGATCGGCAGAGATTTTCGTTGGTCTGTGCGCAGTTCCTCGTCGGCATCGGACGGCGAGTAGAGGTGTTGGCGGCGCGCGTACGCGTCCAGGCCGAACGCCAGGATGCGGACTGTCAGCAGCGTTAGCCCGTACACGGTGACGAACACCCGTTCGCTGGCGGGTTCGCCCACGGCGGCGGCCATGAGCCGGGTCGGGAACGGCAGGACTGCCACCCCGAGCAGAAGGAGGAGGTTCATGCGCAGGAAGATCGCGTCGACGCGTGTGAGCCGATCGGTCAATGCCATGTGGCCGAGCCACGCACCGCCGATCGTCAGGAAGCTGATGAGGTACGCCCCGTACGAGGGCCAACCGTGAAGTAGCTGCTGCAGCGGACCGCCTGGCGGATGAATTGCGAGAGATACCGCGAGCAGTGTGATGGCGAAGCCGAACACGCCGTCGCTGAATCCCTCCATCCGACCCTTGTTCAGCGTCCGGTGCGCTCGCGGTGGCTCTGCGTCAGGTGGCATGGCACTGCCTCCTTGGCGTCGGACGAGAGGCGGCGGCAACCTTGGATCCGGGCCGTCTGCAAGGAGAACCGAGCAGCGCTTCCAGACTGCCTGGCCGACGTCGATCATGTGACGACAATCCTGTAATCCCCGGCAGAACAGGCGACTACGATCACGCGATTCGGCTCTGACGATGACCTTGCGGAGCGCCGGCCTACCGATCCCGACGTGCCGCCCCTCGGCCACCGCGTCCCCCGCGCGATATCCGAATGCATCCAGTGGCGGGCGCAGCTCGACGCCGCGAGACGCGCCGCCGACCCGCCCGACGTTTCGGCAACTCCGCTCGACGCTCACGACAAGGAGGAGCAACGGTGATTGTCTCCGACATGCGCCCTATGCCGGCGCGGCTGTGGGAGCTGCCGACTGATGACCTGCCGCCGCTGCTGCTGCTCCGGCCGGAGCAGGTGGCCCGGGTGCTGAACATCGGCCGATCCAAGGTCTTCGACCTGATCCGTTCCGACCAACTGCGATCGGTCAAGGCCGACGGCTCGCGCCGGATTTCGGCAATCGCCCTGCGCGAGCACGTCGCTCGTGTGGAAGCCGGGGAGGACGATCGGCCGGAGATCGCCAGCAGGCCGGGCCGGGCCGGCGCGGCCCGCTATGCGGGCCGCCTTGAAGACGTATAGCGGGCGATGGTCGACCGGATGATGAAGACCTCGGCCGCTACGTGGCGTGACCTCACCGGAGCGGTCCGGCAGGAGTCGGATCGCAGGCGCCTTGGCTAGACGTCGGCCTTTAGGCCCGCCTGCTTGTTCGCCTCGGCTTGTGGCAGTCCGGAGGCTTGGAGCAGATCGCTGACGGTAGCGCGCACTCGCGTGGCGACCACTGTCCCGGAGAACTCGACGCCTTCGGCGCATGCCTCGTTGACGTCTTTGATCGCCTGCAGTGCCCGCGCGCGCATAGGATCCGGCTCCCGGCCGGCGAGGAAGTCACGGGACAGGAGCCTCAGCGCCTGGCCGACGTGCTCGATCGACGTGGGAAGGCCGGCCGGCACTGGCTCATCGGCGCGTATGGTCGCTGCCGCCCACTTCATCATCTCGCGTGCGCCGCTGTAGGCGTTTTCCAGGTGCTCCGCGGCGTGCTGGTACCGGCGCATTATGCCGAGCCGTCGTCTCCGCCACGGTGAGAGGACCGCGACCTGCTGCGCTGCGGCGACCAGCTCGGCCGTCTTCTGTCTGTGCTCCCATGCGGCGGAGAAGCGTTGTAGGGCGTCCTCGGCCTGTTGAAGGTCACGGTGGGCTAGTGCCGTGGCGGCAGTGGTCAGTTCGCGTGCGAAGACGTCCACCGTCGGACCGACGGTGCGATGTACGACGCGCATCGGGTTGAGCGGCAGGATCAGGTACGCGACGGCGATGGCGACCACACCACCGAGCACCGTACTTTCCGTTCTCGACACCGCCAGATCCGGTCCTTGCGCCACCGACCCCAACAGCAAAGCCGTGCCTCCTGCCTGCGCCGTGACCGCGCCGCCGCCGCGAAACACGACGGCCACCGAGATGGCCAGTGCCACCACCACGCCCGTTTGTACCGGCCCTGCCCCGATCGTCCGTGTGATCAAATGCGCGACCACCGCCCCCACGATCACCCCGGCAATGACCTCCAGCGTCCGCCTGATCCGATTACCGATGGCTCCCGCGATCGTGCCGACCGCGACGGCGGGCGCGAACAACGGCTCCGCACTGTCCAGCACATCGCGCGTGATGAACCAGGACAGCTCGGCCGCCAAACCCGCCTGCGCCGCGACGATGAGGTACGTGCGAAGCCGCTCGTACACATCTCGGCCTGTCCGCCGTACGCTCTCCCGCGAAGTACTCCGAAGCCGGCTGAACACCTTCACCTCCGCGAGTCCATCGGCTGCCCAACGACATCGTCCTATGCCAACAGACGTTGCATGCTCGAGATCCGTGAATCGGAAGTCGGATGCGGAGCGGTGGGAGGCGTCCGTCAAGGCTGCCGTTGCGCGGGGTGACTTGATCGACCCAGCTCGGGCTCGGGTGACGGTGGGCGCCTGGGTGGCGCAGTGGATGGCGGCTCAGGTGCAGCTCAAGCCGTCTACTCGCGCCCGGTACGAGCTGGCGCTACGGCGGCAGATCCTTCCGACGTGGGAGGACATCCCGCTTTCGGCAGTCTCGTACGCCGAGGTCGCGGCTTGGGTTCAACGGCTCACCGCATCAGGCCTCGCCCCGGCAACGGTCCGGTACGCGCACCGGGGTGCTGTCACTGCTCCTGGCGCACGCCGTGCGGGAGGGTCGCATGTCTCGGAACCCGGCAGAGGGCGTGCGGCTGCCTCGGGTGGTGCGGGAGGAACCGGTGTTCCTCGACCACGACCAGCTGGCGAGGCTCGCGCAGGCATGCGGGCGGTACGGGCTGCTCGTGCGGTTCCTGGCCTATACCGGGCTGGGGTGGGGTGAGGCATCCGCGCTGCGGGTGTCGCGGCTGGATCTGCTGCGGCGTCGGGTGACGGTCGCCGTGGCGTTCGCGGAGGTCGGCGGGGAACTGGTCGAGGGGACGCCGAAGAATCACCAGCGCCGGTCGGTGCCGATTCCGCGGTTCCTCGTTGACGAGCTGGCCGCACACGTCGCCGGGAAGCGCCGCGGCGGGCGCCAACGTGAAGGCGGGTGCAGCGGATGCTCGGCCATGCCTCGGCGTCGATGACCCTGGACGTGTATGCCGGCCTGTTCGGTGACGACCTGGACGCGGTCGCCGACCGCTTGGACGAGGCGGTAGCCGCACGGAATGCGGACTATTTGCGGACTGGCACCACGGACGGCAGCGTGATCAACCTTGAAAAACGGCGAAGCCCAGGTCGTTGACCTGGGCTTCTGTACCGAGCCGCCTGACGGAATCGAACCGTCGACCTACGCATTACGAGTGCGTCGCTCTAGCCGACTGAGCTAAGGCGGCAACGATCGTCAAGTGTACGGCACGCCCGGCCCACCGGCCGAGGGGGTTACCCGCCCCCGGGAACCGGACATCGGGCGCGACCGGGTCGTCTGCCGGACAGCGGTGGTCGCGGGTCGGGACTACGCTGCGGCGGGTGAGCGACGATCACCGTCCCCCCGCGCAGGATCCCGGTCACGACGAGCACGCCCCGGGCGAGCGCGCAGTCCGCCGGCCGCTCAGCGTCGATCCCCTCGAGCTGGGCTTCACACCCCGCAAGCCGGTGCCGTGGCTCGCGCCGGCGCTGCTGATCAGCACCGGCATCCGTACGCTGCTGGCGATGCTGTTCGGGGCGTACCTGGACAAGCGGGAACTGCAGAACGCGCTGGACTCCAAGATCGGCAAGCAGGTCGGGCCGGACGGCGGGCTCTGGCTGGATTACGTGGCCGACCTGGGCGACGGCTTCGACGCCACCTACTCGGTGGCGTACCTGCTGGCGCAGCCGGAGCTGGAGGTGGACGGGCACCACCTGCCCCGGGGCCGAACCCTGGTGATGGGGGGTGACCAGGTTTACCCGTCGGCGGACTACGCGGCGTACGAGGACCGGTGCAAGGGGCCGTACCAGGCGGCGCTGCCGGTGTCGCCGCCCGACCGGCCGACGCTCTTCGCCGTCCCCGGCAACCACGACTGGTACGACGGCCTGACGGCCTTCCTGCGGCTCTTCGTCCGCTCCCGGGACCGGCACTTCGGTGGCTGGAGCACCGGCCAGTCCCGGTCGTACTTCGCCGTCGAGCTGCCGGCCGACTGGTGGTTGCTGGGCCTGGACGACCAGTCCGGGTCCTACCTGGACGATCCGCAGCTCGCCTACTTCGACGAGGTGGCCGGCCGGCTGGGGCCGCAGAGCCGGTTGATCCTGGTGGTGCCGGCGCCGACCTGGGTGAAGTCCGTCGACCACCCCACCGCGTACGACTCGATCGACTACTTCATCCGGACGATCATCGCCCCCACCGGTGCGCACGTGCGGCTGCTGATCTCCGGCGACCTGCACCACTACGCCCGGTACGCCGGTCCGGAGCGACAGCTGATCACCTGTGGCGGCGGCGGGGCGTACCTCTACCCGACGCACAAGCTCCCGGAGCGGCTGGAGGTGCCGCCGAAGGACACCCTGTCCCGGCGGGCCAGCCAGACCCGCGGGTACGACCTGGTCGCCCGCTACCCCGACCCGGCCCGCTCCCGGCGGTACGGCTGGGGCATCTTCCACCGGCTGCCCCGGCGCAACCCGGGCTTCGGCACTCTGCTCGGCACCCTGCACACGCTGCTGATGCTGGCCATGGCCGGGGTGGCCGCGAACCGGATCGACACCACTGAGCAGCGGCTGTTCAGCGTCCCCCTGGTGATCATGTTGGCGGTGACGCTGCTCGGCGCGGGCTTCTTCGCCAAGCCACCGAGCGCCGGCGGGAAGCGGCATGCGCGGCACTGGATGCTCGGGGTGGGGCACGGGCTGGCCCACGTCGCCCTGGCCGCCGCCGGCACCTGGGCCTGGATCCACCTGCCCTTCTACGACTGGCCGTGGCCGCTGCCGGCGGTCGCCGCGGCGGTCCTCTACGGCCCGGTCGCCGGTCTGGTCGCCAGCCAGGTGGTGGCGGCCTACCTGCTGGTCGCCGGATCGCTCGGGGTGAACGTCAACGAGCTCTTCGCCGCCCAGGGCATCGAGGACGCCAAGTCGTTCCTGCGGATGCGGTTCGATCCGGACGGATCGCTGACGATCTATCCGGTGGCGGTGGACCGGGTGAACCACGACTGGGCGGTCAACCCGGACCAGGAACCGCACGCCTCCTGGCTGGTCCCGAAGGGGTCGCTGCGGGCGCGGCTGGCGGAGCCGCCGATCACCCTGCGCTGAGCCCGGGGAGCCGCCGAATCAGGTGGAGTATTGCTGGTCGTGGGCCTGACGGGGGCCGCAGACCGAGGCGCGGGAGCAGGAGCAGCGGGAGCCGTCGGCGTCGAGCCGTACCGTGACGGCGTCCCGGGGGACGCTGTGGCCGACCACCTTGCCGTCGCCCTCGGGCGTGGTGACCCGGCTGCCGATCGGCGGCGCCGACTCCTGGAATTTTTGGTAGAGCGGATGTTCATATTTCAGGCAGCACATCAGCCGGCCGCACGCGCCGGAGATCCGCAGCGGGTTGAGCGGCAGGTCCTGGTCCTTGGCCATCCGGATCGTGACCGGCTCGAAGTCGTTGAGGAACGTCGCGCAGCACAGGTCCCGACCGCAGGAGCCGATGCCGCCCTGCACCCGGGCCGAGTCGCGGGCGGAGAGCTGGCGCAGCTCCACCCGGCAGTGCAGGGTCGCCCCCAGGTCGCGGACCAGCGAGCGGAAGTCCACCCGGTGCGGCGCGGTGAAGTAGACCGTGGTGCGGTCGCCGTCACCGTCGGCGGCGCCGAAGACGTGGTCGACGGCGACCACCTTCATCGGCAGGCCGTGCTCCCGGATCAGCCGCTTCGCGGCGACCTTGGCTTCGGCCTTGCGCCGCCGCAGCAGCTCGTCGCGGCGCAGGTCCTCCTCGCCGGCCATGCCGGCCAGCTTTGGGAAACCGTCGGTGGACTCGGTGACCCACTGGGCGGCCCAGACGCACTCGGCCACCTCGGGCCCGTCGTCGGTGGGCACCAGCACCCGGTCGCCGACCTGCGGGCTGAACTCCCCCGGGTCGAGGTAGTAGAGGCGCCCGTACCGGTTGAAGCTGACCGCGCAGAGCATGCCCATGGCCCCCACCCTACGACGGACGGCCGGTGCCGACCCGGCCACCCGTCGCCGAACGGTTACCCCGTGCAGTCATCGACGCCGTCGAATCGTGTGCATGCTCCTCGCCCGGACGGCTGAATAGTGCCGCCGGCCGGGGACAACGGCGGCCCGGTGCCGTTGAGTGGAGGCAGACCTGCGGGGGGTGCAGGGAAGACCACGGCGCCGCTGCCGGGCCCGGTGCGAACCGGCCGCCCCGCGCGGCGCCGTGGCCCGTGCAGCGGTTCAGCGGCCGACCCGGGTGGTGCCCTCGTAGCTCGCCGCCCCGCCCACGGGCGACCGCCAGGCCGACTCGGCCAGGCTCGGCGACCACTGGCGCAGCAGGGTCTCCGCCCCGTCGTAGGCCACCCCGAGCACGGAGAGCACCCGGGTGGCGATCTCCGCCGCGGCGAGGCTGCCCGCCCCCGGGCCGGTCGCCCCGAGCACCCGGACCGCCTCGGCGGAGCCGAGCACGTCGGCGAGCACCCGGGCCACCGTGAGCCGGCTCCCCTCCACCCAGTGGGCCAGCGCGTCGGCGTACCCGGCGGTCGACCCCAGCCGCCCCACCAGGCTCTCCGGGCCCTCGTCGAGGTGGCGCAGCAGCGTCGAGCGGGCCTCGTCGTACGCCCCGGCGGCGGGGCCGGACCAGATGCCCGGATCGGTCAGCGCGGCGCACGCGTCGTCGTACGCGGGGACGAGCCGGCGCACCGCGTGCCCGGCGCTTGCCAGCGGCGCCGGGTGCAGGTCGAGGAAGGCACGCAGCGCGTCGCCGGGCAGCACCTGCATGCGGCGCAGCAGCGGCCAGACCGGGTGCGCCTCCGCGGCGCCGGTGGCGAGCAGGGTGTCGACCCGGGCGAGCAGGTGCAGCCCCGGCTCGGCGAGCCGGTCGAGGGCGTCCATCACCGCTCTCCGGCCAGCCGGCGGCGGGCGGTGTCGTCGGTGGCCGCGTAGTGGTCGGCGGCGCTGCGCACGGCGGCCGCGGCGGCGGCCAGGCGGGCGGCGGCCGCGCCGGCCTCCCGGGCGCGGTCGCCGGTGGCGGTGGTCCACTGCCGGTGCAGGGCCCGGCCGATCTCGCCGGGCCGGCCAGGGGCGTGCGCCCCGAAGGCGGGGTGGGCGGGGTCGCTGGCGGTCACCGTGCGGGCGAGCGCGGCGAGGGTGTCGCTGGCGTCGTCGAGGCGGGCGGCGAGGGCGCGCAGGGTCTCCATCTCAGGCCCCCGTCAACGGCCGATACGCCGCGAAGGTCTCGTTGTGCAGCTTCTCCCGGGCCCACTGGGCCGCGTCCTCGGCGGCGGTGACCGCGGCCTGCACCGAGCCGGCGACGTCGCGGGGTTGCCGGGCGTGCAGCGGCCCGAGGAAGCGGACATCGGTGATCCGGCCGCCGGCGGTCACCACCACCTCGACCAGCCCGTCCGGCGAGCGGACGGTCACCTCGACGCTGGCCACCGCCTGGTCGAACTCGGCCTGGAGGGACTCGATCCGGCGGTAGCGCCGCACCGCCTCCTCGATCCACGCCTCGTCGATCTCGCGCGGCATCGATTCTCCCCCCGGCCGAACTCACCCAGCGTGTCGTTGTCGTCACCACGGCACACCGGACCGTACCCCACGCCGACGACACCTGTCGATGCCCTGTGGACGACGGCGGTCAGCCCCGCCAGAGGGAGAGCATCATCGCCTCCACCGCGATCCGCGGCTTGACGTTCGCCTCGATCGCGGCCCGGCACTCCAGCACCGCCTCCAGTCGCCGCAGGGCGCCCTCGGCCGCCCACTTCTGCGCGCCCGCCTCGGCCAGCGCGGCGGTGTCGGTGTGCACCGGGGCGACCGGCGCGCGCAGCGCCATGGTGAGCGCGTCCCGGTAGAAGCCGGCCAGGTCGACCAGGGCCCGGTCCAGCGCGTCGCGTTGCGCCCGGGTGGCCCGCGACTTCTGCCGCTTCTCCAGGTCCTTGAGCTGGCCGGCGGAACCCCGGGCGGCGCCGGCGGCGCCCCGGCCGGTGCCCCCCGCGCCGAGCGCGGTCTGCAACGCGGCCCGCTCGGCGGCGTCGGACTCCGCGACGGCCGCCTCCGCCTCCGCCTCGGCCGCCTCGATCAGCGCGGACGCGGCGTCCAGCGCGGTGCCCACCCCGGTCAGCCGGCGCGGCACGGCCAGCACGGCGTCCCGACGCTTGCGCGCCTCCGGGTCGCGGGCCAGCCGCCGGGCCCGCCCGACGTGCCCCTGCGCGGCCGCCGCGGCCCACTGCGCCACGTCGGGGGCGATGCCGTCCCGCCGCACCAGCACCTCGGCCACCGCGTCGGCCGGCGGCTGCCGCAGCGGTACGACCCGACAGCGCGACCGGATGGTCACCGACACGTCGTCCGGGTGGGTGGACGGGGCGCAGAGCAGGAAGACCGTCCGCGGCGGGGGCTCCTCGATGGCCTTGAGCAGGGCGTTCCCGGCCGCCTCGGTGAGCCGGTCGGCGTCTTCGATGATCACGGCCTGCCACCGGCCGCCGGACGGGGTGCTGGCGGCGCGGAGCACCAGTGCGCGCATCTCGCCCACCCCGATGGAGAGCCCCTCGGGCACCACCAGCCGGACGTCCGCGTGGGTGCCGCCCAGCGTGGTGTGGCAGCCGGGGCACTCGCCGCAGCCGGTGCCGTGCACGCACTGGAGGGCGGCGGCGAAGGCCCGGGCGGCGACCGAGCGGCCGGAGCCGGGCGGCCCGGTGAAGATCCAGGCGTGTGTCATGCCGGCGCCCGGGTCCGGGCCGGTCGACGTCGGGCCGGTCCCGGCCGGCCCGTCGGCGTCGGCCTCCTCGGCGAGGGCGTCCAGGTCGTCCCCGGCCCGGCCGGCGGGCACGGATGCCGGTCGGTGGGCGGCGCGCAGCACGGCGGCGGCCCCGGCGGCGGCCCGGCGCAGCGTGTCGACCGCCTCGTCCTGGCCGACCAGGTCGGCGAAGACGTCCGGCATCAGGTCCGGTGCTCCATCGTCACCAGCTCCGAGTCGGATAACTCGGGCTGCACCGAGGTGTCCGGCCCGTGCGCCGGGCGCGGGTGCACGATGCCGGCCGGATCCGTCAGGAACTCGTCGACCCGGCGGGCGACCAGGGCGGCGATCTCCTCGGCCGGCCGGGACGCGTCGAGCACCAGGTAACGCTTGGGGTCGTTGGCGGCGAGGTCGAGGAATGCGTAGCGGACCCGCTCGTGGAAGGCGTGCGACTCCGCCTCCAGCCGGTCGGCACCCTGGTTGCGGGCGGCGACGCGGGACATCCCGGTGTGCGGGTCGACGTCGAGGAGCACCACCAGGTCGGGCTTGAGCCCGCCGGTGGCCCAGGAGGAGAGCCAGGAGACCTCCTGGACCGGGAGGGTCCGGCCGGCGCCCTGGTAGGCCAGCGAGGAGTCGACGTACCGGTCGCTGATCACCACCGCGCCGCGGATCAGCGCGGGCCGGACGACGGTGGCGACGTGATGCGCCCGGTCGGCGGCGTAGAGCAGCGCCTCGGCGCGCGGCGACGGTGCCTCGTCACCGGAGTTCTCCAGCACCAGGGAGCGGATCCGCGCGCCGACGGCGGTGGCCCCCGGCTCGCGGGTGACCACCACGTCCCGGCCCCGCCCGCGCAGCCGCTCGGCGAGCGCCTGCAGCTGGGTGGACTTGCCGGCGCCCTCGCCGCCCTCGAAGACCACGAAGAGGCCGTTGGAGACGAAGGGCTCGGCCGGCATCAGCGGGCGGCCCCGGATCGAGCCCCAGAGGTCGGCCAGGACCGGTACGCCCTTCTTGTCGTCCATCTGCCCGAACGCGCTGATTCCGGCGAAGATGCCGGCGACGCCCGCGGCCAGCAGCAGCAGCCGGGTCGACGAGACGGAGATGCCGAGGTCGGCGATGGTCAGCTTGCGGGAGCCGCCGACCCCGACCAGCAGGCTGCTCAGCCCGATGGCCAGGATCAGCACCAGCCGGGTGCCGATCTGCACCACCGCGAAGACCCGGCCGCGCACCTCGTCGGCGACCTCGCCGCCGAGCAGCGTGGTGCCGGCGAGGAAGGCCATCCCGGCGCCGGCGCCGACCAGGATCGCGCCGAGGATCGCCATCGACAGGTGGATGGCGAAGGCGAGCACCAGCACCGAGGCGCTGGCCAGCACGATGCTCATGCCGAACCAGCGGCGCCGGGACATGTCCCGGACGATCGTCGGGCCGAGCCCGATGCCGATCGCCAGGCCGACGAAGATCGCGCCGAAGAGCATGTAGAAGGCGGCGTCACCGGCGCCGAGCGAGGCGGCGAAGAACTTGGCCGTGCCGATCACGATGCCGCCGCCGGCGAACGCGCCGAAGATGCCGAGCACCAGGCCGCGGACCAGCGGGGTCTGGCCGATGAACTTCCAGCCCTCGGTGAACTGGCTCATCATGCCCTGCCCGGTGCGCTCCTGCTCGTCGGCCTGCGTCTGGCTGATCTCCTTGATGCCGAAGAGCACCACCAGCGCGGTGGCCAGCCGGGAGAAGGCGTTGAACCAGAGGGCGAGCTGGGCCGGTTCGGCCCAGCCGGGCATTTCGCCGCCGGTGATCCCCCGCACGCTGCGGTCGAGCACCGCCAGGCCGATCGCGGCGGCGACCGGGGTCAGGCCGTACGTGGTGATCAGGGTGAGCTGGTTGGCGGTCTCCAGCCGGGCGCGCGGGATCAGGTTGGGGACCGCGGCCTCCTTGGCCGGGATCCAGAGCAGGGTGATCGACTCGATCAGGAAGGTGGCGATCGCCGCCCAGCCGACCACCACGCCGCCGCTGACGCCGAGCAGCGCGACGAGGGGAATAGAGGCGAAGAGCAGGAAGCGCAGCAGGTCGCAGATGACCATCGTCCAGCGGCGGTCGAACCGGTCGGCCAGCACGCCGGCCACCGGGCCGAGCACCAGCGCCGGGAGCAGCCGGACCGCGATCACACCGCCGAACGCGGCGCCCTGGGCGGTGCTGCCGGAGACCTGCGCGGCGGCGAAGACCGAGGTGGCGAGCAGACCGAGCCAGTCGCCGAAGGAGGCAGCGCCGAGCACGATCCAGAGCCGCCGGAACGGCCGGATGCGCAGCACGGAGCGGATCGCGGCGGCGCCGGACCGGTCGGCGGCGCTCTGGCTTCCCGCGCCGCCCTGCGGGTTCTCGGACGACGACACGCCGGACGACTCGCCGTTCTGCTGGCTTTCGATGGCCGTACCTCCACGTGCCGGCCCAACGCTGGGCAGTCCCGGTGGAACACTCTAGACCCGGTGGGGGGCCTCCCCACCGGCGACATTCTCCTGCTCGCCGAGCGTAGGCCGCCGGGACCGGCGACCGCAGCCCGGCCGTACGTGAGGGTGTTTCGCATCGCTCCCCCGGACAGTTAGCGTGCATCCGTGGCCATCGACAGCGACACCATGCGCGAGCGCCTCGACCGGGCGACCGCCCACCTCGACCCGCCGTACGCGGTGCTCGACCTCGGCGCCTTCGACGCCAACGCGACGGCGCTGGCCGGACGGGCCACGGGCAAGCCGGTCCGGGTGGCCAGCAAGTCGGTCCGCGCCCGCGAGCTGATCGGCCGTGCGCTGGGTCACCCCGGCTGGGCCGGCGTGATGGCGTTCACCCTGCCGGAGGCGATCTGGCTGGTCCGGTCCGGCGTGACCCGGGACGCCCTGGTCGCCTATCCGACAGCCGACCGGGGGGCGCTCGCCACGCTCGCCGACGACCCGGATCTCGCCGCGGCGGTGACCCTGATGGTCGACGGGACCGAACAGCTCGACCTCGTCGACGCGGTACGCGCCCCCGGCCACCGGGCGGAGCTGCGGATCTGCCTCGACCTGGACGCCTCGTGGCGCCCCCTGGGCGGCCGGGTGCACGTCGGGGTACGCCGGTCACCCGTGCACAGCGCCCCGGCCGCCGGCACGCTGGCCGCCGCCGTCGCCGGCCGGCCGGGCTTCCGACTGGTCGGACTGATGTCGTACGAGGCGCAGATCGCCGGTCTCGGGGACGCCCCGCCCGGGCAGGCCGCCCTGGGCACCGCGATCCGCATCGCCCAGCGCGGGTCGTACCGGGAACTGCTGGCCCGCCGCAGTGCGGCGGTCGCCGCGGTACGCGAACACGCCGACCTGGAGTTCGTCAACGGCGGGGGCACCGGCAGCGTCGCCGCCACCAGCGCCGATCCCGCGGTCACCGAGGTCACCGCCGGATCCGGCCTGTACGGGCCGACGCTCTTCGACGCGTACCGTGCCTGGCGGCCGACCCCGGCGGCCTTCTTCGCCTGCGCGGTGGTCCGCCGCCCGGCGCCCGGGTTGGCCACGGTGCTCGGCGGCGGCTGGATCGCCTCCGGTCCGGCCGCCGGCAGCCGGCTGCCCCGGCCCTGGCTGCCGAGCGGGTTGGCGCTGGTCGGCACCGAGGGCGCGGGCGAGGTGCAGACCCCGCTGGCCGGCGCGGCGGCGGACCGGTTGCGGATCGGCGACCGGGTCTGGTTCCGGCACGCCAAGGCCGGCGAGCTCTGCGAGCACGTCAACGAGCTGCACCTGCTCGACGGCGACACGATCGTCGGCGCCGTCCCCACCTACCGCGGGGAGGGCCACGCCTTCCTCTAGGCGCGGCCCGTCACCCGGAATCGGTCAGGCCTGCCCGACGGCCTCGGCCTCGGCCTCGACGTGGCGGTGCAGGTATTCCCGGATGAGCGCCTTGGCCTCGGCGAGGACCCGCTCGTCCCCCTCCGGCCTACGGCGGAACGCCAGCTTGATCAGGGCATCCGCGGCCTCCACGGCGATCTCCAGACAGAACCGCAGCCGGGGTTCGTCGGTCATCCCGAACCGCTCGGTCAGCACCCGGGCCAACTGGTCGGCGATCACGCCGTTGTTGTCGCGCCGCTCATCGAGCAGGTGCAGGTCGACCACGTCGCCGAAGTGCAGGGTACGGAACCCCGGGACGGTGCGGTGCATCGTGATGTACTCGTCGATCCCCGCGTCGACGCCGTCCCACCAGTGGGTCAGGTCGTCGGAGGCGAACCGCTCGTCGAGCCGCTGCAGGTAGGACTCCATCGTGCGCAGGGTCAACGCCTGCACGATCGCCCGCTTGTCCGGAAAGAACTGGTAGACCGACCCGATCGCCACCTCGGCGCGCTCGGCGAGCAGCGTGGTGGTCAGTCCCTCGTACCCCACTTCGTCGACGAGTTCGGCACAGGCGTCCAACATCCGCTGGACCCGCGCGACACTTCGACCCTGCACCGGAACGCGGCGCAGCGGCCCGGTCGTGGCGGCTGGTGTGGACACTCGGCGCCACCCCCCTTCGACGGAAGAAACATATCCATATGTCACGAAGCCGTGACTACCGGTACAACGAGCGGGCCTTGATTGCGGTGTTTACCAGGTACAACGTTCCTGATATGAAGGCAGTTCATATTCATTTCGAGGAGCGTAGATGGCCGTCACCACCCCAGCCTGGTCCAACTGGGCCGGCAACCAGCACAGCGTCGCCACCGCCATCCTGCGCCCCCGCACCGTCGACGGCGTCGCCGAGGCGGTCCGGGACGCGGCGGGCGCGGGCGAGCGGGTCCGGGTGGTCGGCAGCGGCCACTCGTTCACCCCGATCGCCGTACCCGACGGCCGGCTGCTGGAACTGACCGATCTGGACACCGGCGTCCGGGTCGACGGTCACTCGGTCACCGTGCCGGCCGGGACGACCCTGCACGCGCTCAACGAACTGCTCGCCGCGCACGGCCTGGCCCTGCCCAACCTCGGCGACATCGACGCGCAGACCGTCGCCGGCGCGATCTCCACCGGCACCCACGGCACCGGCGCGGCGTACGGCTGCCTCTCCACCTTCGTCGAGGCGCTCACCCTGGTCACCGGCGCGGGCGAGGTGCTGCGCTGCTCCGCCGACGAGCACCCCGACGTCTTCGCCGCCGCCCGGGTCGGGCTCGGCGCGCTCGGCGTGCTGGTCGAGGTGACGCTGCGCTGCGTCGACGCGTTCACCCTGCGGGCGCACGAACGGCCCGCGCCGCTGGCCGCCGTGCTCGCCGAACTGCCGGAGCTGGTCGAGGCGCACGACCACGTCGAGTTCTACTGGTTCCCGTACACCGACCGGGTGCAGGTCAAGACCAATGACCGGGTACCCGCCGACGACCGGCCGCTGTCCCGCTGGCGCGGCTGGCTGGACGACGACTTCCTGGCCAACACCGTCTTCGCCGGGGCCTGCCGGCTGGGTCGCGCGGTGCCGGCGCTGGCCCCCCGGATCAGCGCGGTCTCCGCCCGGGCGCTCACCGAACGCACCTACACCGGCCGCTCCGACCGGGTCTTCTGCACCCCGCGCCGGGTCCGCTTCGTGGAGATGGAGTACGCCCTGCCGCGGGCGGCCCTGCCCACGGCGCTGGACGAACTGCGCCGGATCGTCGACGGGCTGCCGTTCAAGGTGCTCTTCCCGGTCGAGGTGCGGTTCACCGCCGCCGACGACATCTGGCTCTCCCACGGCTACGGGCGGGACTCGGCGTACCTGGCCGTGCACCAGTACGTCGGGATGCCGTACGAGCCGTACTTCCGGGCCGTGGAGGAGATGGCGACGGCGCTGGGCGGCCGTCCACACTGGGGCAAGCTGCACTACCGGGACGCGGCGTCGCTCGCGCCCGCGTACCCCCGGTTCGCCGACTTCCTGGCGCTACGCGACCGGCTGGACCCGGGCCGGGTCCTCACCAATCCCCACCTGGACCTGATCCTCGGCGGCTGAGCCGGCGGACCCGCGGGTGCGGGTCGCGGCCGTCAGATCCGGCGGGCGGTGAGGAACCGGCCCGACCAGACCGACCCGTCCAGCACCGAGTCGCCGCCGAAGGTCGGGCCGTCCGCCTTCGCCTGGCTGGAGAGGAACCGGTGGTGACCGGTGTCGTCGACGCCGAGGTAGATGCCCGACCGCGTGATGGCCGTGCCGGCGGACCCGCCGTCGTTGAAGAAGACCAGGTCGCCCTCCTGGAGGACGCCGTAGTCGCGGACCGCCCGGCCGGTGTTCGGGACGAGCACGGCGCCGGGGCCGAAGCCGGCGATCGCGAACGCGTGACGCGGCAGCCCGGGCCCCCTGGTGTCGGTGCCGCGCAACAGGCACCCCATCCGGTGGCCGTAGACCATCCGGATGAGACCGGAGGAGTCGAGGCTGCCGAGGCGGCCCGCGGCCGGACGCTCGGGCCCGCTGTCCGGGAAGTCCCACTCCACGCCCAGGTAGTCGTGGAAGTCCGAGTCCTCCGCCCGGCCGTCCGGGTCGGCGGCGTCGAGCGGCCCGAAGGAGGCGTCCCCGGCGAACCGCCGCCCCTTCGGGTCGGTGCGGCTCGGCACGCCGTCCAGGTAGTCCATCGAGATGGCGAGGGCGTCCCGGCCGAGGTTGCGCAGCGCCCCGTCCAGCCACGGCCGGAACCACGGAGCCTTCTCCGACCCCTCCCGCCAGGTCCGCGGAGCCAGCCGGATCCAGGCGTCGGTGGTGACCGACGCCCTGGTGAAGCGCGGGTCGGTGAAGGTGCGCCGGGGGCCGGAGATCCGCACCGTACGGGCGCCGTCGGTGAACACCGCCAGCACCCGGCCGGAAGCGTCGCGGACCTGGGTACGGTCCGGTCCGGCGAGCCGGGTGTACGTCAGCTCGGCGGAGTCGGCCGACACCGGGCCGGGCCGGCCGGCCTCCACGACCGGCGCGGCGATCGAGTTGGAGTCGTCGGGACGGCTGACCGCGTCCACGACCACACCTGCGGCGACCAGGGCGACGGCCAACGCCGCCCACGTCCACTTTCTGCTCTGCGACACGGCGCCTGCCCGCTTCTCTCTGCTCGGTCGTCGCGGTCGACCCGGGCTCGCCGGACCGGCTCCACGCCCGTCAGGATGCCACGAAAGCAGGATGCCGTTCCGTCCCCCGGTCCCGCGGCCAACTGCCGGACGAGGTTCGGCAGCCCGGCCCACCCACTCGTGGCAGCCGGAGAGGCGACCGGCCCGTACCCCTCCCGGGTGTAGATGCGCGGAGTGAGCGCCTCCCGGAGGCGCGCCAGCAGGACCACCGCCTCGTCCAGCGTGACGGCGAACATCTTGTCTTCCGAGTCCAGCGAACGGAACTCGTCACTGCGCTCGAAGTACGGGCCCGCAGCGGCCGGGGCGGGCACGGTAACCTGCCTGACGATGTACCGAACCCGCGCGTCCCGCATCGGCCTCGTCGCCCTCTGCGCGACCCTGTCGCTGGCCCTCGCCGCGTGCGAGAGTTCGGCCGGCGCGCCCACCGCCGCTCCGCCCGCCTCCGCCGACCCGGGCGCGGTGGTGACCGACTTCGTCAGCCGGCTCAAGCCCACCGCGCCGTACCGGGACCCGAACGCCGACGAGCGCCGCGCCGCGCGCAAGGCGGTCACGCTGCTGCTGGACGGGCGGTCGGGGCTGGACGAGGCGACCGGCGTCCTGGTCGACCTGGGCTTCACCGCCAGCCGGGGCCGGGACCCGCAGACCGGCCGGGACTACGCGCTGTTCACCACCGAGGCCGGCGGGGAACGCGCCTGGGGTCTGATCATGGTGGATCTGTCCCAGCCGGTGGAGCTCGCCGTCGAGGTGCCGCACCCCAACTCCGACCTGCACACCGAGGACATCGGGCTGCGGCTGTTCCGGGCGGTGCCCGGCAGCATCATGCTGGTCGCCGGAGCGCACCGCCGGGCCGGCGACCAGAAGGCCGACGCCGCGCACAACTCGGACGGCCTGTTCCAACTGGTCAGCGACCGATTCGCCCGCAACAAGATCAACCAGATCCAGCTGCACGGCTTCGCCGAGCAGAGCCTCCCCGACGAGGAGGTGGTGGTCTCCAACGGGCAGAAGCGGTCGAACCCCGCCCTGCGCCGGACCGCCGACGCGCTGGCCGACGCCGGCTTCGTCACCTGCCGCGCCTGGTCCACCAGGTGCGGTCAACTGGAGGGCACCACCAACACCCAGGCCGAAGAGGCCCGCAAGCAGGGCGCGGTCTTCATCCACCTGGAGATCACCTGGGCGGTACGCCGCGACGAGGACCGCCGGGCGGACCTGGTGGAGGCGCTGGCCGCCGCCGACCTCCCCCGCGACTGACGCCGGCCGGCCCTCGCGTTCCCGTGCCGACCGGTCGGGTCGGGCCGCCGGAGCGACCCGACCCGGTCCGCGTCAGATCCGGCGAGCGGCGAGGAACCGGCCCGACCAGTAACCCGGCCCGTCCAGCAGCGACTCGCCGCCGAAGTCACCGAACGTCGGGCCGTCCGCCTTCACCCGGCTGGAGAAGAACCGGTGGTGGCCGGTGTCGTCGACGCCGAGGTAGATGCCGGAGTGCTCGATGCTCGGGCCGGCGTTCACCCCGTGGTTGAAGAAGACCAGGTCGCCCTCCTGGAGGACGCCGTAGTCCCGGGCGGCGCGGCCGGTGTTCGGGATCAGCAGCGCGCCCGGGCCGAAGCTGGCGATCGCGAACGCCCGGCGCGGCAGCCCCGCACCCTTGGTGTTGGTGCCGCGCAGCGGGTACTTCATCCGGTAGCCGTAGACCATCCGGATGAAGCCGGAGCAGTCCAGGCTGCGGAAGTGGTCCTTGGCCGGCCGCTCGTGCTTGCCGTCCGGGAAGTCCCACTCCATGCCCAGGTAGTCATAGAAGTCGGAGTTCTCCGCGCGACCGTCCGGGTCGACGGACGAGAGCGGACCGAACGAGGCGTCCCCCGCGTACTGGCGTCCCTTGGCGTCCTTCCTGCCGGGCGCGCCGTCCAGGTAGTCCATCGCGATGGAGAGGGCGTCCTGGCTGCGGTCCTGCACCGCCTTGTTCAGCCACGGCCGGAACCAGGCCGCCTTCTCCGCCCCGGCCTTCCACGGCGTCGGGGCGAGCCGGATCCAGGCGTCGGTGGTCACCGACGACCTGGTGAACCGGGGCTCGGTGAAGGTCCGTTCCGGGCCGGAGATCCGTACCGTGCGGGCGTTGTCGGTGAATACCGCCAGCACCCGGCCGGCGCCGTCCCGGACCTGGGTACGGGCCGGCTTGGTCAGCCGGGTGTAGGACAGCTCGGCGGAGTCGACCGACACCGGGCCGGACTTGCCGACCTCCAGGACCGGCGCGGCGATCGAGGAGGACTGGTCGGGGCGGATCGCCACGGCGACGATCACACCGGCGGCGATCAGGACGACAGCCAGCGTCGCCCAGATCCACTTGCTGCTCTGTGACTGCGACACGGTGGTTGCCTGCTTCCTGGCTCGGTCGGTGCCGGTCGACTCGGGCTCGTCAGCTCACCGGCACCAGGCCGGCCAGGATGCCGCTGACGATGATCAGGTACGAACCCACGGAGACTGCGCCGGTGGCCAGCATCGTCGCCACCGGCGGCTGGCGGACCAACTGGTACGCGATCAGGCCGGGCGCCACGAATCCGAGGGTCTGGTGCGAGAAGAGGAGCGGGAAGTCCTGCTGGATGATCAGGAAGAGGGTGGTCTGGAGCAGCACGCTGAGCAGCACGATCGCCGCGAACAGCCGCTTGCCGTAGAGGATGACCACCCGCTGCATGACCTTGGTCAGGGCCCAGGTGACCCCGGTCATCACGATGATCACCGCCACCTGCCGGTACTCCTCGACCAGGGCCAGCGCCATCCAGCCGGGCGTGATCATGCCACCCGGGGAGAGGTTGGTGGTGAGGTAGCAAGCAAGCGCGAGCACCAGCCCGACACCCAGGCAGAGCGTCGACAGCTCGGGCGTCAGCTCTCCGTTGATCATTGGGAACTCCGGTAGACGGACGGCCGCCGCTGCGACGGGTGCGGATAGGGATCGGGATCGGGCCGCTCGGATCCGGGGGCGGGCGGCCGGGCCGGTCCCCGACCCCGGACGATGCCATGGGCGGGCATGGTCCGGTCGGCGTCGTACCCGGGCGGCTGCGCCTGCTCCGGCGGCGGACCGTAGGACGGCGGGACCGGCCGCCGTGGCGGAGCCGACTGCGGCCCGGGACCCTGCGGCGGCGCCTGCCGCGGCTCGGGATCCTGCGGCGGCGGCGCCTGCCACGGCACGCGCGGCGGCGGACCGTACTGCCCGGCAGGCCGGGCGGGGCCCTCGTACTGGTCCGGAGCGCCGTACGACGGACGGGCGTCCTGCGCCGGACCGGGGCCGTAGGGCGGCCGGGCGTCGTAGGACCAGGGCGCCTCGGGGGACGGCCGCGTTTCGTCGGACGCCGGGGCGTCACGGCGGGTCCGGCCGCCGTAGGGCGCGCCGTGGGGCGGCGTGGCCTGGGCCGGCCACTCCTGCGCCGGCCGGCCGTGCCTGGTCGGCGGTTCCTGCGCCGGGGCGCCTTGGCGAGTCGGCGGTTCCTGCGCAGGGGCGCCATACGGGTCCAGCTGCTCCGGGGACAGGGCGCTGTACCGGTCCAGCGACTCGGGGGCGAGCGCGGCGTATCGGTCCGGCACGTCGTACGGCCGGCTCGCCGGGTCGCCGGGTCGGGCCGGGACGCGGGGCGGCGTGTTCCCGGGCGGGCCACCGTAGGGCGCCGCGCCGCCGTAGGGCGCGCCGTAGGTGGGCCCTTGCGGGGTGCCGGTGCGGGCGGGCGCGCCGTACGTACCGCCCGACACCGGGACACCATGGGGCGCGCCGTACGCGCCGCCCGACACCGGGCCACCGTGGGGCGCGCCGTTACGGGCTGGTGCGCCGTACTGCCCGCCGCGGGACGGGCCGGCGGGCCGGTCGGCGCGTACCGGCTCCGGCGTCGCGGGCCGGGCGGGTGGTGCGGCCCGGTCCTGGGGCGTGGGACGCTCCAGGCCACCGAGCTGGGCGAGCAGGATCTCGCCCTGGCCGTGGATGTTGCCGATCGCCAGCACCGAGGCGAAGCCGTCGATGCTGTCGAGCACGCCGTCGAGCAGCTCCTGGGCGCCGATCTTGCCGCCCAGGTCGACCACCCGATCCTGCCACTTGTCGTCGATCTTGGCGCGGGCGCTCCGGGTCGGCTCGCCGATCAGGACGATCTTGTCGGGGTCGATCCGGGAGATCAGCGAACCCATCTGACCGTTCCGCTCGACCCGGTCCGGCCGGCAGTTGATCAGTACGTGCAGCGGGCGCGGGATGGACCCCTGCTCCTCCAGCTGCTGGATGTTCATGAAGGTCGACTCGGGGTCGTTGGCGGCGAAGATGTTCGCGAAGCGCAGCGACTTCTCGCCCCTGCGGTACTCCTCGACGCTGAGCACGCCCGGGTCCGGCGGGGCGGTCCACATGCCGGTCAGCGCGGCCTTCCGGGGCACCCCGAGCAGCTCGGCCACCTTGAGGGCGATGGCCACGTTCTCCTTGAACGTGGTCCAGGTGAAGCCCTTCATCTCCTCGTCGGCGACCGACTCGGGGTCGACCGCGATGAGCTTGCAGGACCGCTTGTCGGCCTCCTCCTGGAGGATGTGCAGCCGGTCCTTCTCCGCAGTGACGCAGACGCCGCCCACCGGCATGGACCGGCTCAGCGAGCGGGCCACGTCGTCCAGCGTCGGCCCCATCTCGGCGAGGTGGTCCTCCCGGACGTTGCACAGGATGCCGATGGTGGACTGGATCAGCTTGGTCTGGTTGAGCTCCTGCAACGGCGGCATGACCGCCATGCACTCGATCACCAGCGCGTCCGGGTAGTACGAGGCGGCCCGCCGGACGATGCCGATCTGCTCGACCACGTTGGCGATGCCGAACTTCCGGTAGACCGGCTCCTCGCTGGCGTCCGGGAAGATGAACCGGGCCGCCGTGCCGGTCGTCTTGGCCACCACGACCAGCTTGCCGCCGCGCAGCGCGCCGGCGGTGAGCCGGGTGATCGAGCTCTTGCCGCGGATGCCGTTTACCAGCACCCGCTGCGGGATGCTGTGCAGGCTGCGGTGGTGGTTGCGCTGCTCGATGATGCCGCCCACCAGCAACCCCAGGCAGGCGAGGAGGAACACCAGGTAGAGGAAGAGCACTTCAGTCACCCCTCCGCGACGACCGGCCGCCGCGGCCGCCAGTCTTCCGCCGCTCCGGGACCTTCGTCATGATCGCGGTGGGCATGCCTTCGGTGCCGCGCAGCCGCGCCGCGCCGCCCAGCCGCTGCTCGCCGTGGACCGCCGCCTGGCGGCACACCTCCATGCAGACCGCCACCGCGCCGATGTCGTCGTGCCAGCGCGGCGAGATCACCCGGGTGGTGTCCCCGCCGGCCAGGGCGGTCGCCTCCCGGGACAGGTTGCGCAGCGGCCGGAGCTGGAAGAAGTAGTACCAGCTGAACAGCAGCAGCCCGATGCCCACCGCGACGACCACCACGAGCAGCCCGCCCTGGCGCAGTTCGTTGCCGGGCAGCGCGTAGTCGGTGACCGGGCGCTCGGCCACCACCGTCCATTCCAGTTGCGCCGCCGACCCCTCCAGCGCGACCGGCGCGGCGATCAGCAGCTTGCGGTCACCGTCGACCTCGGTGACCTGGGCGTACGGCTTGCCGGTGAGCGCCTGGGCCGCCGCGGTCCGTATCTGCGGGGTGGAGATCTGCTCAAAGGCGAGATAGCCGCCCGAGTCGAGAATGTCCCGCTGGTCCACGTCGAGCACTCGCAGCCGCCCGTCCATCCGCTCCAGGAGCCGGGTCAGGTAGCGCAGGTCGAACTCGGCGACCAGCGACCGCCCATCCGCCAGCAGGGTGTACGCGTAGACGATCGGCAGCCGGCCCTGCACGTCGTGCAGCACCACGCCGCCCTCGCCGGGCACCGGACCGTTGGGCCGCAGCGGCTCCCGGCCGACGCTGGTGATCACGCTGCCGTCCGCCGACACGAGGTAGCCGCTGCGGAATCGGTTGTTCTCATCGAGCAGGCGGTCCAGCACTCGGCGCATCTGCTCGGTGCCGGCCTTGCCGTTGTCCCGGCCGAGCAGGGCGAGCTTGGCGTACCCGCCGTCCAGGGTGTCGCCGACCGCCCCGGCCACGGCGCCGACCTGGTTCTCCGAGTCCCGGACCACCTGGCCCGGAAGGTCCTGCTCGCTGGGCACGAGGGTCGCCATGATCCCGCCGGCGGCCAGCAGTACGGCGACGACGGCCGCGACGACCGCCGCGCCCGCCGGGACGCCACCGGTGCCGGAGTCCCGCTGCGCCGCCGCGCCATCCTGCCGGGCGGCGAGCGTGGTCAGCGCCGAGGCGATCCGGTTGACCTGGGCGTTCGCGGTCCGCGGCGGCCCACCCGTCGAGTTGCCGGAGGCCACCGCCTTGGCGTGGGCGAGGAGCAGCCGTACCGGCCGGACCAGGCCGAACTGGAGGATCAGCAGCACCGCTACGGCGGCCACCAGCAGGGCGAGCGCTGCGAGCAGGGGTTCCCGGGTGACCGCGGCGTCGGTGACCGGGACGTACACCAGGGAGACGACGGCGAAGCCGAGCTTGCCGACGGCGTCCGCGGTGACCAGCGGGGCCACCGGCGTGGCCGGGCCCTTGTCCGTGGCGGGCGCGGCCGCCGCGCCGGTGCGGGTGGCGGTGGGCTCGCCGGAGGTCGCGCCGACCGCCCCGGCGATCAGACCGTCCAGCGCGGGGTCGGCCTGGATCGGCGAGCCCTGGGCCAGGGCGCGGCCGCCGCCCGGCACGGCGATCAGGACGCCCTGCTTCGACTTCGGGTCCAGTCGGAGGGTACGGATGTGCAGGTCGAGCTCGGCGACGAGCAGCCGGCCGTCGGCCAGCGGCTCGACCAGGAGCAGCCGGGGATCGTTGCCCTCGACCACCGGCACCGCGGCCCGCCCGGGGGCGACGCCGGCCGGCAGGGTGACCGGCTGACCGACGGTGGCCACGCCGGAATTTCCGTCCGCCTCGAAGACGCCGACGCCCCGCCACTTCGTCTGGTCCTTGGTCAGCGCCGCCAACTGCGCGGCGGCCCGGTCCGGCCGATCGTTGTAGGCGGCCACCGTGCGCGCCAGTTCCTCCCGGCTGCGGCCGACCGAGTTGTTCAGGCCGCGGGAGATCTCGCTGACGAACTGCCGCTGCGACTCGGCCACGGCTCGTGGCACGCCGGCCGGGCTGGTCCGACTCAGGTAGGCGAAGGCGAAGATGGCGAGCAGGGTGAGCAGCAGCGCGGCCACCAGTGCCGGCGTACCCACCGCGGACAGCAGGCGCGGCTGCGGAAGCTGCTTCTCCAGGCTGATCAGGCGCCAGCGGGCGAGTTCCGCCCGCTCGCCACCCGGCCGGCGGACATTCGTCCGACCCGCCTGTGGCGTGAAGGTCATCCGCCGGTCCGCATCAGACCGTGGTCACCCATGTACCCGTTCCTCCCCGTGGCCCAGCCAGCGTGCGAGGTTAACAAGGCTCGCCCCTCGCTGGACAGGGCGATTGGTCACCTATCAGTCGAATTGCGGAGTTCACTCCTGTGATTTACCCGTTCGGCGTAGCCGCCTTGCTGACCGGGCCGAGCACCTTGAGACCGTTCGATGCCCCACCCCGCGCCAACAGGTGCCCCCGGATGCGGTCCTCGGCGGCCTGGTAGATCACCCGGCGATTCGCCGGGGTCGCCGGGTCCGCCAGCGCCGCCGGCAGGTCCACCAACCGGATGTCCGGATTGAGGTCCATCCAGGTAGGGATGGCCTCGGCCAGGGTGACCCGCCACTTCCCCTTGGCGATCTCGGTGAAGGTGAACCGGCTCATCACCCCCTCCCGGTTGGCGAAGACCGGCTCGAGGTGCCGGGCGACCTGGTTGCCCATCCCGTAGGCGATCCACTTCTGACCGACCTTCTCGATCGGCTGCACCACATGCGCGTGGTGGCCCAGGATCAGGTCGATGTCCGGGGACGCGATCAGCGGCTTCGACCACTCCTCCTGCTTGGCGTCCGGCAGGTTCTCGTACTCGGTGCCCCAGTGCAGGCTCAGCACCACGATCTCCGCGCCGGCGGCCCGCAGCTTCCGCGCCGCGGCGAGGATCTTCGCCGGCTCGATCAGGTTGGCGATCCAGTCCTTGCCCGCCGGCCGCTGGAGGCCGTTGAAGTGCAGGGCGTACGCCAGGTGCCCGACCCGTACCCCGTTCTTGGTGTAGATGCGCGGGGTGAGCGCCTCCTTCTGGGTACGCGCGCTGCCGGTGTGCCCGATCTTCGCGGCGTCCAGCGCGGCCAGGGTGCGGTTCACCCCCGCCTCGCCCTGGTCGATGGTGTGGTTGGAGGCCGTCGAGCAGACGTCGAAGCCGGTGCCCCGGATCGCGTCCACCACCTGCGGGGGGACGCTGAACTTCGGAAAGCCGACGAACGGCCCGTCCGGCTTGGCCAGCGGGGTCTCCAGGTGGCAGATCGCCAGGTCGGCGCCGGAGACCGCGGGGCGCGCCTGCTGGAACAGCGGGTTGAAGTCGAGCGAGCCGGGGCGCCCGGAGCGGGCGGCGTCCCGGCGGGCCTGGCTGGTCAGCTCCGGGTGCACCAGCACGTCACCGGCGCCCAGGATGGTGAACAGCCGGCGGCCGGAGGAGTCCCGCCGCACCTTCGGGTCGGCCGGGGTCGCCACCGGCCCGGCCCCGGCGACCGGTGCGCCCGCGCCGATGCCCGGCACGTCACCGATCGCGTCGCCCCGCATCCAGCCGGTACGCCAGACGATCAGCCCCGCTCCGGCGAGCACCGCCACGACGAGGGCGACGATGCCCGCCACCTTCGCCGGACTGCCGCCGCCCGCACTCCCCGCTTTCGACACCGCGACAGACTAGGTCATGGCACGCCGAACGTGAGCCCCCGCTGTGCGGCGACTCACTCTCCGTCGGCGTTTGCCGTGGCCTTCCTGGGGGCAGCCTTGCGGGCCGGCGCCTTCTTCGCCGCGGTGTCCGTGGTCTTCGCCGCCGTCGTCTTCTTCGCCGCCGTGGTCTTCTTCGCCGCCGTCGTCTTCTTCGCCGCCGTGGCCTTCTTCGCCGCCGTGGCCTTCTTCGCCGGGGCCGCCTTCTTCGCGGCGGCCTTCTTGGGTGCCGGACCCTTCGCCCGCTTCTCGGCCAGCATCTCGGAGGCCTGCTCGATGGTCAGCTCCTCCGGCGTCTGGCCCCGGCGCAGCGACGCGTTGAACTCCCCGTCGGTGACGTACGGCCCGAACCGGCCGTCCTTGATCACCAGCGGCTTCTCGGTCAGCGGGTCCACGCCCATCTCCCGCAGCGGCGGGGCGGCGGCACGCCGCTGGCGGGCCTTCGGGGCGGCCAGCAGGGCCACCGCCTCGTCCAGCGTGACGGTGAACATCTTGTCTTCCGAGTCCAGCGAACGGAACTCGTCACCACGCTTGACGTACGGCCCGTAGCGGCCGTTGTTGGCGACGACCTCGTTGCCGTCGGCGTCGGTGCCGATCACCCGGGGCAGGCTGAGCAGCTTCAACGCCTCGTCAAGGGTGAGCGAGTCCGGCGACTGCGAACGGAGCAGCGAGGACTTCCGCTCGCCGCTGGCCACGTACGGGCCGAACCGGCCGGACTTGAGCAGGATCGGCTCGCCGGTGGTCGGGTCGTCACCGAGCTTGCGCTCGCCGCCGCCGCCCAGGAAGAGCTCCTGCACCTTCTCCGGGGTCAGCTCGTCGGGCGCCAGCCCCTCCGGGATCGGCGCCCGGTCGCCCTGACCGCCGCCCTCCTCGCCCTCGACCTTCGGCGCCGGCTGCTCGCCGGGGAGCGCCCGCTGGAGGTACGGCCCGAACCGGCCGACCCGGACCACGATCTCGCGACCCTCGTCGTCGGTGAAGAGCGGGATCGAGTTGATGCTGCGGGCGTCGATGTCGGTGATGTTCTCGGTGACCAGCTTCTTCAGGCCACCGGCGTGGGCGATGGCCTGGTCGCCGGTGCCGTTGGTGCTGCCGAAGTAGAAGGAGGTGAGGAAGTCGACCGAGGCGTGTTCGCCGCCGGCGATCTCGTCCAGCTCGTTCTCCATGCTGGCGGTGAAGTCGTAGTCGATCAGGCGCGGGTAGTGCCGCTCCATCAGCCCGATCACGGCGAACGCCAGGAACGACGGGATCATCGCCTGGCCGCGCTTGAAGACGTACCCGCGGTCCTGGATGGTCTGCATGATCGACGCGTACGTCGACGGGCGGCCGATGCCCAGCTCCTCCAGGGCCTTGACCAGCGACGCCTCCGTGTAGCGCGACGGCGGCTGGGTGTGGTGCCCCTGCGCGGCCAGCTCGTCGGCGGTCAGCGGCTGGTCCTTGACCAGGGTGGGCAGCCGGCGCTCGGCGTCCTCGGCCTCGGCGTTCTCGTCGTCGCTCGACTCGACGTACGCCCGCAGGAAGCCGGGGTCGGTGATGGTCTTGCCGGTCGCGCCGAAGTCGGCCTCCTCCTGGGCGGAGGAGACGGCGCGGATGCGCACCGAGACGCTGGAGCCGACCGCGTCGGTCATCTGCGAGGCGATGGTGCGCCGCCAAATCAGCTCGTAGAGCCTGAACTCCTCGGCCGACAGCTCCTTGGCCACCTCACCCGGGGTGCGGAAGTTGTCCCCCGCCGGGCGGATCGCCTCGTGCGCCTCCTGCGCGTTCTTCACCTTGCCGGTGTACCGGCGCGGCTCCGGCGGCACGCTGCGCTCGCCGTACAGCTCGACGATCTGCCGGCGGGCCGCCGCGATGGCGGTCTCCGACAGGTTCACCGAGTCGGTACGCATGTAGGTGATGTAGCCGTTCTCGTAGAGCCGCTGCGCGGTGCGCATCGTCTGCTGCGAGGAGAGGCGCAGCTTGCGGGCCGCCTCCTGCTGGAGGGTGGAGGTGATGAACGGCGCGTACGGGCGGCGGCGGTACGGCTTCTCCTCGACCCGGGTGACGGTGAACGGCCGACCCTCCAGGCGGGCGGCCAGCCCCCGGGCGCCGCTCTCGTCGAGGTGCACCACGCCGGCGCCGGCCCTGACCCGACCGGTGGTCGGCTCGAAGTCCTTGCCGGTGGCGATCCGGTCGCCGCCCAGGGCGATCAGCGTGGCGTTGAAGCTCCGCGGCCCGTCACCGGCGTTCCCCACCGCGAGGGTGGCGAGGATGTCCCAGTACTCGGCGGTGCGGAAGGCCATCCGCTGGCGCTCCCGCTCGACCACGATCCGGGTCGCCACGGACTGCACCCGGCCCGCCGAGAGCTTCGGCATGACCTTCTTCCACAGCACCGGGGAGACCTCGTAGCCGTAGAGCCGGTCGAGGATGCGCCGGGCCTCCTGGGCGTCGACCAGGTCCCGGTCGATCTCCCGAGGGTTGGCGACCGCGGCCTGGATCGCCGGCTTGGTGATCTCGTGGAAGACCATCCGCTTGACCGGCACCTTGGGCTTGAGCGTCTCCACCAGGTGCCAGGCGATCGCCTCGCCCTCGCGGTCCTCGTCCGTCGCCAGGAAGATCTCGTCGACCTCCTTGGCCAGCTTCACCAGCTTGCTGATCTGCTGGCGCCGGTCGGCGGAGACCACGTACAGGGCGTGGAAGCCGTTGTCGACGTCCACCCCGAGCCGGGCCCAGGGCTCACCCTTGTACTTGGCCGGCACGTCGGCGGCGTTGCGCGGGAGGTCCCGGACGTGGCCGAAGCTGGCCTCCACGACGTATCCCGGGCCGAGGTAGCCCGAGATCGTCTTGGCCTTCGCCGGAGACTCGACGATGACCAGACGGGTGGTTCCAGCGTTGCTCGGCACGTCTCTCCCCGACCTCACTCCTGCTCCATGCCCGTTTCGGGCGGTGTCGCGATGCCCGTTTCGGGCTATGTCGCGCCCCCCGGACCGCCGGCGGCCCGGATGTCCAACGTAACGCGCCGCCCGGCTTTCGGGTTTCGCGGGCGACAATCCGCCCCCCGCGCCTTGGGGCCACCGGCGCCACGTGGACGGCACCGGCCGGACGGCGCCACCGTACACCGTGGGTAGGCCCCGGAGCGGAACACTGTGACGATGGCGGACCCTCGGCCGAGGCGCCCCCGGCCGTTTCTCCAGCCGGACCGGCGCGCCGGCTGTCCGCGATCGGACACCCGCCGGGCGAGGTCACGCCGGGGGCGTCGGCCAGTCGGCCCGCGGCGCGGCAGTGGGGCGGTCGCCGACCAGCTCGGCGAGCCGGGCCAGCCGTCGCCGGCCGCCGATCCGGTACGCCGGACCGCCCGCGTTCGCCTCGACCAGCGCCGCCGGCAGGCCCACCACGGCCAGCGCGGCGCGCACGGTCGGCCACCACTCCTGGTCGCCGTCGCCGAGCCGGAGCAGGAACCCGGCCTCGTCGGCCCCGCCCGCCGCGGCCAGCCAGAGCCGCAGCCGCCGGCCGTTGAGGTGGAACCCGGCGGGCGGGCGCTTGCGCTCGCCGACCAGCCAGGCCGTGGCCAGCGGGGCCAGGGTGCGCACGTACGAGGTGCGCACCGCGTACCGCTGGTCCTCGGTCTGCTCCCAGCTGGCGGCCAGCCCGCGCAGGGCGAGCTCGGCGACGAGCACGTGCACCCGCCAGGCCGCGTCGACCACGACCGACAACCGGGCGGTACGACCCATCCGGACCACCCCGCCGGGCCCGGCGAGCAGTCCGGCCAGGTCGGCGACGGACGGATCCGCCGCCTCGGTGCCGAACAGCGACAGCTGGCGCACCGGATCGGGGGGTGAGTCGGGAGGGGTCAGCGACACTCCGGGACCTCGTCGAAGGCCTGTTTGAGCTCTTCCGAATTGAGCCGGCTGGTGTCCAGCGCGCTCGCGTCGTACTCCTTGTTGAGGGTGTCCACGGCGGCCTGGACGCCGTCGTAGAAGGCGGTGGGCTGCGCGGTGCCGAGCCTGTCGATGGTGTCCCGGGCCCGGCCGTAGGCGTCCCGGATCTTCTCCAGCGAGGTGCGGAAGCCACGGGAGATCTCGTCGCCGTGGTCGGTCTCCGGCACGCCGGCGTCGGAGATGCGGCGGCGGGCGTCCTCGCTGGCGTCCTCCGCGCCGGCGAAGAGCCGCACCAGGTTCTCCTTCGCCTGCGCCGGTGTGGTCTGCGCGGTCATCTGCTGATGGGTGCTGCTGGTCAGCTTGTTGATCTCGGCGCGCCAAGGGGTGAGCGCCTCACAGACCGAGGCGGCCCAGGCCCGTGGGCTGGGCCCGCCACCGCAGCCGGAGACGACGAGCACGAGCGTGGCCAGGACCACCGTGAGCTTTCCGGCGGCACTCGCCCGGCACGTACGCATGCGAAGCAGCGTACGGCCTCCCGGTGAATGCGCCACCGGTCAGCCGGACGGCCGCAGCAGGGCGGACGGGTCCCCGGCCGGCGTCGCGCCGACCGGGGACCCGGGGTGCCGCACTCAGACGTTGACCGTCTCCGCGTGCTGGTCCGGGCTGCCCGCCCCGGTTCCGCCGTCGCCGGAGTCGGACATCGCGATGCCCTTGCGCTTGCTGAACACCACCGCGGCGACCACGATCAGCGCCGCGACCAGCGCGATGGTGATCCGCAGCGGGGTGTTCCGGTCGTCGCCCACGCTCCAGGCCACCACGGCCGGCGCGATCAGCAGCGAGACCAGGTTCATCACCTTGATCAGCGGGTTGATCGCCGGGCCGGCGGTGTCCTTGAACGGGTCGCCGACGGTGTCGCCGATGACCGTCGCGGCGTGCGACTCGGAGCCCTTGCCGCCGTACGCGCCGTCCTCGACCAGCTTCTTGGCGTTGTCCCAGGCGCCACCGGAGTTGGCCAGGAAGACCGCCATCAGCGTGCCGGCCCCGATCGCCCCGGCCAGGTACGACGCCAGCGCGCCGGGCCCGAGACCGAAGCCGACCGCGATCGGCGCGAGGATGGCCAGCAGACCGGGGGTCATCAGCTCGCGCTGCGCGTCCCGGGTGCAGATGTCGACGACCTTGCCGTACTCGGGGCGCTGGGTGCGGTCCATGATCCCGGGCATCTCGCGGAACTGCCGACGCACCTCCATCACCACCGCGCCGGCCGAGCGGGAGACCGCGTTGATGGCCAGACCGGAGAAGAGGAAGACGACCGCCGCGCCGATGATCAGGCCGACCAGGTTGCGCGGGTTGGCCACGTTCAGCGCGTTCAGGATCTCGGCCGCGGCGTCGCCCACACCCGCGTCCTCGTACGAGCTGCGCAGCGTGTCGGTGTACGACCCGAAGAGCGCGGTGGCGGCGAGCACGGCCGTGGCGATCGCGATGCCCTTGGTGATCGCCTTGGTGGTGTTGCCGACCGCGTCCAGCTCGGTGAGGATCCGCGCGCCGTTCTCGTCGATGTCGCCGGACATCTCCGCGATGCCCTGGGCGTTGTCGGAGATCGGGCCGAAGGTGTCCATCGCGACGATCACGCCGACGGTGGTGAGCAGGCCGGTGCCGGCCAGCGCGACCGCGAAGAGCGAGAGCGTGATGGAGCTGCCGCCGAGCAGGAACGCGCCGAAGACGCCGGCGCCGATCAGCAGCGCCGAGTAGACCGCCGACTCCAGGCCGACGCTGATGCCGGCGAGGATGACGGTGGCCGCGCCGGTCTGCGAGCTCTTGCCGATGTCCTGCACCGGCCGCCGGTTGGTCTCGGTGAAGTAGCCGGTCAACGCCTGGATGGCGGCGGCCAGCAGGATGCCGATCACGACCGCGCCGATGGCCACCAGCCGCGGGTTCCGGTCGACGTCGGTGAGCCCGCCCTCCAACTCGCCGAAGGTGGCCGGGAGGTAGAGGTAGGCGGCGATGCCGACCAGCACCGCGGAGATCACCGCGGAGAGGTAGAAGGCCCGGTTGATGGCGGTCAGGCCGTTGCGGTCGGAGGGGCGGAGCCGGGTGATGAAGACGCCGATGATGGCGACCAGCACGCCGATGGTGGAGATGATCAGCGGGAAGACCAGGCCGTCCTCGCCGAACGCGGCCCGGCCGAGGATCAGCGCGGCGACCAGGGTGACCGCGTACGACTCGAAGAGGTCGGCGGCCATGCCAGCGCAGTCGCCGACGTTGTCGCCCACGTTGTCGGCGATGGTGGCGGCGTTGCGCGGGTCGTCCTCGGGGATGCCCTGCTCGACCTTGCCGACCAGGTCGGCGCCGACGTCGGCGGCCTTGGTGAAGATGCCGCCGCCGACCCGCATGAACATCGCGAGCAGCGCGGCGCCGAAGCCGAAGCCCTCCAGCACGGTGGGGGCGTCGCCCCGGTAGATGAGGACGACCAGCGCGGCGCCGAAGAGGCCGAGGCCGACGGTGAGGAAGCCGACCACGCCACCGGTCCGGAAGGCGATCTTCATGGCGGTCTCGCGGCCGCCCTGCGCCTCCCGCGCGGCGGCGGCGACCCGCAGGTTGGCGCGGGTGGCCAGCCACATGCCGGCGCCGCCGATGGACGCGCTGAACAGTGCCCCCACCACGAAGAAGGCAGATCGGCCGATCTTCACCCCGAGCTCGCCGCCGTCGGTGTCGTGCACCGGCAGCAGGAACAGCAGCACGACGGCGATGACCACGAAGATCGCCAGCGTCCTGAACTGCCGGAGCAGGTAGGCCGAGGCGCCCTCCTGCACCGCGCCGGAGATCTCCTGCATGTTGGTGGTGCCCTTACCGGCTGCCAGCACGGCCTTGGTCAAGGCGGCGGCGAAGACGAGTGCCACCAGCGCGAGCACCGCGGCGATGACGACGTACGTCAGGTTTGCTCCGGTAAGGGACAGCGCGCCGCCCTCGGGGGCGGCCAAGGTCCCGGACATCTATGTCCTCCTGTACCGAACACTGTCGCGCCGGCCAGCGGACGTACTGACCCGGCGCCTGGATGCGGTTGCGCAAGCGCTCCGACCCGACGCAGACCAGCGATGAACGCACATACCCGCTGGTTGCGGGAAGGATCACTTGCTGACAACCCCGGTACTGTAGCCCTGCGCAGTGTTGGAGGTCACATGCGGGGGAGACCATGTCCGGATGATCTTCGTAACTGTGTTATGAGGAAAAATCTGATATAGGGGCCCAGCAGCGCGACGAGGCCGCGACCCACGCGGGGTCACGGCCTCGTCGGCGAAGAATGACGGTCAGCGGCCGACCGGCCACACCATCCGGACCTCGGTCCCGACGCCCTCGTCGACCGGGCGGACCTGGAGGTCCTCCACGAAGCCGGCGAGCAGGGCGAACCCCACACCGGTGGTGAGCGCCTCGTCGGTGAGCGACTCGTTGGCCAGGTCGTCCGCGTCGAGTTTGGCCAGGCCGATGCCGGCCTCGATCGGCGCCCGGTCCACCACCCGGACCGCGTACACCCCAGAGTCGGACATTTCCACCAGCACCGGATCGGCCAGGCCGTACTGCCGGTGCAGGGCGACCGCCCGCGTGCACGCCTCACCGATCGCCAGCCGGACCTCGTCGAGCAGGTCCTCGCGCACCCCGGCCCGGCGGGCCACCGCGACGCCGACCAGACGCGCGGTGCGCACGTGCACCGGAGCCGGCGAGAAGGAGAGCCGGACCGTCGCCATCACGCGGTGGGGTCCGCGGCGATCGCCGCGTCGACCGTCGGATGCAAGGGGAAGACCTGGTCCAGCGCGGTGATCCGGAAGATCTTGAGCAGCGGCTCCTTGTCGCAGACCAGCGCGAAGGAACCGCCGGCGGAGCGGAGCCGCTTCAAGGCGCCGACCAGCACGCCCAGGCCGGTGGAGTCGAGGAAGTCGACCCGGCCGAGGTCGACGACGACCTGCCGGGCGCCACCGTCGATCAGCTCCAGGAGCCGTTCGCGCAGCCGGGGTGCGGTGTAGACGTCCACCTCACCGCCGACCTCGAGCACCGTGTGCTCCCCCACCGTGCGGGTCGCCAGCGACAGCTCCATCAGTCCTCCTCCGAGAGCCGTAAACTCTCCTGGGCATCTAACCATCCTCGCCGGAACGCCCCGAAAGGTCACCGGCGGAGGCTCCTCCTTACCCACGCCCCCGGTTGTTCACTACCGAACACCAGTGCGAGAGTGCAGGACGTGAACCCCGCAGCCACCGTAACCGCAGGCCAAGGCCCCGGGCGACCGCCGACGGCGGCGCCGGGCGACCTGCTGCGCCGGCTGCGCGCCCGTCACCACGGCGCAGACCCGGTCACCCACGTCGAGCGGGTACCGGCCCGGCCCGGCGAGCCGGCTCCCTGGCCGCAGTGGGTTCCCCCGGAGCTGCGGGCGGCGCTCGTCGGGCGCGGGGTGGTCGCGCCCTGGCGGCACCAGGCCCAGGCCGCCGAGCTGGCGTACGCCGGTGAGCACGTGGTCGTGGCCACCGGCACGGCGTCCGGCAAGTCCCTGGCGTACCAGCTGCCCGCGCTGGCCACCCTGCTCGACGACCCCCGGGCCACCGTGCTCTACCTGGCCCCGACCAAGGCGCTCGCCGCCGACCAGCTACGCGCCGTCGCCGCCCTGGAACTCGACGGGGTACGCCCCGCCACCTACGACGGGGACACCCCGCGCGCCGAACGGGAGTGGATCCGCCGGCACTCCCGGTTCGTGCTGACCAACCCGGACATGCTGCACCACGGCGTCCTGCCCGGGCACGCCCACTGGTCCGGCTTCCTGCGCCGACTGGCGTACGTGGTGATCGACGAGTGCCACACCTACCGGGGTGTGTTCGGCTCGCACGTGGCGCACGTGCTGCGCCGGCTGCGGCGGCAGTGCGCGAAGTTCGGCCGTACCCCCGTCTTCGTGCTGGCCTCGGCGACGTCGGGTGACCCGGCGGCGGCGGCCGGGCGGCTCACCGGCCTGCCGGTGGCGGCCGTCACCGAGGACACCTCGCCGCGCGGCGGGGTGACCTTCGCGCTCTGGGAGCCGCCGCTGCTGCCCGCCGAGCCCGGCGTCGACCCGGCGGTCGCGGACCTCACCCAGGTCCGCCGGTCGGCGCTGCGCGAGACCGCGGACCTGCTCGCCGACACGGTCGCCGAGGGGGTACGCACGCTCGCCTTCGTCCGCTCCCGCAAGGGAGCCGAGGTGGTGGCGGCGAACGCCCGGCGGTCGCTCGACGAGGCGGTTGCCGGGCTCGGTGACCGGGTGGCCGCCTACCGGGCCGGCTACCTGCGCGAGGAGCGACGCGAGCTGGAACGCGCCCTGCTCCACGGCGACCTGCTCGGGCTCGCCTCCACCAACGCGCTGGAACTCGGCGTCGACCTGGTCGGGCTGGACGCGGTGCTGATCTGCGGCTGGCCCGGCACCCGGGCGTCGCTGTGGCAGCAGGCCGGCCGGGCCGGCCGCTCCGGGGACGAGGCGCTCGCGGTGCTGGTGGCCCGGGACGACCCGCTCGACACCTACCTGGTGCACCACCCCGAGGCGCTCTTCGGGCGGCCGGTCGAGGCGACCGTGCTCGACCCGGCCAACCCGTACGTGCTCGCCCCGCAGCTTGCCTGCGCGGCGGCCGAGGCCCCGCTCACCCCGGCCGACCTGGAACTCTTCGGCGAGGGCGCCAAGGAGGCGGTCGACTCGCTGGTCGAGGCGGGCGTCCTGCGGCAGCGGCCGACCGGCTGGTACTGGCGGCACCGGGAACGCCCCGAGGTCGACCTGCGCGGCGAGGGCGGCGCCCCGGTCTGCGTGGTGGAGGCGTCCACCGGACGGCTGCTCGGCACCGTCGACGGCGGCTCCTCGCACTTCCTGCTCCACACCGGCGCGGTCTACCTGCACCAGGGCGTCTCGTACGTGGTCGACTCCCTGGACCTGGCCGACGGGTGCGCGCTGGTGCACGCCGAGGAGCCGGACTGGTCCACCCACGCCCGGGACGTCACCTCGCTCTCCGTCGTATCGGTGCGCTCCTACGTGGACGCCGGGCCGGTCGGGCTGTTCCTCGGCGAGGTGGACGTGACCAGCCAGGTCGTGTCGTACCAGCGGCGGCGGATCGCCTCCGGCGAGGTGATCGACACCCGGCCGCTGGACCTGCCCGCGCGGGAGCTGCGCACGGTGGCGGTCTGGTTCACCGTCTCGCCCCAGTCGCTGGCGACGGCCGGGGTGGAGGCGGCCGACATCCCCGGCGCGCTGCACGCCGCCGAGCACGCCGGGATCGGGCTGCTGCCGCTGATGGCCACCTGCGACCGGTGGGACATCGGCGGCCTCTCCACCGCCCTGCACCCGGACACCGAGGCGCCGACCGTCTTCGTGTACGACGGCCATCCCGGCGGGGCGGGCTTCGCCGAACGGGCGTACGGGACGGCGGCGGCCTGGCTGCGGGCCACCCGGGACGCCATCGCCGAGTGCGGCTGCGAGACCGGCTGCCCGTCCTGCGTGCAGTCCCCCAAGTGCGGCAACGGCAACAGTCCGCTCTCCAAGCCGGACGCGGTGCGGGTCCTCGACGTGGTGCTGGCCAACCTGCCGGCGGAGCCTGCCGAGCCGATCCCGGTCGATGCCGTCCCGGCGCCGGCCGGCCCCGCCGGGCCGGCGGAGAACGTGGCGTGCGCGCCGGCGGTGCCCCACCAGGGGGAGCGGACGGCCGACGTGGAGCCGGCCTGACCCCGTCCCGACGGTGGATCGGTAACGGGTTCCGGGATACGTGCATGACTGACTTCTTCCCTGCGAAGGAGGAAGCCGTGGCCGATACCATCGCCGAGACCGTCGACCTGCTCTACACGATCGACCAGGAAAAACTCACCCCCGACCAGCAGATCGCCCTGGGCTCCGCGCTGGCCAGCCTGGCCCAGGCGGAACGCCTCGACCAGATCAACGAGCGGCTGCGCGGCATCCACCAGGTACTCAACGCCTGGGCGATGAAGGCGACGATCGAGGGCGGACGGTGACCGGTGGTCTGTGCGAGACTCCGGCGCACCCTTCTGAGGAGATCTCGATGCAGCTCGACAGTTTGCAGGCCCAGCACCAGTTCCACATCCGGCAGCGGCTCCGGATGATGGTCAACCAGTACGAGGTACACGCCGTGGCGCCCGACGGCACCGAGGGGGAACTGCTGGCGTTCGCGCAGCAGAAGCGGCTCGCCTTCAAGGAGCAGGTGACCCTCTACACCGACGACTCCAAGCAGCAGCCGCTGCTCGGTTTCAAGGCGCGTCAGCGCCTCGACCTCGGTGCCACGTACGACGTCACCGACCACGCCGGTACCCCGATCGGGCTGTTCCGCAAGGACTTCGCCCAGTCGCTGCTGCGCTCGACGTGGCACGTCGAGCAGGCCGGTCTGCCGCAGATCACCGGTCAGGAGCGGAGCCTGCCGGTGGCGCTGCTGCGCCGGTTCGTCGACTCGCTCTCCTGGCTGCCGTACCACTTCGACTTCGTCGCCGGTGGCCAGCCGGTCTTCTCCGTGATCAAGAAGTGGGGCCTGCGCGACCGGTACGTCGTCGAGGTGCAGCACCCGCAGGTCGACCGTCGACTGGTGATCGCCATGGCGATCGGCCTGGACGCGCTCCAGAGTCGCTGACCCCACCGACGGCCGGGACGGCCGTTCCGCTGGGCCGACCGGTTCACCGGTCGACCCGCGGGACGGGTCGCATCCCGGCCGTCCGCACCTCCCCCGCCACCGCTTCCACCCGCGACATCGCCGCCCCGCTATCGCGGTCAGCCGCAAACCAGGCGGGGTCGTTCCGCCGCCCATCCGCGCCATTGGCGGTCGCCGACGTGGTCCCGCCGCAGTTCAGCTGCGGACCGGGTCGGCCCGGGCGGTGGCGACGGCCACCCGTCGCAGGCCGGGTAGCGGGGTGACCGCCACTTCGACGGTGACCAGCACGTCCAGCCCGTCCGCCCGGCATCCGGTGAGCGTGGCGCCGTTCGCCCGGGCCAGCTCGTCGGCCGACGCGCAGGCCGCCTCCGGTCCGCGCAACGCCCGCCCGGCCCCGGCGAGCGCACCGAAGTCCGCCGCCACCCGGGCCTGATGCCGGGCGACCCGGGCGGCGCCGACCGCCGCGCCGGCGAGGCCGAACAGGACCACCACCAGCCCGACCGCGAGCAGGCAGACGGTGGCGCCGCCCCGGTCCCGACGACCGACCTGGCCCGCCGGCGCCGCTGCCCGAGGTGGCCCGCCGGGCCCGGGCCGGCGACCCGCAGCGCGGGCGGCGCGGGCGGTGGGGTGGAGGTCGGCGGTGCGGTCGACCCGCTCCCGGCCGGTCACGGCTGGGCAGCCGACGCGCCGGGTTCGACGGCGGAGACCGCGGTGGCCGTCACGGTGAGCCGGGGCAGCCGCGCGCCGAGGGCACGGACGGGCGCCCGTACCGTCGCGGCGGCCCGATCGTCGTCGACCGAGACGGAGACGGTGCCGCCGGGCGGCGCGAGTCGGCTTCCCGCTGCCGTGCCGTCCCCGCCCCGGGCGGCGGCGAGCGCGGCCTCCCGCGCGGCGTCCACGCAGGTGGCTTTCGTGGTGACGGCGTCGACGGCGGTGAGACCGGCGAGCAGCAGCAGGAGCAGCGCCGGCAGGCCAGCCGCCAGCTCGGCGGTGAACGAACCCCGGTCGCGACCGGCCCACCGGCGCGGGCTCACTTCAACGCCCGGTCGATGACGGCCGTCAACGCGGACTGCACGTTGCCGGAGGTGAGCACCTTGAGCAGGATGCCCGCGAAGGCGACCGCGGCGAGCGTGCCGACGGCGTACTCGGCGGTGTTCATCCCGGCGTCCCCGCGGAGCCGGGCGATGAGTCTGCGCATGGAGGTTCCCCTTCTCGATCGGTTGTCAGAGCACGTCGCCGAGGACGGCGACGATCACCGGCACCAGGCCGGCGAGAATGAAGGCCGGCAGGAAGCAGAGACCCAGCGGCAGCACGATCAGCACGCCCGCCCGGCGGGCGGACGCCTCGGCGGCGGTCGACCGGTCGGCACGCAGGTCGTCGGCGACGCGGGTCAGCGCCCCGGCCAGGGCGGCCCCGCTGCGGGAGGATCGCAGGGCGGCGGTGACCATGCGGTCCGCGCCCGGCGCCGGCCCCAACTGTGCCCACGCCTCCTCCGGACCACCGCCGAGCCGCAGGGTCCGGCCGACCCGGTGCAGGCGCTCGGCCAGCGGCCCGCCGAGCGCCTCCGCCACCGCCAGCACCGACCGATCCACCGGTGCCCCGGCGCGCAACGCCGCCGCGAGGAGGTCCGCGGCGAGCGGCAGGTCGGCGGCCTCCCGCAGCCGGCGCTCCCGGCTGGCCGGCGGTTCCATCCGCCGGAGCAGGCGCTCCGCCACCAGGGCGGCGACGGCCCCGACCAGGCAACCGGTCCAGCCCCCGACCAGCAGCGCCACCGCCACCCCGGCCAGGGCCGCACCCGCCCGGATCCGGTCCGGCCGCCAGCGCGACCGGCCCGACGACCGGGCGCCACCCTCGGGCAACTCACCGGACCCCGCAGCCTCCCGCCCGCTCCCGCCCGGTGCCGGGCCGCTCCCGCCCGGTGCCCGGCCGAGCCGCTCGGCCCATAGCAGGCCGGCGATCTGCAGGCCCATCGCGGTGACCGCGCTGGCCGCACCGACCGGGGTGTGCAGCAGCACCGCCACCGGATCGGCGCCGATGCCGTAGCCGAGGCCGATCCCGCCGAGCGGCAGGGCGGCGAGCAGCAGTGCGGTGGCGCGGGCGCCGGCGGCCTGCGCGGACGCGGCGGCCAGTCCCCGGTCGACCGCGCGGGCGTCGGCCTCGATGCGTTCCAGGAGTTCGGCCACGGGCGCGCCCGTCCGGTCGGCGAGCCGGACCGCGGCGCCGGTCAACCGGTCCAGCCGGTCCGTTCCGGGCGGCGGGTCGGTCCCGGGCGGCGGGCCGGTTCTGGGCAGCCGGTCGGTCCCGGGCGGCCGGCCGGCCTCGCCGAGTTCGGGGTGGGCGGTGTCCGGGGCCGGTACGGGCAGGCCCGCCCGCAGATCGGCGGCGAGCGCGCAGAGCTGGTCCAGCCGGCGGCGGTGGGCGTGTTCGGCGGACCGACCGGCTCGCCGCCGGAGCAGGGCGCGGGCGCCGAGCACGCCGTACCCGGTCAGCACGACCGCCGCCACCGGCCCGCCGGTGAGCCCGCCGACGGTCGCACCCACCACCCCGACCAGCGGCAGGGTCCGGCGGGGACGCTGGAACAGCAGGTCGACCAGCGGCGGGCGCGGCCCCGGCCGCCCGCCCACCGACGGCTCAGCAGGCCGGGTGGCGACGAGGAGGGGCCCCGGTGCCGTGACCGGGCGGCGGGAGTCGCGGCGCCCGGGCGGCCGGGTGGCCGGTGGCTCGCTGACCCGCGACGACGGAGGCGTCCACCCGGCGGAGAAGTTCGGCCGGGTGGCCCGGAGCACGGCGCGGCGCCGCCGACGGGCGCTGCGCACCGGCCAGGCCACCACCGCGGCGGCGCCGATCAGGAGCACCGCCACCGCCCAGACCGTGCCGGTCATGCCAGTCATGCCGGTCCTGCCGAGCCTGCCGGGCCTGCCGGTCCTGCCGAGCCGGGCCACGGTTCGGAGAGGATCGGCGGCACCGGCACGCCACGATCGCGCAGCAGCACGGCCAGCGCTCGCCCGGCCAGCCCGAGGCCACGCCCCCGGATCCAGGCCGGCACCACGGTGACCAGCCGGTCGGGACCCTCGGGCAGCAGGAGACAGACCGACTCCAGCACCCGGCCCCGGGAAGACCGCCGGACCTGGAGCACCACCTGAAGGGCGGCCACGACCTGGGCGTGCAGCGCGGCCCGGGGCAGCCCGCCGAGCAGACCGAGCGCCTCCAACCGGGCCGGTACGTCGGCCGGCGCGTTCGCGTGCAGCGTCCCCGCCCCGCCCTCGTGGCCGGTGTTCAACGCGGCCAGCAGGTCGACCACCTCCCCGCCCCGGCACTCCCCGACCACCAGCCGGTCGGGCCGCATCCGCAGTGCCTGGCGGACCAGCTCGCTCAGCCCCACCGCCCCCGATCCCTCCACATTGGCGGTCCGGGCCTGAAGCCCCACCACATGCGGGTGCACCGGGCGCAGCTCGGCGGCGTCCTCCACCAGCACGATCCGCTCGGTGCCCGGGACCAGACCGAGCAGCGTGTTGAGCAGGGTGGTCTTGCCCGAGCCGGTGCCACCAATGACCAGGTACGCCAGTCGGGCGGCCACCACGGCGGCCAGCACCGGCGCCATCGGCCGGGGCACGGTGCCCTGGCGTACCAGGTCGTCGAGGGTGAACGGGCGCTGCCGGAAGGTGCGCAGGGAGAGGTAGGGACCGTCGGTGGCCACCGGGGGCAGCACGGCGTGCAGTCGGGTGCCGTCGGGCAGCCGCGCGTCGGCGTACGGGGAGCCGTCGTCGAGCCGGCGGCCAGCGCCGGCGGCGAGCCGCTGCGCCAACCGGCGTACGTCGTCGACCGACCCGAGCGGCACGGCGACCTGGCACAGGCCGTCGCCCCGGTCCACCCAGACCCGGGTGCCGTTCACGAGCACGTCGGTGACCTGCGGGTCGGCCAGCAGCGGGGCGAGCGGACCGGCGCCCACCAGGTCGTCGTGCACCCGGTCGGCCATCCGCAGCACGGCGGTGTCGCCGAGCACGGCGGCACCCGGCTCGGCGCGTACGGCGGAGACGATCGTGGCCGGGGTGACCGGGGCGGCGGTGCCGGCGATCCGCTGCCGGACCCGGGCGGAGAGCTCGTCGGGCTGGCCGGTCATGCCGCGCCCGGCACCGGCAGGCCGGTCAGCTCGGCGACGATCCGCCGGCAGAGGGCGGCGAGCGGGCCGCGCCCGGCACCCGCCGGCGCCTCGCCGCGTTCCAGCCCCCGGCACAGCGCCGGCTCGGGCCGCAGCGTGCCGGCGAGCGGCAGGCCGAGGGCGCGCGCCACCTCGGCCGCCTTCAATCGGCCCGGTGCGGGACCGCGCACGATCACCCCGAGCGACGTGCAGTGCGGTGCCGCCGCTGCGGCGACCCGGGCGGCCGCCGCGGTGGCCCGCAGCTCGGCCGGTACGACGAGATAGGTCTGGTCGGCCGCCTGCAACGCGACCACGGCCGCGTCGTCGAGCTGGCGGGGCACGTCGATCACCACGAAGTCCCGGCCCCGACGGGCGGCGTCGACGGTGGCGGCCATCGCCTGGGCCGGCAGGTTGAGCAGGTCGCCGCGGTCCCAGGAGAGCACCACCAGGTCACCTCGGTTGGGCAGGGCGTGCACCAGGGCGGGCGCGTCGACCCGGCCGTCCGCGTCGGTGAGCGCCGGCCAGCGCAGGCCGTCCAGCTCCTCCCAGCCGAGCACCAGGTCCAGCCCGCCGCCGAGCGGGTCCGCGTCGACCAGCAGGGTGCGCAGGTGTGCCCGGGCGGCGGTGACCGCGAGGCCGCCGGCGAGGACGCTCGCGCCGGCGCCGCCCCGACCACCCAGCACGGCAACCGTACGGGCCGGTCCGCCGGGCGGCCGGTCGTGCCCGCACTCGGTGAAGCGGTCGACCAGCCATGGTTCGGCCGCGGGGAGGGCGGCGACGTGCTGGGCGCCGATCAGCTCGGCGATCTCCCAGCCGGGGTCGAGCTGCCCGGAGCGGCCGACCAGCACGGTGCGCGGCCGGTGGGGCAGGCGGGCCCGCAGGCAGGCCTGGGCCTGGTCGGCGCCGACCAGCACCAGCGGCGCCGGCACCCAGCGGGCCCGGGCGGCGGCGGGATCGGCGGCCAGCTCGACCTCGGTGCCGCCGGCTGCGGCGAGCCGCAGCAACTCGTCGAGCAGGTCACCGTCGGAGGTGACCACCAGCGGAAGCCGAAGGTGCGGTGGAATCGAGGTGCGCGATGGCATGCCGGCCTCCAGCAGTCAGGGGTGCTGACCGCGACCCTGCCGCGCGACCCCGTCGCTCCGGCGGCCGGCAGGTCCCGCCTGTGGACAACGGGCCGCCCTGTGGACAACCACCGCGACGCCCGGCGGATCTGCTATGCGGGCGACACGGTCCACACCCGACGGATCGGCGAACGCGCCCCAGCGAGCCGCGCCGTTACATCATGTCGACGTCCACGCCGAACGAATGGCCGATCGACCCTGCGCAGATCACGGTCGGCGGGGCGGGGCCGCGAAACGGCCCGCGTACGGTCGGCATGTTTTCCACCTCGGGAACCATTGACGACATGCGACGCCGTGCGCCGATAATCGGACCCCACGCCGCCGTCGAGGTGGCACCGCGCTCTCGGAGACGGGGCCATGGCCGACTCACCCGACGACACCCACCGCACCGATCCGACCCTGCGCATCGGCGGTCGGCTGCCGGGGTCGCGCCACCGCGAGGGGCTGCCGTCGTACCCATCGACGGTCGACCACGACGGCCGGCATCGGACCGAGCCCTCGCCGCTGGTGGGCCGGTCCGCTCCCGGTCCCCGGTGGGACCCGGCTCCCGGCGGCCCGGGGCGGACGCTGGTGCTGGCCTGCGTGGCGGTCGGGGTGCTCGCCACCCTGGTCTTCGCCCTCTCCCCGTTCTGGTCGGGCCCGGAGCCGGCGGAGGACGGGGCGGCTCCCGCGGCACCCTCGGCCGGGGCGGCGGACTCCGAGGTCGTCGGCCTGGAGAGCGCCACCCCAAACGTGATGTTCTCCCCCGCGCCAGTCTCCCTCTCCACTCGGGCCGCGCTGCCGCCCCGGCCGCCGACCCAGCGGCCCACCCTGCCGGCCGGCGGTACGACCAGCCGCCCCGGCCCGTCGACCACGCCACCGAAAGCCCCGGCCACCGGGTCGCCGGTCGCCCAGCCCCGGCCGGACGAGCTGCAACCGATGCCCCCGTCCCAGGAGCCGGCGCTGCGCTCCAGCAGCGGCGGCCCGGAGACCTTCATCGACTTCGTCAACGCACGCGGCTCGCAGGTCGTCGTCTACTGGCTCGACTACGGCGGCCAGCGGCAGCCGTACGCGGTGCTGGAGGCCGGCCAGGAATACCGGCAGCAGACCTACGTGGGCCACCCCTGGGTGGTCACGGACGCCGGCGGCACGGCGCTGGTCTGCTTCCTGCCCGCGCCCGAGACGAAGAAGGCCGTCGTTCGATGAGGACGCCGGGATCGAGCCTGTAACGCCTGTCCGGTCGGCACCGCTTGATCATCGGGACGGGCGGACCGTTCCGCCGGTCCTTTGTGGGCTGGCCCCTCCGCGCACCGAGGTATCGATGCCCTTCACCTCTTCTGCCCGACGACACACCCTGGGCGTCCGCGTCGCACTCGGCGTTCTGGGCGCCCTGCTGGCCGCGACGGTGCCCGCCGCGCCGGCTCTCGCCGCGCCCAGCCGCGCCGACCTGGCCGTCACCGCCTCCGCCGACCCGACAACCGTGGTGGACGTGGGCGGCGGGGCGGCCGTCCAGGTCGACGTCCGCAACGCCGGAACCAAATCCGCCGCGGACATCACCCTCCGGTACGTCCTCCCGCCCGGCGCCTGGTTCACCGACGGCAACTCCGTTCCGGCCGGCTGGCAGTGCGACTTCCGGACGACCCTGAGCTGCACGTACGGATCGCTCGCCGCCGGCGCGACCGCTCCCCGGCTGCGCTTCTACGTCTCCTTCCCGGGCGGGCAGGTCGGCGAGACCGCGACGGTCACCACCACCGCATCGACGAGCAGCAACGAGTCCTCCCTGGCCAACAACACCGGCACGGCGACCATCAGCTACATCCGTGGCGTGACCGACCTGGCGCTCACCCAGCTCTCCGCCCCGGCGCAGGTCCGGGTGGGTGACACGGTGGACATCACCGTGGACGTGGCGAACAGCGGCAACATGACGGCCCAGGAGGTCTATGTCACGGTGCCGCTGCCGGCCGGCTTCACCCGGGTGTCGGAGGCCCCGAACGGCCCCTGGTACTGCGACTTCGTGGACGACCCGGCGCTCGGTGGGCCGCAGTGGCGGTGCACCCTCTACCAGCTCGTCAGCGGCTGGCAGGCGGACACCCTCTACCTGACCGCGACCGTCACCTCCGGCACCCCGGGGGACACCGTGCCGGTGAGCGCGTCGGTCTCCACCAACTCGCCGGAGGACAACCTCGGCGACAACAGCGCCCAGGCGAGCATCATCATCGCCTGACCGGGCACCCGCGGCCCCGGCGTCGGGTCACACCCCGGCGCCGGGGCCGCCGGTCAGTCCACGACCAGCTCGATGGCACCGATCTGGTCCGGGTCGGCCACCACCTCGATGCCGATGATCCGGTCGGTGACCACGAAGCTGATCACGATGCGGGTACGGCCGCCCACAGCCACCACCGCGCCCGGTGCCCCGTCCACGAACGCCGGCACGGCGGCCTGGGCGCGTCCGGAGAAGAAGCCGGCCACGGCGGAGCGGCCGCGCACCTCGCCGGCCCCGCCCATCCCGACGGCAGCGGCGTCGGAGCGCAGGACGACGTGTGGGTCGAGCAGGGTGAGCAGGTCGTCGAAGCGCCCCTCGCGAGACGCGGCGAGGAACGCCTCCACGACCCCGCGCTGCCGGGTGCGGTCCGTCTCCGGCGTCGGTGATTCGCCCTGTACGCGACGGCGGGCCCGACTGGCGATCTGCCGTACGGCGGCCGGGCTGCGGTCGACGACGGGCGCGAGCTCGTCGAAGGAGACCGCGAACATGTCGTGCAGCACGAAGACCAGCCGTTCGGTGGGGCCGAGGGTCCGCAGCACCACGTCCAACGCGCGTCCCACCGACTCGGTCAGCAGCGCCTCCCGCTCCGGATCGACCTCACCGGTCCCGGCCGTGGTCGGCTCGTCCGCGGCCACGTCGGCGGGCCGTTCGTGCCGCGCGGTACTGGAGCCCAGCCGATCGAGGCAGACCCGTCCGACGGTTGTGGTGAGCCAGCCCGGCAGGTTGTCGATGCCGTCGACGTCGGCGCGGCTCAGCCGCAGCCAGGTGTCCTGGACAGCGTCGTCGGCCTCGGCCCGGGAGCCGAGCATCCGCTGGGCCACGGACCGCAGCCGAGGACGCTGCTCCTCGAAGCGCTCGGCCAGCAGGTCGTTGTCGGTCATGGCATCGCAATCCTGGCTGACGTCCGCCTCGGCGTGACTGCGGTCACATCTGTCACGTCACCCGTCCCATCGTCGACATCCCGATGACGGACGAGAACGCGACGGCGACGAGCGCCGGCCAGCGTAACAGGAAGGACGGGATGGACAGATGACCATTCAAGCCCGCATGCAGAACCCCGCGACGCTGCTCCCCGACGCGGTGAAGGCGATCAACCTGCTCTACAAGGCGGCGCACTCCGCCGGAGTCCCCACCAGCACGCTGGAACTCGTCCATCTGCGGGCCAGCCAGATCAACGGGTGCAGCGCGTGCGTCGACTCCGGTGCCCGCGGCGCCCGGAAGGCCGGCGAGACCGAGGAGCGACTGTTCGCGCTGGCGGCCTGGCGGGAGACGCCGTACTTCACCGACGCGGAGCGGGCCGCGCTCGCGCTCGCCGAGGCCGCGACCCGGCTCGCCGACCGGGCCGACCCGGTGCCCGACGAGGTGTGGGACGAGGCCACCCGGCACTTTGACGAGAAGGAACTGGCCGCGGTGGTGCTCTGGCTCGCCACCACCAACTTCTTCAACCGACTGAACGCCACGACCCGCCAACTCGCACCGCAGAACTGGGGCTGAGCGGGCATCGACAGCGGCTCGGGCGGCGGTGGGCAAGCCGTCGCCCGAGCCCTGTCGGGGCGCTCGCAGTGCCTTACTTACTTCGGCAGATCCGCGCCTGCCTGCTCCCGCACCATGTACTCCGCGTACCAGTCGGGCCAGTTCGCGTCCGTCTCGCCAATGCGCTTCTCGTGCTCGCCGTGGGCGGCCGCCGCCCGCCGAAGCGCGCTCGCCAGGTCGCTCGCCGAGCCGAACGAGGTGGCGGCAGACTCGATGCGCCCGGGAAGCCGGGTCGTGATCTCCTGGAGCAGCCAGTTGTTGCCGTCGGGGTCACTGAACGAGGCGCGCGAAAAATAGCTGCGCCGCTCGGGATCCAGACCGCTCTCCGGGCCGCCGGGGCCGATGTGGAAGAGCTCGCTCACCTCGACACCGGCGGCGACCAGCGCGTTCCGGGCCGCCTCGATGTCGGACACGATCAGGTACTCGCTGGCTGAACCGGGCGGGGCCGACGTGAGGTTCGGTCCGAACTGGACCGAGCACCCGGAGCCGGGCGGCGTGAACTGGACAATGCCAGGCGGTGTCTGGTCGAGCCGCCACCCGAGGCGCCCGTAGAACTCCTTCGCGCGGTCGACATCCGAAACCGGGATGACGACCACCTCGAGCTTCATGTCGACGTTCTTGATGGTCGTCGTGCCGCTCGCTTCGTTGCTCCGGACATTCGTCGTGCTCATCGCGGCCTCCCTGGGGCTGAGTCAGGGCATCAGGCGCTTCCCCGGCGGCGTCGTACCAGCGGGACTCCCCGATCGGTCTCCTGGCCTCCGTGCAGCGCCAACGAACCCGACGCCCAGGCATCAGGCGGGCCGTCGCACCCACGGAGGCCGCCGGTGAGGCGGGGTCTCGATGACGACGGTACTGCTTCCGCACCTGCGGGAGGCCTCGTTCTCGGCATCGCCTCCACCGTCGACCGGGACGCCCACCGAGCGCGTTCGCGCCAGCATCCTCGGAGACCGGACAAGATCCTCTCATCCAGATTGGGGCCGTTGTGCCCCTTCCTGCGATGCCGTCGGGTTCGCTTGTGACGGTAGGCACGTGCGCACCTCAATTGCTTGACCAAGCAATGACTTGCCGTACCGTTGCTCCGTCACGCAGGGCCAGATGTGACCTGCACGAGGAGGAACCGCAGATGACCAGGATCGGAATCATCATCGGCAGCACCCGGCCGGGGCGGAACGGCGCCGCCGTGGGGCAGTGGGTGCACGAGGTCGCCAAGCAGCGCACGGATGTCGAGTTCGAGCTCGTCGACCTGCTCGACTACAAGCTGCCGCACCTGGACGAGGCGTACCCGCCGTCGATGGGGCAGTACCAGCAGCCGCACACGCTGGAGTGGGCCAACAAGATCGCGTCGTTCGACGGGTTCGTGATGGTGACGCCGGAGTACAACCACTCGACCTCCGGGGCACTTAAGAACGCGATCGACTTCCTCTACGGCGAGTGGAACAACAAGGCCGTGGGATTCGTCAGCTACGGCTCGGTGGGTGGCACGCGGGCGGTGGAGCACCTGCGGCTGATCGCCGGTGAGCTGCAGATGGCCGACGTGCGGTCCCAGGTGGCGCTCTCGCTCTTCACCGACTTCGAGAACTTCAGCGTCTTCACGCCCAGCGACTTCCAGCGCGACGCCCTGAACGCCACCCTCGACCAGGTCGTGGCCTGGAGCCAGGCCCTGGCGCCGCTGCGCGCCAAGTAAGGGACCAACGCCCCGCACGGAAAGACAAGAGCTCAACCACCGCCCGCTGATCCAGCAGCTCCGCCACGCTGGCGCCGGGCCGACCGGTGCTCACTTCGCAGGGGTACGAGACGCCACGCCCGCCGCATGGGACGGTCCGCGACACGTCCGACGACGGCGTCGCATGCGGCGAGGCGTTTCCCGCCAACCTTGACCCCGACCACCTGAGCGGGATACTCACTCCAATTCGGCACGACAGGACGTTTCGTCAGCGGGCCGACCTGTCGTATGCCGGCCAACGGTCACGCACGTCGCCTCAGCCGGTCGGGTCCAACGCGACCACCAGCGAGGTTGCGGCCCAGTCGGAGAGCTGCTCGCCCTCCCGCCAGCCCTGATATTTCGCCGCCAGTAGGCGCCGGGCAAGCGCGCCCTCGGCCGGGTCGGCCACGAACCGGGCGGTCACCGCGACCGTTCCGGGCAGGTCGTCCCGCAGTTCGCGGGGACCGCCGAGGCGCATCCGGGCGCTCGGCTCCCGGCGCAGGTTGCGGACCCAGTCGGCGGCGTCCCCGTTGCCGGAGAGCAGATACCGGATGCCGTCGTGCTCCGCGTACCAGATCTCAATGGTGTGGGGGCGGCCGCTGCGCCGGCCGACGGTGGTCAGGTAGGCGAAGTCGCTGAGGGGCACGGGAGCGAGCCTATGACGTGCGGCGGCCTGCTGCCGAGGGCGGCTTCGAGCACCAGTGGGCCTGGGTGCGGGTCCCCCCGCCGCTGCTCTGGGTGTCCTGGCCGGGGATGTTGATCAATCGGTGAAGGGCGGCTGGTTGGCCCACGCGGTCGCACCTGGCAGCCTTCCATTTCAGCGACGACGGGTGGTGAACTGCTGGGAGCGGGGAACGCGGATGACTGTCACCTCACGGTTGCGCCTGCTTCGGCAAGGTGAGAACTTCGGCTCCATCGTTGGTGATAGCGATCGTGTGCTCACTGTGCGCTGTCCGGCAGCCTGTCGCGCTTCGGAGTGTCCAGCCATCGGCATCGGTGACGAGCTCGGCGGTGTCCGCCATGACCCATGGCTCCAATGCCAGCAGCAGCCCAGGGCGCAGCCTGTATCCGCGACCGGGCCGCCCCGTGTTTGAGACGTGCGGGTCCTGGTGCATCGTCGATCCGACGCCATGACCGCCAAACTCGGTGTTGATCGGATATCCCGCCTCGCTGAGGACCGAGCCAATGGCATGGGAGATGTCACCGATGCGAGCTCCGGGGCCGGCCGCGGCTATCCCTGCGCACAATGCGCGCTCGGTCGCGTTGATCATCGCAACGCTCTCCGGGGGCTTTACGTCGCCGACAATGAAGCTGATGGCGGAATCAGCGACAACTCCGCCTCTGGAGACAGCGAGGTCGAGCGTCAGCAGGTCGCCGTTGGCCAACGTGTAGTCGTACGGCAGTCCGTGGAGCACGGCGTCGTTAACTGACGTGCAGATGTAGTGGCCGAACGGCCCGCGTCCGAAGGACGGCTCATAGTCGACATAGCAGGACTGCGCCCCGGCCTCGGTGATCATGCTGTGGGCCCACAGGTTGATGTCCAAGAGGTTTGTGCCGACCGTGCTGCGGCTCTTCAGTGTCTGCAGCATGCCGGCGACCAGGGCGCCGGCGTCCTTCGCTCGCAGCAGGTCTGTGGGGTTCAGGATCTCGATCATGCAGCCCCTTCCTCGCGCGCCCAATAAGTATCCCGGCCATATTATCCCGGTACTAGAATCGGAGCCATGGTCAGGTTGCCGCTCACTCCCGCAGAGGTCGAGCGCGGACAGCGCCTCGGCGCCCTCCTGCGTCGAGCCAGGGGGGAGCGTTCGATGCTCGGTACCGCGCTGGACGCAGGTGTCTCGCCGGAGACTCTTCGGAAGATCGAGTCCGGTCGCGTAGCCACCCCTGCCTTCCCGACCATCGCTGCGATCGCCGACGTCCTCGGCCTCTCCCTCGATGCAGTGTGGTCAGAGATCAACCAGTCAGCCGGCGGGGCCGAACTCGCAAGATCAGGTCGCCACGCGGGTGAGCGGTTGGCCTCGTCTGCTGCATCCGGCCGGTGAAACGCCGCCGTAGAGCGTCCTGGCAGACGAGGGAGACACCCTGTGACCGGAGCGCTTGCCCCGGAAAGGGACGGCCCCCGTCGGGGGGAGCCTGGTCGATGTTGTCGGGCAGTGTCAGCGGGTGTCGTTCCCTGTGGTCCCGCCCTCGGTGTCATGCCGGCTGTGACCATTGGAGTCGGTCGCGCACCACAGCGTTCGCTGATTTTCTGCTGACGCGGTGCCTTCTTGACCCCGCAGACAGCACGAGTGCCCCTTCCGGCGGCCAGAACCGGGCGCGCAGGGAGGAGCGCAGTACGTGAATGGGCAGATCAGCCGATCGTGACCGGCGACTTCGATGCCGTTCGCATCGTGCTCGAAGGCCGCCATCAGGGCGGCGCTGTTGGACGACGACTTGCCTGCTGGTGCAGTCTTGCGCGGCGACTGTTCCAAATCTTGTCCACCACGCGTCAACTACGACATGGGTCGCTAGCTTTCCGGTTCTTCCCCGCATCGGGGGGCGGTCTTACTTTTGGTATGTGACGGTGCGTCGGCGGGCGCTGCCGATGTGGCTGACCGCCATGTTGATGTTTGCAGTTGCCGGTTGCGGGACCGGCACGTCACCCAAACTTGAGCAGGTTGAGGAGGGGTCTGCTGCACCGATAGGTGACAGTTTCAGTCACGCGGCCTGACTGGCCGGTGGGGTCATGATGGTCTCGTACTCGATAGGGGTCAACCGGGACAGAGAGTGTTGTCGTCGGCGGCGGTGGTAGG
>NZ_JBSSHR010000031.1:0-51012 GCF_059089345.1 Micromonospora sp. BS32
CGACCGTCGTGCCGGTCGGCCGCACCCCCGTTCGCAGCGGTCGGCGTCGATCAGGCCTTCGGCACGAGGCTGAAGTCGATGATCTGGTCCGGGGTGATGTTCTGCTTGAGCGCGCCCGCGCCCTGGAGGATCGCGATGCTCTTGGCGACCCGGTCGCTGTCCAGCGTGCCGAGCGCGGTGCCGGAGTTGCTGGACCGGACGTACCCGGCCATCAGCTGAAGCTCGGCGGCGGCCGCGGCCGGGTTGGTGGCGGCGACGTTCTTCTTCAGGATGTCGGCCGCCTCCTGCGGGTTGGTCAGGGCGTACTCCAGGCCCTTGAGCAGCGCGGCGGTGAACTTCTTCACCATCTCCGGCTTCTCCTTCGCGGTCTTGCTGGACGTGATCAGCGCGTTGCCGTAGAGGTCCTGCATCACGTTGCTGTACGGCAGCACGACCGGCTTCTTCTTGGTCACCGCCTCGACGGTGGGCTGGCCGACCACGAACTGGCCGATGCCGTCGACGGTGCCGGAGGCGAGCGTGCCCATCAGGGTCTGCGCCTCGCCGTTGACCCAGGTGACCTTGCTGGCATCGACGCCGGCCAGCCGGGCGTACGTCGGGAAGAGCTGGCGGACCACGGAGGTGGGCGTGTCGGCGAGCTTCTTGCCCTCCAGGTCCTTCGGTGAGGCGATGCCCTTGCCCTCGACGGTGACCACGGCCGCCATGGTGCGCTGCTGGATGGCCGCGACCGCGACGAAGTCCTTGGCCACGCCGTTGCCGAGCTGGAGCAGGCCGCCGGTCAGGTCGATCGGGCCGAAGTCGGCCTGGCCGCCGACCACGGTCTGGATCACCGAGCCGGTGCCCTGGCCCGGCTTGATCTCGACGTCGAACCCGGCCTCCTTGAAGAAGCCCTTGTCCTTCGCCACCCAGGCGTACGAGTCGCGACCGAAGTTGCCGAACGAGGTGAGGTACGTCACCTTCTCCAGCGTCTTGCCGTCCCCGCCCTTCGCGTCGTCCGAGGAGTCCGCGCCGCTGCTGCAGGCGGAGACCAGGGCGAGGGCGGTGGCCAGGGCGGCCGCGGCGACCGTACGGGTCAGCCTTCTCATCAGTGCACCATGTCCTTTCCGACCGGGCGTGGGGTACCCGGAAGGGGTCGTCGGTCGGCGGCGTCGACGTGAGGGGGAAACGGACGCCACCGTCGTGAAGGGACTTCTGACGGCACAGCGTACGAGACACCCACCGTCACGACACCAGGCGCATCGGGTTGCGGAACGGAAACATCTGGACTCCACCCCGGACGGTGCGCAAGGGACACTCGCCCGATAGCCTTGTCGGATTCCTGAACCGCAACTCAGGGGAGGCACGGCCGAGATGATCCGACTGTCCGAGGTGTCACGGATCTTCGACGGCCGGTCCGGTCGGGTCGAGGCGCTGCGCGGCATCGACCTGGAGGTCGCCGACGGCGAGTTCGTGGCCGTGCTCGGCCGCTCCGGCTGCGGCAAGTCCACCCTGCTCCGCATGATCGCCGGGCTGCTGCCGGTCAGCTCGGGCGAGATCACCGTCGCCGGCACCCCGGTCACCCGGCCCCGCCCGGACATCGCGATGCTCTTCCAGCGCCCCGCCCTGCTCCCCTGGCGCTCGGTGCTCGACAACGTCCTGCTGCCCGCCGAGATCTTCGGCTGGAGCCGGGCGAAGCACCGCGAACGCGCCCGCCAACTGCTCGACATGGCCGGCCTCGCCGGCTTCGAGAAACGGCTGCCGCACGAGCTCTCCGGCGGCATGCAGCAGCGGGTGTCGCTCTGCCGGTCACTGCTCGGCGAGCCCCGGGTGATGCTGATGGACGAGCCGTTCTCCGCCCTGGACGCGCTCACCCGGGAAGAGCTCTCCGGCGAACTCCAGCGGGTGCACATGGAGACCGGCGCCACCGTCGTCTTCGTCACCCACTCGATCGACGAGGCGGTGCTGCTGGCCGACCGGGTGGTCGTGCTCAGCCCCCGTCCGGGCCGGATCCGCGAGATCGTCGAGGTGGCCGTCCCCCGACCGCGGACCCTCGGTCGGCACGCCCACCTGGCCGACGTCGCCCGGATCAGCGCCGAACTGCACGAACTGCTGATGGAACGCGAGGCGCCGGCGGCTGCCGGGGCGGCGGAGGGACGATGAGCATGCGGGTGGCGATCTTCACCGAGCCGCACCGGGGCGCCGACTACGACGACCAGCTCCGCTTCGCCCGGGCGGTCGAGGCGGGCGGGTTCGACGGCTTCTTCCGGGCCGACCACTACCAGGCGATGGGCGACGAGCCGGGGCTGCCCGGCCCGACCGACGCCTGGCTGACCCTGGCCGCCCTGGCCCGGGAGACCAGCCGGATCCGGCTCGGCACCCTGGTCACCTCGGCCACCTTCCGGCTACCCGGGCCGCTGGCCGTGATGGTGGCCCAGGTCGACCGGATGAGCGGCGGTCGGGTCGAGCTGGGCATCGGCGCCGGCTGGTACGCGCGCGAGCACACCTCGTACGGCATCCCGTTCCCCGCGGTCGGCGAGCGCTTCGGCCGGCTCGCCGAGCAGCTGGAGATCATCACCGGCCTCTGGCGCACCCCGGTCGGCGAGAACTACAGCTTCATTGGCGACCACTACCAGCTGGTCGACGCCCCCGCGCTGCCCAAGCCGGTGCAGCGACCCGGGCCGCCGGTGATCGTCGGCGGGCGCGGCCCGAAGCGCACCCCCGAGCTGGCCGCCCGGTACGCCGACGAGTTCAACATGCCGTTCAAGTCGGTCGCCGAGACCGCCGAGGCGTACGAGCGGGTCCGCGAGGCGTCCGACCGGACCGGCCGTACCGCCTCCGGACGGGACCCGCTGGTGCTCTCCGCCGGCGTGGTGGTGGCGATCGGACGCACCGACGCCGAGGCCCGCCGCCGGGCGGAGCCGCTGCACGTCAAGAGCGCACTGCCGCCGGAGGACCCGGTGGTCGGCTCGCCCGCGCAACTGGTCGACCGGCTGGGCGAGTTCGCCGCGATCGGCACCACCCGGGTGCACCTGCGCCTGATCGAACTCGACGACCTGGACCACCTGGAGCTCATCGCCGCCGAGGTGCTCCCCCAACTGGACGGAACCCGATGACCGACCTGGCCCACTCCCGCGAACTCGGCCCGGTCGGCCAGGAGATCGTCTTCGAGAACGACCGGGTACGGGTGTGGCACATCCGGCTGGCGCCGGGCGAGCGGCAGCCGCTGCACCGGCACGACCACCCGTACCTGGTGGTGGCGATCGAGGGCGCGAAGAACGTGGTGCAGACGGTCGACGGCCTCGAAATCGACGCCGACGAACCGACCGGCGGGGTGGTCTACCGGGATCCGGGCGCCGTCCACATGCTCACCAATGTCGGGGACACGACGTACCTGGCCCGCCTGGTCGAACTGAAGTAACCCCAGGCTGCCGCCTCGCCGCGCCACAGTGGCGATCGGGCGCACCGCGCCGTAACGTGCCCGACATGGCCTTTCGGACGTGGGGCAGACTGCTGCTCACGGCACTCGGGGTGAGCGTACTGGCCGGGGCCGGTCAGCTCGGCATAGCGTACGGCTTCGGCATCGTCCGGCTCACCGGCGCCTTCACCGACGTCAACCGATGGCCGGCCCAGCTCGCCTGGGTCGGCTGGTTCGCGGTGACCGCGGCCGTGGTCGGCGCCGTGCTGACCGGACGCCTCGCCCGGCGGGAGGGCCTGCCGGAGGGCACCGGCGTCCAGCTGGCCGTCTCCGGCGCCGCCGCGCTCGGCGCCGTCGTCGTCGCCCCGCTCTGCATGCAGCCCGCCCGGGCCGCCGAGTTGAGCACCATCGACCCGGTCTGGGCGGTCGGGATCTGCGCCGTGGTCGGCGCGGTGGTCGGGGCGGGCGCCGCGTCGGCCGTGCTGCTCCGCCCGCCGCTGGGCTGGAACGTCGCCATCATCACCGGCGCGGTCTGGCTGATCGCCCTGGTCTCCGCCACGCCGGCGCTGCTGTCCGGCGGGCCGCTGCACACCGTACGTCTCGGGGTGCTGGAACCCTCCTGGCTGGACGCCGACGCCGCGCAACGGCTGGCGATCGTGGTGCTGCCCCTGGTGGCCCTGGTGGCCGGCGCGGTGACCGGTGGGCTGGCCCGCCGGCGCGGGCACGTCCCGCTGATCGCCGCCGCCGCAGGCGCGGCCGGCCCGGTCCTGCTCGCTTTCGCGTACCTCACCGCCGGCCCCGGCGACCCGGCCGACCGCTACCAGCTCGCCCCGTACTACGGCGCGCTGATCGCGGTGGCGGCCGGCGCGCTCGGTTCGACCGCCGCCGCCCTGCTGCGCTGGCCGCTCCTGCCGGCCCGGGACACCGTCCAGGACGCCATCGAGCCGAGCGACATCCTGGCTCCCCTGCGGGCCGCGCCCTCGCCGGTGTCGCCGGCAGGTGCTGGCGCGCGGTCGGCCGCCGGTACGGCGGGCAGCCTCAGCACCGTCGACCTCTCCGGTGCCGTCGCGGCCACCGGCCACACCCCGGCCCACTGGGACTGGCCCGCCCCGTCCACCCACACGGCGACCCCCGCGCCCGGTGCGCCGCCGGCCCCCTTCCCGACCCCGGCCCCCGCGCCGTTCCCGTCGCCGGCCCCCGCGCCGTTCCCGACCCCGACCCCCACGCCGTTCCCGACCCCGACCCCGTCGCCGGCTGACGCTCCGGACGGGTCCGCTGTAGCGGCTCTTGGGGCGGAGCAGGAGCGGGCTCCGGCCGTCCAGGGTCCGGTGCCGGAGGCCGCCCCGGACGCTGCTGTGGCACCGACCGCCGCTGCGGGGCGCGCGGACGCAGCGCCCCCGACCCCGACACGGGGGCAGCCTGTGGCCCCGACCCCGACCCCGACCCCGGCCTCGGCCCCTGCTCCGGTCCCGGCCCCAGCTTCGACCCCGGCCCCGGCTTCGGCTGCGGCTGCGGCTCCGATCCCGGCTTCGGCTGCGGCACCTCCTCCGGCCCAGGCTCCGGCTCCGGCGGAGCAGCCCGCGCCCGTCCGCGTTCCGGCGGTCGCCTCCGCTCCCGTTGCCGACAACGCCCCACCGGCTCAGCAGGCCGACCAGGCGCAGCCGGCCGAGCAGCCCGAGGCTCCCCGGGCGGAGACCGCGCCGAAGCCCCGGGCGAAGCGGGTCCGCAAGCCCCGGGCGACCGCCGCCGCCACCAGCACTCCACCGTCCGTCGAGGCCGAGCCGGCACCGGCCGGGCCCGCCGTCGCCGCCCCCTCCATGGCCGGGCCGGCGGCACCCGCGGCCGCCGCCGGGGACGACCGGTCCGGCGACAGCGCACCGCCGCGGAACCGGAGCACCGCACCGCCGCCGAAGCGGAGCACCGCACCGCCGCCAAAGCGGACCACCCCGCGGGTCACCGGGGACACCACGCCGGCAGCCACCCGGGACACGGCGCCGGCAGCCGCCGGGGACGCCGCCCCGACGGCGACCGGGCCGGCCACCGCCAACGGCATCGCCGACCGGACGTCCGGCGTCCTCCGGCACACCCCGCCGGTCCCCACCGAGTCGACGCCCCGCCCGCGCCACCGGCTGCCCGACCTGAGCAGCGCCGGCAACTGGGATGCCTTCGCGGGATCCCGGACCACCCCGCCTCCGGCGGCGCTGCGTTTCCCGGATCCCGGCGTGGAACCGGAGTCGACGCCCGAACCGGTCAGCCTGCGCTGGGACACCGACGCCCCCGCCCCGGACCGGAACGCCCAGCCGTCCCGCCCGTCGGCGACGCCCGACGGCGGGGAACCATCGGCCGGGAAGTCCCGGGGCAAGCGCGGGCTGTTCCGCCGCAATCGGGCCCGCGTCGCCGAGCAGGAGCCCGCGAGCGTCCCGGCCGAGCCGCTGGCGACCCAGGACGACGAGTACGTGGACTGGGTCACCGGGTTGAGCCGGCCGGTGCCGGACAACGAGCCGGAGACGGAGACCGCCCGCCGCTCGCTGCGCTCCACCGGCCGGCACCACCGGGACTGACCACGTCGGACGCACACGGGCCGCCGGTGTCGTTACCGGCGGCCCGTGACATCGACGGGTCGGTCAGGCCAGCGGCAGGTACACCCGGCCGCCGCCGGAGAGGAACTCCTCCGACTTGTCCTTCATGCCGCGCGCCGCGTACTCCTTCAGCTCCTGGGTGATCTTCATGGAGCAGAACTTCGGCCCGCACATCGAGCAGAAGTGGGCGGTCTTCGCCGGCTCGGCGGGGAGCGTCGCGTCGTGGTACGCCCGCGCGGTCTCCGGGTCCAGCGCCAGGTTGAACTGGTCCTCCCAGCGGAACTCGAACCGGGCCTTGGAGAGCGCGTCGTCCCAGGCCTGCGCGCCGGGGTGGCCCTTGGCCAGGTCCGCCGCGTGGGCCGCGATCTTGTACGCGATGACGCCCGCCTTCACGTCGTCCCGGTCCGGCAGGCCCAGGTGCTCCTTCGGGGTGACGTAGCAGAGCATCGCGGTGCCGAACATGCCGATCATCGCGGCGCCGATGGCCGAGGTGATGTGGTCGTACGCGGGCGCGATGTCGGTGGTCAGCGGGCCGAGCGTGTAGAACGGGGCCTCGTGGCACCACTCCTGCTGGAGGTCCACGTTCTCCTTGATCTTGTGCATCGGCACGTGACCCGGGCCCTCGATCATCACCTGGACGTCGTACTCCCAGGCGATCTTCGTCAGCTCGCCGAGGGTACGCAGCTCGGCGAACTGCGCCTCGTCGTTGGCGTCCGCGATCGAGCCGGGCCGCAGCCCGTCGCCGAGCGAGAAGGTGACGTCGTACCTCGCCAGCAGCGAGCACAGCTCGCGGAAGTTGGTGTAGAGGAAGTTCTCCTCGTGGTGCGCCAGGCACCAGGCCGCCATGATCGAGCCACCCCGGGAGACGATTCCGGTGACCCGGTCGACGGCGAGCGGCACGTACGGCAGCAGCACCCCGGCGTGCACGGTCATGTAGTCGACGCCCTGCTCGGCCTGCTCGATCACCGTCTCCCGGAACACCTCCCAGCTCAGCTTCACCGGGTCACCGCCGACCTTCTCCAGCGCCTGGTAGATCGGCACGGTGCCGATCGGCACCGGCGAGTTCCGCACGATCGCCTCGCGGGTCTCGTGGATCCGCTTGCCGGTCGACAGGTCCATCACCGTGTCGGCGCCCCACCGGGTGGCCCAGGTCAGCTTCTCCACCTCCTCGGCGACCGAGGAGGTGACCGCCGAGGTGCCGATGTTGGCGTTCACCTTGACCAGGAAGGCCTTGCCGATGATCGCCGGCTCGCACTCGGGGTGGTTGACGTTGAGCGGCAGTACCGCCCGCCCGGCGGCGATCTCGTCCCGGACCAGCTCCGGCGGCACGCCCTCGCGGATCGCCACGAACTCCATCTCCGGGGTCACCACTCCCGCACGGGCGTAGGCGAGCTGGGTCGGCCGCTTCCTGTCCGTCCCGGCCAGCGGCGTCCCCGCACCGCGCACGGGAGCGACATCCCCCCGGGAGGCGATCCACGGTCCGCGCATCGGCGGCAACCCCACCTCCGGGTCGGAGCCCGGTCCGGAGGTGTCGTAGAGGCGTACCGGCGGGTTGTCCCCGGTCAGCTCCACCTCGGCGAACGGCACCCGGACGTCCGGCCGGGACCCCTCGACGTAGACCTTGCGACGTGCCTGCATGACAGCCTCCCTGATGGTCAACGGGACCAGCCGAAGTGGTCCAGCGGCCCGCGTCCCGCGCCCAGCTCCCAGTCCCGCGCGCCGGTCAGCGCGCGGGTGACGTACTCCTTGGCGGCGGCGACCGCGACCGGTACCGGATCGCCGGCCGCCAGCCGGACGGCGATCGCCGCCGAGAACGAACAGCCGGTGCCGTGGCTGTGCCGGGTCGCCACCCGGGGCGCCCGCAGCAGCGTGGTCCGGCCCGCACCGACCAGCACGTCGACGGACTCGCCGCCGGCGTCCACGTCGCCGCCGGTCACCACCACGTGCGCCGGGCCGCCGGCCGCGAGGGCCTCGGCCGCCGCGACCATCTCCTCGACCGTGGTCACCGGGCGTCCGGTGAGGGCCGCGGCCTCCGCGCAGTTCGGCGTCGCCACCTCCGCGTACGGCAGCAGCCGCTCCACCGCCGACACCACGCCGAGCCGGTGTCCACTGGTGGCGACCAGCACCGGGTCGACGACGAGGTGCGGCAGGCGCCCCGCCCCGGCCGCCCCGGCCACCGCGTCGGCGACCGCCGGGGTGCCGAGCATGCCGGTCTTCACCGCCCGCACCCGGAAGTCGGCGAGGACGCTGTCGAGCTGCTCGGTGACGGTGCGCGGGGGCAGCGGCAGGACGGCGTCCACGCCCCTGGTGTTCTGCGCGGTGACGGCGGTGAGCACGCTGGTGCCGTACGCGCCGAGGGCGGCGAAGACCTTGAGGTCGGCCTGGATGCCCGCTCCCCCGCCGGAGTCGGATCCGGCGATGGTGAGGAGCGTTCTCGGCGTCACTGGTTTTCCTTGGCTGCGGTGAGGGGCTGGGTGGGCGGCGCGAGCGTGACCGCCTCCGCAAAGGCGCTGCCCAGCGTGGCGGCTGCCTCCGCCGGGTCCTCGGCTCGCATGATCGCGCCGAGCACCGCCACCCCGACGGCCCCGGCTTCGACGCAGGCCGTCACGTGCTCCGGTGTCTCCACTCCGCCGAGCGCGAGGACCGGGACCGGGCTGAGCCGGACCAGCCGGGCGAGCCCGTCGGGGTGCAGGGGTGGGCCGTAGCCGGGTTTCGTGCGGGTCGGGAAGACGGGCGAGAGGGTGACGTAGGCCTCGGTGGTGAGCCGGCCCAGCTCCGCCTCGTCGTGGCAGGAGCGGCCGACCAGGCCGAGTCGCGGCGGCGGGTACGGGCCGGCGGCCGGCAGGTGGACGGCGTCGCCGCCGAGCGGGTCGGGGCCGGCGACGACCAGGGTGCCGCCCGCCTCGGCCAGGATGGGCCGCAGCGCGGCGGCGAGGGCGGCGCGTTCGGCGCGCGGCAGGTCCTTCTCCCGCAGCACCACCACCCGTGCTCCCCCGGCGACCGCCGCCGCGACCACCTCCGGCAGCGGCCGCCGTGCCTGCCACCGGTCCGTGAGCACCACCAGGCCCGAGGGCGCCGCCCGCCCGGCGATCCACCCCGTGCCGGCTCGCCGCGCGACCGTGAGCTGCTCGATCGCGGTCACAGCTCGGGCCTTCCCTCGTCCGGGGTGGAGGCGAGGGCGTGGAAGCGACGGGCGATCCGCCCGGCCCCGTACGCGAGCCGGCCGGCCTCGACGGCGTACCGCATCGCGGTGGCCATCGCGACCGGGTCGGCGGCCCGGGTGACGGCGCTGGCCAGCAGCACCGCGTCGCAGCCCAGCTCCATGGCGAGCGCCGCGTCGGACGCGGTGCCGATCCCGGCGTCGAGGATCACCGGCACGTCCACGCCCTGCCGGATCAGCCGGATGTGGTGCGGGTTGCTGACGCCCAGCCCGGAGCCGATGGGCGCGCCGGCCGGCATCACCGCGGCGCAGCCGACGGCGGCCAGCCGGCGGGCCAGGATCGGGTCGTCCGAGGTGTACGGCAGCACGGTGAACCCGTCGGCGACCAGCTCCTCGGCGGCGCGCAGCAGCTCCACCCCGTCGGGCAGGAGGGTGCGCTCGTCGCCGATCACCTCCAGCTTCACCCAGTCGGTGTCGAACGCCTCCCGGGCCAGCTGGGCGACCTTCACCGCCTCACCGGCGGTGTAGCAGCCGGCGGTGTTCGGCAGCAGCTTCACCCCGCACCGCTCGAGCAGGTCGAGCAGCCCGCCGGCGGTGCCGGGGGCGGTGTCGACGCGGCGCAGCGCGAGGGTGACCAGCTCGGTGCCGGAGGCGCGGATCGCCTGTTCCAGCACGTGCAGGTTGACCGCGCCGCCGGTGCCGAGGATCAGCCGGGACCCGAACGTCTCGCCGGCGATGGTGAGGGTCACCGCGCTCACCCGCCCTGGGCGGCGCTGAGCACCTCGACCCGGTCGCCGTCGCGCAGCACGGTCGCCGGCCAGCCGCCGCGCGGCACCACCTCGCCGTTGACCGCGACCGCCAGGCCGCGCCGCTGGTCGGTGACCGCGCGGACCAGGTCCGCCACTGTCGAGCCGCCCGGCAGGTCGCGCCCGGCGCCGTTGACGGTCAGTTCCACGTCTCCTCCTCGGTGACGGATGTGCGCGGGGTCGGGCGGGCGGCGGCCGTGAACCGGTCGGCGCGGAAGGGGGCGAGCAGCGGGTCCGGTTCGCCGCCGACGACCAGCCCGGTGATGAGGTCGGCGGTGACCGGGGTGAGCACGATGCCGTGCCGGTGGTGGCCGGTGGCGGCGAGCACGCCGGGCCGCCCGGGCAGCGGCCCGAGGATCGGCGCGTTGTCCGGGGTGCCGGGGCGCAGCCCGGCGGACGTCTCGACCAGGTCGTACTCGGCCAGCTCGGGGACCAGGTCGACGGCGGCGCGGAGCAGCCGCAGCACCGCCCCGGCGGTCACCTCGGTGTCGGCGCGCTCCTCGACGGTCGCCCCGACCACCACCTCGCCGGTGTCCCGCGGCACCAGGTAGACCGACTCGCCGTCGGCGTACCCCCGGATCACGTGCCGGAAGCCCGGCGCGCCGCGGCCGGGCGCGCGGAGCCGGAGCACCTGCCCCTTCACCGGCCGGACCGGCAGCCCGGCCAGCGCGGCGCTCCCGCAGCCCGCCGCGACCACGGTGACGGCCGCGGCCACGTCGGAGATTCTGGCGACCGCGCCGGGCAGTAGCGTGACGCCGGCCCGCTCGGCGGCGGTCCGCAGCGCGACGACCAGCCGCCGGGGGTCGACCTGGTGGTCGCCGGGGGCGACCGCGCCGCCGCGCAGCCGCGGCGCCAGCGCCGGCTCGCGCTCCCGCAGCTGCGAGGGGCGCAGCGGCGTGATCGGCAGCCCCAACCCCTGCTGGTACGACCAGAGCCGCCGCGCCTCGGCCAGGTCGTCGGCGGTCAGCCCGACCACCAGGGTGCCCTCGGTGCGGTACCCGAAGTCCGTGCCGGCGGCCTCGGCGAGCTCGGCGGCGAACCCCGGCCAGCGGGCGGCGGAGTCGGCGAGCAGCCCGGTCAGCTCGGGCTCCCCGAAGTACGCCTCGGCGACCGGCGAGAGCATCCCGGCGGCCACGTGGGAGGCGCCGGAACCCGGGGCGGGATCGTGCACGACGACCCGCAGCCCACGCGCCGCGCAGCGCCACGCGATCGCCAGCCCGACCGGTCCCGCCCCCACGATGGCGACGTCCGGTCGGGTCAGCACGTCAGCGCCCCGAGCAGGACGGCGGTGGCTCTTCCCGGGTCCGACGCTCCCGACAGCGCCCCGACCACCGCCACCCCGTACGCCCCGGCGGCCCGCAGCGCCGGCACCGACCCGGCGGTCACCCCGCCGATCGCGATGACCGGCACGGGCACGGCGTCGGCGACAGCGCGTATGCCGGCCGGGCCGATCGGGTCGGGCAGGCCGATCTTGGTGCCGGTCGGGTGGCACGGCCCGACGCCCAGGTAGCTGGCTCCGGCGGCGACCGCAGCGGCGGCGGCCACCGGTTCCCGGGCGGTCGCGCCGAGCACCGCGCCGGTGCCGAGCACCCGGCGGGCCGCGCCGACCGGCAGGTCGTCGGCGCCGACGTGGCCGCCGTCGGCGCCGACCGCGAGCGCCACGTGCAGCCGGTCGTTGACCAGGCAGGTCGCCCCGTACGGCGCGCAGAGCGCCACCACCCGCCGGGCCAGGTCGTACGCCTCCCGATCGGTGGCGGCGTCCTCGACCCGGACCTGAACGACCAGCTCGGCGCGGGCCACCGGCAGGGCGGCGCGCAGCACGGCGAGCGGGTCACGCCCCGGCCGGGTGTCGGTGATCAGATGCAGTCGCCCAAGGGACGGCACGGCAACACTCCTCCCTGCGCCGGCATTACCCGGATCAGGTTCAACGGTCGGGGGCTTCAGCCCCCCTCTCAGCCCGGTGCACCGGGCTCCCGTGGGTCACTTGCGGCATACCGTACGACGGATGCGGCGGATCCGCCAAGGGCGGGGGTGCGCTTTTCCCACTGACCGTCTCATGTCGACGTCATGGGCAGCGCGTCACCGTCCACTCACGCCATGCTGTCCGGATGCCCTCGGTCCCCCGCGTCGCCCGCCGTCTGGCGTTCCTGCCCTTCCGGGCGCCCGGCGGACGTTGAACGGCGGCGGGCTGAGCGGGCATGGCCCGGCGAGGGGAACACCAGGGCTGTCAAACGGGCCGGATGACGTACCTGGTGTTCCACTCGCCGCGGCGGCAGCGAGGGTGTGGCGGGTCAGAGAATGGCGTCGAGGGCGGCGAGGTCCTCGTCGGTGGGCTGCCAGGTGCCCGCCTCGGCGTTGGCGCGTACCTGCTCGGGCGTGGTGGCGCCAGCGATCACCGACGTCACCGCGGGCCGGGCGGCCAGCCCGCCGATGGCCACCTGGAGCATGGTGATCCCGCGCTCGGCGGCGTACGCCTCGATCGCCTCGATCGTGTCCCAGTCCGCGGCGGCGAGGCGGGCGGCGTACCGGCCGCCACCGGAGAGCCGGCTGCCGGCGGGCGGGGCCTCGTTGCGCCGGTACTTGCCGGTGAGCAGGCCGTTGGCGAGCGGGAAGAACGGCAGCATGCCGAGGCCGAACCGCTCGCAGGCCGGGATGACCTCGGTCTCGACCGAGCGCTCCAGCAGCGAGTAGTGGTTCTGCGCGCTGATGAAGCGGGCCCGGCCGTTGGACGAGGCGACCCAGTCGGCGTCGGCGATCTGCCAGCCGGCGAAGTTGGAGTTGCCCAGGTAGCGGACCTTGCCGGCGCGGACCAGGTCGTCCAGGGCGGCCAGCGTCTCGTCGATCGGGGTGCCCGGGTCGGGCTCGTGCATCTGGTACAGGTCGATGTGGTCGGTGCCGAGCCGGCGCAGCGACGCCTCGACGGCCCGGGCGATGTAGCGCCGGGCACCCCGCGCACCGAAGTCCGGCCCGTTGAGGCCGTTCATGTCCATGCCGAACTTGGTGGCCAGCACCACGTCGTCGCGGCGACCCTTGAGCGCCTGGCCGAGCAGTTCCTCGGAGCCGCCCTGCGGCTCGCCGTAGATGTCGGCGGTGTCGAAGAAGGTGATCCCGGCGTCGAGCGCGGCGTCGACCACCGCCCGGGTGCCGTCGAGGTCCAGCTTGCGGCCGAAGTTGTTGCAGCCGATGCCGACCACGGACACCACGAGCCCGGAGTCGCCCAGCCGGCGGTAGTTCATCTCAGTCACGAGATCCACCCTATGCCCGCCCGACGTCCGCCACGGGCGCAGCCGGCAACCGCCGGGCGAGCGCCGCCCGACGGAGCCCGTACCCGGGCTCCCCGAGGGCAGCGATCCGTTCACGTCATCAAGTTCGTAGTCTCCGCGCCGACCATCGGCCCTCGCCCCGCCCCGAGCCGGGCCGGTCGGTGCGGCGCCCGCTCAGCCGAGCACGTCGGCGACCAGCCCACGGGCGGCGCCGGTGGCGGCCGCCAGCTCCTCCGGGGTACGGCCGACCCCACCGAGCAGCGCCTGCGCCCGCCACGCGAAGTCGGCCGGCGCACCGGGCAGCCGACCGGCCGCGGCGACCATGCCCTTCTCGTTGACCAGCCACCGCCCGGCCCGGGCGTGCAGCACCTGCGCCAGCACCCCGACGACCCGGAACAGGCAGCCCGCCACGTAGGCGGCATCGCCGGACCCGGCCGCCTTCGCCGCTCCCTCGACCAGGAAACCCGCCTCCCAGCCGGCGGCCTCCAGCGCGGCGGCCAGCGCCGGCGGGTACGACGACAGCTCGGCCCGCAGCGCGGTCAACTCCCCGGTCGGGTCACCGAGCACCCGGCAGAGCGCCACCTCCCCGGCGTAGGCGTGCGAGTAGAAGCCGAGCGGATGCCCGGCCTGCACGCCGACGGAGTACCGGCCGGCGCGGCAGTCGGCCGACACCTGGCGTACCCGGTCCAGGTCGCGGTAGATCCAGTCCACCGCGGCCCCGCCGACCCGAAGCCAGCCGCCGCCGTCCACCCAGGGCCCCCAGCCGCCGGGGGCGGTGAGCTCGACGGAGTCGTCGGCGACCGACTCGGCGACGGCCCGCAGCGCGGGCACGTCCAGCGGGCCCCGGTAGTAGAGCCCGAGGTCCCAGTCGGAGTCGGGCCGGTGCTCGCCCCGGGCCCGGCTGCCGCCGAGCGCCACCGCGACCACCCCGTCGACCGCGCAGAGGCGGTCGACCAGCGCGGAACCGATCACTTCACGTCCCACACCGGCTCCGTCGTCTCCACCACCTCGCCGTCGCCGCGGAACAGCACGAACCGGTCGAACGATCGGGTGAACCACCGGTCGTGGGTGACCGCGACCACGGTGCCCTCGAACGCGGCCAGCCCCGCCTCCAGCGCCTCGGCGGAGGCCAGGTCGAGGTTGTCGGTCGGCTCGTCGAGCAGCAGCAGCGTCGCCCCGGAGAGCTCCAGCAGCAGCACCAGGAAGCGGGCCTGCTGGCCCCCGGAGAGGGTGCCGAAGCGCTGGTCGCCCTGGCCGGCCAGCTCGTACCGGCTGAGCGCCGCCATCGCCGCGTGCCGGTCCATCCCGTCCCGGTGCTCGTCGCCCCGCCAGAGGATGTCGACCAGGGTCTTCGCCATCAGCTCGGGGCGGTCGTGGGTCTGCGAGAAGTGCCCGGGGCGGACCCGCGCGCCGAGCCGGGCCACCCCGTCGTGACTCACCGGGGGCAGCGCGGCGGCGCCGTCGACGGGGCCGTTGGCCGGGTCCGGGTCGGTGCCACCCCGGGCCAGCAGCCGCAGGAAGTGCGACTTCCCCGTTCCGTTCGCGCCGAGCACGGCGACCCGGTCGCCGTACCAGAGTTCCAGGTCGAAGGGGTACGTCAGGCCGTCGAGCTCCACCTGCTCGCAGATGACCGCGCGCTTGCCGGTCCGCCCGCCGGACAGGCGCATCCGGATGTCCTGGTCCTTCGGGGGTACGGGCGGCGGCCCGGCCTCCTCGAACTTGCGCAGCCGGGTCTGCGCCGCCTGGTACCGCGACGCCATCCCGTCGTTGTACGCCGCCTTCTGCTTGTACATCAGCATCAGCTCGCGCAGCTTCTGATGCTCCTCGTCCCAACGCTTACGCAGCTCGTCGAGGCGGGCGTGGCGGGCCACCCGGGCCTCATGCCAGCTGGCGAAGCCGCCCGGGTGCACCCAGGCGCTGCCACCCTCCACCGCGACCACCCGGTCGGCGGTACGGGCCAGCAGCTCCCGGTCGTGCGAGACGTAGAGCACCGACTTGCCGGACTCGCGGAGCCGGTTCTCCAGCCAGCGCTTGCCGGGCACGTCCAGGAAGTTGTCCGGCTCGTCGAGGAGCAGCACCTCCTCGCCGCCGCGGAGCAGCAGCTCCAGGGCGAAGCGCTTCTGCTGGCCGCCGGAGAGGGTCCGGACGGGACGGTCCCGGGCGGCGTCCCACGGCAGGTCGAGCACGATGGTGGCGACGGTGTCGAAGAGCACCTCGACGTCGTACCCGCCGGCCTCGCCCCAGGCGGCCAGCGCGTCCGCGTACGCCAGCTGGGCCTTGCCCGCGGCGGTGCTGTACTTGCCGCGCAGCTCGGTCGCCCGCATGGCCGCCTCGGTGTCGGCGAGCCGGCGGCCGGCGTCGCGCAGCGCCGGCGGGGCGAGCGAGAGGGCCAGGTCGGCGAGGGTGGACTCGTCGCCGATCATGCCGATGAACTGCCGCATCACGCCGAGCCCGCCGGCGCGGGCGACCACGCCCGTCTTCACCGGCAGGTCGCCGGCGACCATCCGCAACAGGGTCGTCTTTCCGGCGCCGTTCGGGCCGACCAGGGCCACCTTGGCGCCCTCACCGACCCGGAACGACACGTCGGCGAAAAGTTCCCGACCGTCGGGCAGGATGTGCCCGACCCCTGCCACGTCCACGTATCCCACGCCGGCATCCTGCCGGAGCGGGCCGGCCGGGCGACACTCGTTTACCGGGTGACCCGCAGCACCCGATAGCCCTTCTGGCTGGCGTGCCGCTCGACCTGCCATCCCTCGTCGGTCAGCCAGCGGTGCAGCGAGTCGCCGCCCAGGTGCCGGGCCACCACCAGCCAGGCGATGCCGTCCGGGGCGAGCCGGGGCAGCCAGCGGCGCAGCAGCTCGTGCAGTTCCGCCTTGCCGATATGGATCGGCGGGTTGGACCAGATCTCGGCGAAGGAGACGTCGGCGGGCACGTCGTCGGGGGCGACGGCGCGGACCCGGTCGGCGGCGCCCACCCGCCCGGCGTTCGCGGCGGTCAGGGCGCGGGCCCGTTCGTTGACGTCCACCGCCCACACCGTCGCGGCGGGCGCGACGTCGGCCAGCACGCAGCTGATCGGGCCGAAGCCGGAGCCGATGTCGAGCAGGTTGCCGGTGGCGCCGACGGGCAACTCCGCCTTGCGCAGCAGGACCGCGGTGCCCGGGTCGAGCCGGGCGGCGGAGAAGACGCCACTGGAAGAGGCGAGCGTGTAGTCGCGCCCCGCGACGGAGAACTCGACCTCGCGCGGGCGGGCCGCGACGGTCGGTTCAGCGGTGAAGTAGTGGTCGCCGGTCACGTCCGGCATTCTCCCACCAGGGGGTGAGTGACTCGCCGCCGCCTCGGCCGGAGGGCGCGACGCGCCGCGCGCCACAATTTCCCATTATTACCCCTAAAGGGACAATGGGTCCTACTCTGGGCGACATGGTGTATCGGTACGAGTCCGATGAGGACGCATTCGCGGAGTACCCTCCGCCCGGCTCGGAGCTGTCGGAGCTGCCCGTCGGTCCGCCCCGGCCGGCCGGCCCCTCCCCGTCCCGCTTCCCCACCCCGTCGCTGCCGCGCAGCGTGCCGCCGCCGGCCCTCCCGGCCGCCGATCCCATCCCGGTCCACTCGTCCGTCCAGGCCCCACCGCCGCCCACCACCCACGGGTACGCTCCGACCGAGCCACTCGACCTGCCCCACCCCCGCCGCACCGCCCCCGAGTCGCGGGGCGGCCGGTTCTGGCAGGTGCTCGTCGGCGGCGCGGCGGTGCTGGCGCTGCTCGGGCTCGGTGGCCTCGGCGCCGCCGCCGTGCTGGCCGACCGCTCGTCGGACGACCCGGCCGTGGAGGAGACCCAGCAGGCCGCGCCCGCCGACCAGCCCAGCGCCGCGGACCCCTCGACCGACCCGGCCCAGCGGGACCTCGACTCCCGGGACACCGACCAGCAGCCACTGACCGCCGCGGAGGTGTTCCCCGGCAGCAAGCTGGTGCTCGCCGACGGCCAGCCGGCCTACGTGGTGCTGAAGACCCACTCCGGCGGGGCCTGCGCGGTCGCCGCCACCGGGGAGATCTCCGACCTGCTGGTCCGGCTCGGGTGCAGCCAGGTGGTCCGGGCCACGCTGCGCTCCCCCGACGAGCAGTACCTGATCACCGCCGGCCTGTTCAACCTCACCGACGTGGCCAGCGCCCAGCGGGCCCGGGACCGGATCCGGCAACTGCTCGACGCGCGCCAGGGCCGCTTCCGCGGCATGCCCGCCGACGACGACACCGGCTCGATCGCCACCGCCGCCGCCCGGGTCGGCTGGCAGGTACGCGGCCACTACATCGCCTACTGTCTGGTCACCCGCGCGGACAGCGGCGCGGTGGCGGCCGGCGACAGCGCGGTCCGCGGGATCATCTACGACCTGATCGAGCGGCACCTGAACCGGGGCGTGCTCGACCGGCGGGCCGCCGGAGGCAGCGTCGTACAGCCGGGCGCCCAGCCGTCCGCAGCGAGCACCAGCCCCAGCCAGCGTCGCACCACCGGCAGCGACAGCCCGGACGACACGACCACCGACGAGCTGCCCGGCAACTGACCGGCGGCGGCCACGATCGGCAGGCCCGGTTCCGCGTCGGCGGACCGGGCCTGGTCGTGCTCAGGACTCGGTGGGCACCCGCAGCCGACGGGTGAGGTCGGCGCGGCGGGCGTACTCCGCCGGGTCGTCCGGATAGCCCACGGCGACCAGGGTGAGCCCGTGCGCCGGCGCCACGGTCACCTCGCTGGAGCGTTCCCGGCGGGTGAGCAGGGTCGCCGGCCACTCGACCGGCTTGCGGCCGTCCCCGGCCACCAGCATCGCCCCGACCAGGCTGCGCACCATCGCCTGGCAGAACGCGTCGGCTTGGACGGTGGCGACGAGGATGCCGTCCGGGTCGCGCCGCCAGTCCAGCCGGGTCACCGCGCGCAGCGTGGTGGCGTTCTCCTTGCGCCGGCAGTACGCGGCGAAGTCGTGCTCCCCCACGAGGCCGGCCGCGGCGGCGTTCAACGCGGCCAGGTCCAGCGGCTTCGGCCAGGCGAGGGTGTCGTGCCGGCGCAGCGGCTCGGCGCCCCACGGCGCGTCGGTCACCCGGTACTCGTAGCGGCGGAACGTCGCCGAGAAGCGGGCGTCGAATTCGGGGGGTACCTCGGTCATCGCCCGGACCCGCACGTCCGTGGGGAGCAGCCGGGCCAGCCGGCGCAGCAGCCGCCCGTCGTGCTCGCGCCACACCGGGTCGGGCAGGTCGAGGTGACAGACCTGCCCGGTGGCGTGCACTCCGGCGTCGGTGCGGCCGGCCACCGTCAGTCCGGTCACGGTGCCCGCCCCGAGCACCAGGTCTAGCGTCTCCATCAGGACCCCGGCGACGGTGCGCCGGGTCGGCTGGGCGGCCCAGCCGGAGAAGCCGGTGCCGTCGTACGAGACGTCCAGCCGCAGCCGGATCCGCTCGTCCACCTCGTACCTCCCGTTCAACGGCGGCGGGCCCGGCACCCCAGGAGGGATGCCGGGCCCGACGACGGTGCCTGTGCTCAGGCCTTGTTCTCGGTGTTCTCGGTGGCCTCGTCGCTGTCCTCGCGGGCGGCGTCGGTGTCACCGGAGGCCGAGACCGGGGCCTCGGAGTCCTGGTCGGCCGGGGCCGACTCCGGGGTCTCCTCGGCCGGGGCCAGCGCCTCGACCTTGTCCTGCTGGGCGGTCTTGCGGGCGGCCGTCTTCTTGTTCGCCTTCGGCTCGGCGACCTGCAGTTCCTCGACCAGCTCGATGATGGCCATCGGAGCGGCGTCACCCTTGCGCGGACCGGTCTTCACGATCCGGGTGTAGCCACCGTTGCGGTTGGCGTACCGGGGCGCGATCTGGTCGAACAGGGCGTAGACCACGTCCTTGTCCTTCACGACGCCCAGCACCCGACGCCGCGCGGCGAGGTCGCCCCGCTTGGCCTTGGTGATGAGCTGCTCGGCGAGCGGACGCAGCCGCCGGGCCTTCGTCTCGGTGGTCTTGATCTTGCCGTGCTGGAACAGCGCAGTGGCCAGGTTGGCCAGCATCAGCCGCTCGTGCGCGGGGCTGCCGCCGAGGCGGGGGCCCTTGGTGGGCGTGGGCATGCTTGGTGCTCCTCAGGTGTGGCGGCAGCGCGGACTAGAGCTGCTCGGTCTCGCGGTAGTCGTCGGTGTCGTAGTCGGCCTCGCCGAAGGCGTCCACGACGTTCGCCGGGTCGAAGTTGGGAGCCGAGTCCTTCAGCCCCAGACCCATTCCGGCGAGCTTCATCTTGACCTCGTCGATCGACTTCTGACCGAAATTCCGGATGTCGAGGAGGTCGGCCTCGGTGCGCCCGATCAGCTCACCAACAGAGTTGATGCCCTCGCGCTTGAGGCAGTTGTAGGAGCGGACGGTGAGGTCCAGCTCCTCGATCGGCAGGGCCAGGTCCGCCGCCAGCTGGGCGTCCTGCGGGGACGGCCCGATGTCGATGCCCTCGGCGGTCTCGTCCAGCTCCCGGGCCAGGCCGAAGAGCTCCACCAGCGTCGAGCCGGCGGAGGCCAGCGCGGTACGCGGGCCCATCGACGGCTTGGTCTCGACGTCGATGATCAGCCGGTCGAAGTCGGTCCGCTGCTCGACCCGGGTCGCCTCGACGCGGTAGGTCACCTTGAGCACCGGCGAGTAGATCGAGTCGACCGGGATCCGGCCGATCTCGGCGCCGGCCTGCTTGTTCTGCGCCGCCGTGACGTAGCCGCGGCCCCGCTCGACGGTCAGCTCCATGTCGAGCCGGCCCTTGCCGTTGAGGGTCGCGAGCTTCAGGTCCGGGTTGTGCACCGAGACGCCGGCCGGGGGCTGGATGTCACCCGCGGTCACGTCGCCCGGGCCCTGCTTGCGCAGGTACATGCTGACCGGCTCGTCGTGCTCGGAGCTGACGCAGAGCTCCTTGATGTTCATGACGAGCTCGACCACGTCCTCCTTGACCCCGGGGATCGTGGTGAACTCGTGCAGCACACCGTCGATCTTGATCGAGGTGACCGCGGCACCCGGGATGGACGACAGCAGCGTGCGCCGCAGCGAGTTGCCCAGGGTGTAGCCGAAGCCGGGCTCCAGCGGCTCGATGGTGAACCGGGAACGGGTCTCGTTGATCGACTCTTCGGAGAGAGACGGTCGCTGGCTGATGAGCATTTCTTCTCTTCTCTTCCGGGACGCCCGCTATTTGACGTCCACGACACAAACTGTTCCGGTGGCCCGCCCCGGAGGGCGGGCCACCGCAACGAGCCCTTACTTGGAGTAGAGCTCGACGATCAGCTGCTCCTGGACCTGCGTGTCAATGACCTGCCGGGCCGGGAGCGAGTGCACGAGGATCTTCATCTGGCTCGGGATGGCCTCGAGCCACGCCGGAACCGACCGCGAACCGGCCTGAGCCTGCGCCACCACGAACGGGGTGAGCTCCTTGCTCTTGCCCCGGACCTCGATGATGTCGTGCTCCTTGACGCGGTACGACGGGATGTCGACCTTCTTGCCGTTCACCGTGAAGTGACCGTGCTTGACCAGCTGGCGGGCCTGGTCCCGGGAGCTGGCGTAGCCGGCCCGGTAGACCACGTTGTCCAGCCGCGACTCGAGGATCTGCAGGAGGACCTCACCGGTCTTCGCCTGCTTGCCCACGGCCTCTTCGTAGTACCCGCGGAACTGCTTCTCCAGCACGCCGTAGACACGACGGGCCTTCTGCTTCTCACGGAGCTGGAGCAGGTACTCCGTCTCCTTCGTGCGGCCGCGGCCGTGCTGCCCGGGCGGGAACGGCCGGGACTCGAACGGGCACTTCGGACCATCGCACTTGCTGCCCTTGAGGAACAGCTTCATCTTCTCCCGCCGGCAACGGCGGCAGTCAGCACCGGTATAACGAGCCATTTCTCTCTAACCTCTCAGACCCGACGACGCTTCGGCGGACGGCACCCGTTGTGCGGCTGCGGGGTGACGTCGGCGATCTGGCCGACCTCGAGGCCCACGGCCTGCAGCGAGCGGATGGCGGTTTCCCGGCCGGAGCCGGGGCCCTTGACGAACACGTCGACCTTGCGCATGCCGTGCTCCATGGCCCGACGCGCGGCGGCCTCGGCGGCCAGCTGCGCGGCGAACGGAGTCGACTTGCGGGAGCCCTTGAAGCCAACCTGGCCGGCGGAGGCCCAGGAGATGACCGCACCGGTCGGGTCCGTGATGGACACGATGGTGTTGTTGAAGGTGCTCTTGATGTGCGCCTGCCCGTGGGCGACGTTCTTGCGTTCCTTGCGCCGGACCTTCTTGACAGCGGCTCCGGCACGAGCCTTCGGTGGCATAAGTCTGTGCGCTCCTAGTTACTTCTTGCCGGGCTTCTTCTTGCCGGCGACGGTCCGCTTCGGGCCCTTCCGGGTCCGCGCATTGGTCTTGGTCCGCTGGCCACGCACGGGCAGGCCCCGGCGGTGCCGGATGCCGGCGTAGCAGCCGATCTCGACCTTGCGGCGGATGTCAGCGGCGACCTCGCGGCGCAGGTCGCCTTCAACCTTGTAGTTGCCCTCGATGTGGTTGCGGAGCTGGACCAGCTCCTCATCCGTGAGGTCACGGGCGCGCTTGTCCGGCGAGATGCCGGTGGCGGCCAGGGTCTCCAGGGCGCGGGTACGACCGACCCCGAAGATGTAGGTGAGCGCGATCTCCATCCGCTTCTCGCGGGGGAGGTCCACGCCGACTAGACGTGCCATGTGCGGGCGTACTCCTCGTGATGTGTGGCGGAGGTGTGGACCCGTCCCATCCCGCTACCGACCGTCCCGTCCTTCCGACGCTGTGTGCGCCGGCGACCGGGGTCGATCGCTGCCCGAGCGGGCCCCGGCCTCCGACCGGGGGTCAACCACGATTGAGTACGCGCTGCGTACCGCTCGCGGCTGGGACGAGCTGGTGAGATGTGTCGAGATCTGCGGCCGGGACCTGTTCCGCCGGCCGCTCGTCGCGGTCGGCGGGACTGTGTCAGCCCTGGCGCTGCTTGTGGCGCGGGTCGGTGCAGATGACCATGACCCGGCCGTGCCGGCGGATCACCCGGCACTTTTGGCAGATCCTCTTGACGCTCGGCTTGACCTTCACGGTTGCCTTACTTCCCATCTGGCCCGGAGACGCGACGACTCGCGACACCGGACGTCGAAGACGGACACGGGGACGTCCCGGCCGCCGTCAGGCTTACTTGTAGCGGTAGACGATGCGCCCGCGGGTCAGGTCGTACGGCGAGAGTTCAACGACGACCCGGTCTTCCGGCAGGATGCGGATGTAGTGCTGCCGCATCTTGCCGCTGATGTGAGCCAGCACCTTGTGACCGTTCGCGAGCTCCACCCGGAACATGGCGTTCGGCAGGGGCTCGATGACCCGACCCTCGATCTCGATGGCTCCGTCTTTTTTCGGCATGTCCTCCGCTGTCCTGACGTCGGTTACTCCGGACGGCTCACAACGTCTTACACGGGCAATCTGACCAAGATCAGAGAACCCGCGCCAGCCGCGGCTCCGACTCCCACCGAAGCGCAGGATGGGCATGCCGGAGTGGACGCTGTGCGCCGATCTGAAAGTGTACGCCCGCCTGCGGTCCGTCGCCAAACCGGCCACCCCGCGCGTCACCCGCGCCGGGGAAAACCGGACAGCCGCCCCCACCGGGGACGCCCTCACCACCCGCCGGTACGCCGCTTCCGCCGGGCCCGGCGCCGTTCGTCCCGCCCGACGGCCCGCCGCCGTGCGACCGCTCCGCGCGCCCGCCCGCCGGCGTCGCGCCGCGAATTTCCGGTGGCGAGCCCGCCGGCGGTGCGCAGGAGCAGCAACGCCCCCCACGGCCCGAGCACCCAGACCGGCCAGAAGAAGCCGATCTCCCGCCTGCCGATCGCGCCGAAGAGCCAGATCGTGGCGAGGATGGCCGCCACCCGCAGCCACGGCCCCCACGCCTCGGCGAGCCAGCCACGCGGATCCCCGGCCACCGGTCGGTCTGCGCCGGCCGTCCCGCTCGCGGCCGCCGCCTCCAGCGGCGCTGCCGGCACCGGTCCCCCGGTGTCCGGCCCGCCTGGCCCGGTCTGGCGCGGGGCGAGGGCGGAGCGCTCCGCTGGCGCGGGCGCGGGAAGGTCCCCCACCACCGCGTCCAGTTCCCCGTAGGTCTTCGCCTCGTACGCCAGCCGCAGGCGCTCGTCGTACTCGTGCAGATCGAGCCGGCCCTCGTCGACGGCTACCCGGAGCTGTTCCGCCACCGCCTGGCGGTCGGCGTCTCCCGCCCGCATCCGGTCCCGCGCCTCCATGACGGCAAGCATGCCACCGGGCCGCCAGTGCCCACCGCCCCGTGACCCGCACCACCGGGCACGATCCGCCCGGTCGGGCCGGGTCGCGGTCGGGCCGGGTCGCGGCCGGGCTATCGCGGCCGGGCTGTGTCGCGGTCGCACCGTGTCACGGCCGGGCTGCCCGACGGACCGGAGGGGGCGGGCTCAGGCCGCCGGAGAGTCGGCCGGCTGCCGGGAGGTGACCAGGTCACCCAGGCGGGCCCGGCCCCCGTCGAAGGCGGTGAGCACCCACACGCCGTCCTCCAGCAGGGCCATCGAGTGCTCGACGTGCACCGCCATCGACCGGTCACGGGTGACCACGGTCCAGCCGTCGGAGAGCTCGACCGTCCGGGGCGAGCCCATGGTGATCATCGGCTCGATCGCCAGCGCCAGGCCGGGCACCAGCCGCGGCCCCTTGCCCGGGCGGCCGTGGTTGAGCACGTGCGGGTCCTGGTGCATCTCGGTGCCGATGCCGTGCCCGCCGTAGCCGTCGACGATGCCGTACCGGCCGCCCTTGCGGACCGCGGTCTCCACCGCGTGCGAAATGTCGGTGAGGCGCCCCTTGCCGCTGGCGGCGCCGCGCGCGGCGGCGGCGATGCCGGCCCACATCGCATCCTCGGCGACCGCGGCCATCTTCAGCAGCGAAGGGTCGACCTCACCCACTCCGACGGTGATGGCGGCGTCGCCGTGCCAGCCGTCGAGGATCGCGCCGCAGTCGATCGAGACCAGGTCGCCGTCGCGGAGCACCTGCCCCGACGACGGGATCGCGTGCACCACCTGCTCGTTGACCGACGAGCAGATCGAGGCGGGGAACCCGTGGTAGCCCTTGAACGAGGGGACGGCCCCGGCCTCCCGGATCGTCGACTCGGCGATCGCGTCGAGGTCGGCGGTGCTCACCCCGGGCGCCACCGCCTCGCGCATCCGACGCAGGGCCTCGGCGACCACCAGGCCGGCGGCCCGCATCTTCTCGATCTGGTCGGGGGTCTTCAGCTGGATGTCCAGCTGGGGACGGCGCATGGAGCGGTACCTTTCGTTGCCGAACAGCGAACAGCGGGGCACGTCTCGCGTACCCCGCTGTTCGCACTCTATCCGCCGGATCCCCGGCGGTCAGTCACCCGCCGTACGACCGGAGGGCGTCGATGGCCCGGACCGTGACGTCCTCCACCGGCCCGGTGGCGTCGATCCCGACCAGCTTGCCCTGGGCGCCGTAGTAGTCGACCAGCGGAGCGGTCTTCTCGGCGTACTCCCGCAGGCGGGCGGCGATGGTCTCCGGCTTGTCGTCGTCCCGCTGGAACAGCTCCGCGCCGCAGCGGTCGCAGATGCCCTCACGGGTCGTCGCGTCGAACTCGACGTGCCAGATCTTGCCGCAGCCCCGGCAGGTACGCCTTCCGGAGAGCCGCCGGATCACCTCGTCGTCGTCGACCACCAGTTCCAGGACCAGGTCCAGCGCCGTGCCCAGGTCCGCGAGGAGCTTGTCGAGCGCGGCGGCCTGCGGCGTCGTCCGGGGGAAGCCGTCGAGGAGGAAGCCCTCGCTGGCGTCCGGCTCGGCGAGCCGATCCCGGACCATGTTGATGGTGACCTCGTCCGGGACCAGCTTGCCGGCATCCATGTACCGCTTGGCCTCGACCCCAAGGGGCGTGCCCTGGGAGACGTTGGCCCGGAAGATGTCCCCGGTCGAGATCTTCGGCACCGAGAGGTGGGCGGCGATGAACTCCGCCTGTGTGCCCTTGCCCGCGCCCGGCGGGCCAACCAGAACGAGTCGCATCTACCGCAGGAACCCTTCGTAGTTCCGCTGCATGAGTTGGCTCTCGATCTGCTTCACGGTCTCCAGACCGACGCCGACCATGATGAGCACAGCGGTGCCGCCGAACGGGAAGTTCTGGAACTGCTGGCTGTTCAGCCAGATGAAGAAGAAGTTCGGCAGGATCGCGACGATGCCCAGGTAGAGCGCGCCCGGCAGGGTGATCCGGCTCAGGATGAAGTCGAGGTACTCGGCGGTCGGCTTGCCGGGGCGGATGCCCGGCACGAAGCCGCCGTACTTCTTCATGTTGTCCGCGACCTCGGTCGGGTTGAACGTGATCGACACGTAGAAGTACGTGAAGAAGATGATCAGCAGGAAGTAGATGATGATGTGCTCGGGCGCGCTGGCCTTCACGATGTGGTTCGTGATCCAGGCCTGGGTCTTGCCCGGGTTGGTCTGGTCGAAGAACTGCAGCGCCAGCTGCGGCAGGTAGAGCAGCGACGAGGCGAAGATGACCGGGATGACGCCGGCCTGGTTCACCTTGAGCGGGATGTAGGTCGAGGTGCCGCCGTACATCCGCCGGCCGATCATCCGCTTGGCGTACTGCACCGGGATCCGGCGCTGCGCCTGCTCGATGAAGCAGACCGCCGTGATGACCAGCAGGACCAGGACGAGCACCAGGAAGAACTTGGCCCAGCCCTCGTTGGTCTTGATCTTCCAGCCCTCGCTGGGGAGGCGCGCGGCGATCGAGGTGAAGATGAGGACGGACATGCCGTTACCGACGCCGCGGTCGGTGATCAGCTCACCGAGCCACATCACCATGCCGGTACCGGCGGTCATCGTCATGACCAGGATGCTCAGCGTCAGCCAGTCCGGGATGCCGGTCCCCTCGGGGATGATCGGGAACTGGTCGCAGCGGTTCTGGAAGAGCTGCCCGGAGCGGGCCAGCGCCACGAAGGCCGACGACTGGAGGATGCCCAGGCCGAGGGTCAGGTAGCGGGTGTACTGGGTGATCTTCGCCTGGCCGGCCTGGCCCTCCTTGCGGAGCTGCTCCAGCCGCGGGATGACCACCGTGAGCAGCTGCAGGATGATCGACGCGGTGATGTAGGGCATGATGCCCAGCGCGAAGACCGAGAGCTGCAGCAGCGCGCCGCCGGAGAACAGGTCCAGCAGGTTGAGCACACCGGTGTTCTGACCCTGCAGCGAGTCGAGGCACTTCTGCACGTTGCCGTACGAGACGCCGGGGCTGGGCAGAGTGGCGCCGAGCCGGTAGACCGCGATGATGCCTACTGTGAACAGCAGCTTCTTGCGCAGGTCAGGCGTACGGAACGCACTGAGAAAGGCGGACAGCAACTTCTTCCTCCTGCGCGAGGCGGGCCGCCGGTGATCCCTGGCGGGTGGGGGTGGGTGCCGGGCGAGTGCCCGATATCCATAGCTGGGATGGGACTCTAACAGCCCGCTCCCGCTCCGGGCAGATGCGCCCGGCTACATAAACCGAATCCGATGTTACCCGGCGCACATGCCCCGGGCAGACCAGGGCGCCCGCCCAGTTGCGGACAACTGAGCGGGCGCCACGGGTACCAGCCTTACAGCTCGGTGACGGAGCCACCGGCAGCGGTGATCTTCTCCTTGGCCGACGCGCTGAACGCGTGCGCCGACACCTGGAGGGCCACCCCGCCGAGGTCGCCGGTGCCGAGGACCTTGACCGGCTGGCCCTTGCGGACCGCGCCGGCCTCGACCAGCTCCAGCGGGCCGACCTGGCCGCCGTTCGGGAAGAGCTCGGCGAGCCGGTCCAGGTTGACCACCTGGAAGACGACCTTGAACTTGTTCTTGAAGCCCTTCATCTTCGGCAGGCGCATGTGGATGGGCATCTGCCCACCCTCGAACGCCGCCGAGATGTTCTTGCGGGCCTTGGAGCCCTTGGTACCGCGACCGGCGGTCTTGCCCTTGGAGCCCTCACCGCGACCCACACGGGTCTTCGCGGTCTTGGCACCCGGGGCCGGGCGCAGGTGGTGAACCTTGATCGTCATTACTCGACCTCCTCGACCTTCACGAGGTGGTTGACCGCGAAGATCATGCCCCGGATTTCGGGACGGTCCTCCTTGACCACCACGTCGTTGATCCGCTTCAGGCCGAGCGAACGCAGCGACTCACGCTGGTTGTGCTTGGCGCCGATCTCGGACCGGAGCTGGGTGACCTTCAGGCGAGCCATCAGGACGCCACCCCCGCCCGCGACGCCAGCATGGCGGCCGGCGCGACGTCCTCGACCGGCAGACCACGACGTGCCGCGACCTGCTCCGGGGACTCGAGGCCCTTCAGAGCCGCCACCGTGGCGTGCACGATGTTGATCGGGTTGGACGAGCCGAGGCTCTTGGAGAGCACGTCGTGGATGCCCGCGCACTCCAGCACGGCACGCACCGGCCCACCGGCGATGACGCCCGTACCGGCCGAGGCCGGCTTGAGCAGCACCACACCGGCGGCGGCCTCACCCTGCACCGGGTGCGGGATCGACTGACCGATCCGCGGCACCTTGAAGAAGTGCTTCTTGGCCTCCTCGACACCCTTGGCGATCGCCGCGGGCACCTCCTTGGCCTTTCCGTAGCCCACGCCGACGGTGCCGTCGCCGTCGCCCACGATCACCAGGGCGGTGAAGCTGAAGCGACGACCACCCTTCACGACCTTGGCGACGCGGTTGATCGCGACGACCCGCTCGAGGTGCGGGGTCTTCTCGACGGGCGCGTTTCCGCGGCCGCCCTCACGGCGGTTGTCGCGGCGACCACCCTCGTTGCCACCGGACCCGCCGCCACGGCGCTGTTGACCTGGCATCAGCAGCCTTCCTTCTCTCTCGTGACGGGGTTTCTAGAACTCGAGCCCGGCTTCGCGGGCGGCATCGGCAAGCGCGGCGACCCGCCCCGCGTACCGGTTGCCACCGCGGTCGAAGACGACCTTCGAGACGCCGGCGGCCTTGGCGCGCTCGGCGAGCAGTGCGCCGACCTTGCCGGCCAGGGCGCTCTTGTCGCCCTCCGTACCGCGCAGCGAGCCGTCCAGGGTCGAGGCCGACGCCAGGGTGTGACCCTTGGTGTCGTCGACGATCTGGGCGACGATGTGCCGCAGGGAGCGGGTGACGACCAGGCGGGGACGCTCGGCGGTGCCGCTGACGTTCTTGCGCACCCGGAAGTGTCGGCGCGCACGCCCGACGGCGCGCTTGGCGGCGACGCCGCGGCGGCGCTTGAGCAGCGTGGCGCTCACTTCTTACCTGCCTTTCCAGCCTTGCGGCGGATGACCTCGCCCTGGTACTTGACGCCCTTGCCCTTGTAGGGCTCCGGCGGGCGGATCTTCCGGATGTTGGCGGCGACCTCACCGACCTGCTGCTTGTCGATGCCGGCCACGTGGAACAGGGTCGGCCGCTCCACCGTGAAGGTGATGCCGTCCGGGGCCGGGACGACCACCGGGTGCGAGAACCCGAGCGCGAACTCCAGGTCCTTGCCCTTGGCGGTCACACGGTAACCGGTGCCGGCGATCTCCAGGCTCTTGCGGTAGCCCTCGGTGACGCCGACGATCATGTTGGCGACCAGGGTACGGCTCAGGCCGTGCAGTTCCTTGGCCTTGCGCTCGTCGTTCGGCCGGTTGACGTGCAGCTGGCCGTCCTCGCCCCGCTCCGCCTTGATCGGCTCGGCGAGCGTGTGCGACAGCTCGCCCTTCGGGCCCTTGACCTTGACGGTCTGGCCCTCGATCGTGATGTCGACGCCGGAAGGCACCGGGATCGACTTACGTCCAATACGCGACATTTCTACCTGTCTCCCGTTACCAGACGAAGGCGAGGACTTCCCCGCCAACGCTCCGCTTGCGGGCCTGCCGGTCGGTGAGCAGCCCCTGGGACGTCGAAATGATCGCCACGCCCAGCCCGCCGAGCACCCGCGGGAGCCCGTCCGACTTGGCGTACACCCGGAGACCGGGCTTGGACACGCGCTTGATGCCGGCCAGGCTCCGCTCCCGGTTCTGGCCGTACTTCAGCTCGACGACCAGTCGCTTGCCGACGGCGCCCTCCTCGGGCTCCTCGACGGACCAGGTGGCGATGTAACCCTCGGCCTTGAGGACCTCGGCGATGTTCGCCTTGATCTTCGAGTAGGGCATCTTCACCTGATCGTGGTACGCCTGGTTGGCGTTACGCAGACGCGTGAGCATGTCTGCGATCGGGTCGGTCATCGTCATGAAATTCGTCAACCTTTCTCGCCGGGGTTCCCCGAGCTGGGCCCGGGGCCTACGGCGAAGAGACAGTTCAGCTGACGCGCGAAGCGCGCCGGGCTATTACCAGGAAGCCTTGGACACGCCGGGCAGCTCACCGCGGTGGGCCATCTCCCGGATGCACACCCGGCAGAGACCGAACTTGCGGTAGACCGCCTTCGGACGCCCGCACCGCTGGCAGCGGGTGTAGGCGCGAACCGAGAACTTCGGCTTCGCGGCCGCCTTGATGATCAGCGCCTTCTTGGCCATCTCAGTTCTCCTTGAACGGGAAGCCCAGGAGCTTGAGCAGCGCCCGGCCCTCGTCGTCGGTCGTGGCGGTCGTGACCACCGTGATGTCCATGCCCCGCTGGCGATCGATCTTGTCCTGGTCGATCTCGTGGAACACCGACTGCTCGGTCAGACCGAACGTGTAGTTGCCGTGCCCGTCGAGCTTGCGCCCGTCCAGACCGCGGAAGTCGCGGATACGCGGCAGCGCGATCGACAGCAGCCGGTCCAGGAACTCCCACATCCGGTCGCCGCGCAGGGTCACCTTCGCGCCGATCGGCATGCCCTCGCGGAGCTTGAACTGCGCGATGGACTTGGTCGCCCGCCGCACCAGCGGCTTCTGACCGGTGATGGTGGCCAGGTCACGGACCGCGCCGTCGATCAGCTTGGCGTCCCGAGCGGCCTCGCCGACGCCCATGTTGACGACGATCTTGACGAGCCCGGGCACCTGCATGGGGTTGCCGTAGTTGTGCTGCTCCTGCAGCTTCGCCACGACCTCGTTGCGGTACCGCTCCTTGAGGCGCGGCATGGTCTTGGTTTCGGTAGCCGTGGTCATCACAGGTCCTTACCGGTGCTACGCGCGATGCGGACCTTCTGGCCGTTGTCGTCGATCCGGTAACCGACCCGGGTCGGCTTCCCTTCGGAGTCCAGGACCTGCACGTTCGAGACGTGGATCGGGGCCTCCTGGGTGACGATGCCACCGGTCTTGGCGCCACGCTGGGTGGTGCTGATGCGGGTGTGCTTCTTGACCCGGTTCACGCCCTCGACCAGGACCTTGTCCTGCCGCGGGTAGGCCGCAATGACCTTGCCCTTGGCACCCTTGTCCTTGCCGGCGATGACGACGACCGTGTCGCCCTTCTTGACCTTCACGGTCACAACACCTCCGGCGCGAGAGAGATGATCTTCATGAACCGCTTGTCCCGCAGCTCCCGACCCACCGGGCCGAAGATACGGGTACCGCGCGGGTCCCCGCCGTCCTTGATGATGACGGCGGCGTTCTCGTCGAAGCGGATGTACGAACCGTCCGGCCGCCGCTTCTCCTTGGCGGTGCGGACGACGACCGCCTTGACGACGTCGCCCTTCTTCACACCGGCACCCGGGATCGCGTCCTTGACGGTGGCCACGATGACGTCGCCGATGCTCGCGTAGCGCCGACCGGAGCCACCGAGAACCCGGATGCACAGGATCTCCCGGGCACCCGTGTTGTCGGCGACGCGCAGTCGCGACTCCTGCTGAATCACGTCTATCTCCTATGTCTGCCGGTTCTCCGGCCGCCCTCGCGGACGGCCGGAGCCTGGCGGAACCTGCGCCCGACCGAAACCGGCCGAGCTCGAGCCTTCGCTACTTGGCCTTCTCGAGGATCTCCACGAGCCGCCACCGCTTGGTGGCGGAGAGCGGCCGGGTCTCCATGATCAGGACCCGGTCGCCGATACCGGCCGAGTTCTGCTCGTCGTGCACCTTCAGCTTGCGGGTACGGCGCATGATCTTGCCGTACAGCGCGTGCTTGACCCGGTCCTCGACCTCGACCACGACGGTCTTTTCCATCTTGTCGCTGACCACGAGGCCCTCACGCACCTTACGGCTGGCCCGCGTGGTAGCGGTGGTGTTCTCGCTCATGATGCAGTCACCTCAGTCGGCGCGGCCGAGAGCCCCAGCTCGCGCTCACGCATGATCGTGTAGATCCGGGCGATCTCCCGACGGATGACCTGCAGCCGCCGGTTGTTGTCCAGCTGCCCGGTCGCGGCCTGCACGCGGAGATTGAACAGCTCCGCCTTGGCCTCCCGCAGCTTCGTGACCAGCTCCTCCTCGGAGAGCTCACGCAGCTCGGTCGCCTTAACGCCCGCTGCCATCAGGATTCACCCACTTCGCGCGTCACAATGCGGCACTTCATCGGGAGCTTGTGGATCGCACGACGCATCGCCTCTCGCGCAATCTGCTCGTTGGGGAAGGACATCTCGAAGAGAACCCGCCCCGGCTTGACGTTGGCGACCCACCACTCGGGCGAGCCCTTACCGGAACCCATCCGGGTTTCGGCCGGCTTCTTGGTCAGGGCCTGGTCCGGGAAGATCGTGATCCAGACCTTGCCGCCACGCTTGATGTGACGGGTCATCGCGATACGCGCCGACTCGATCTGGCGGTTGGTCACGTACGCCGGCTCGAGAGCCTGGATCCCGAACTCGCCGAACACCACCCGGTTACCACCCTTGGACGCGCCGTGGCGGTCCGGGTGGTGCGGCTTGCGGAAGCCCTTCGGGGGCTTGCGCGGCATCAGCATCTGTCAGCCCTCCTGCTGCGTTTCTGCCGCGGCGGCGACGGCGGACGGGTCCACCGGCTCGCCACTCGGCGTCTCGGCCTGCTGCGCGATGGTGGTCGCAGCAGCCCGGCCGGCCTCGGTGCCACCGGCCGTCGTGCCGGACGAACCGGACCGACCACGGCGCGGCCGCTCGGGACGGTCGCCACGCTCACCACGACGCGGGCGGGACGGACCGGCCTCGGCCGGAGCCTCCCGGCCCGGGACGGCGTCACCCTTGTAGATCCAGACCTTCACGCCGATCCGGCCGAAGGTCGTACGGGCCTCGAAGAAGCCGTACTCGATGTTGGCCCGCAGCGTGTGCAGCGGAACTCGACCCTCGCGGTAGAACTCCGTCCGGCTCATCTCGGCGCCGCCGAGGCGACCCGAGACCTGGACGCGGATGCCCTTGCAGATCGGGTTCTTCATGGCCGACTGCATGGACTTGCGCATCGCCCGACGGAAGCTGACCCGGCTGGAGAGCTGCTCGGCGACGCCCTGGGCGACGAGCTGCGCGTCCGACTCGGGGTTCTTCACCTCGATGATGTTGAGCTGCACCTGCTTGCCGGTGAGCTTCTCGAGCTCGCCGCGGATCCGGTCGGCCTCCGCACCCTTCCGGCCGATGACGATGCCCGGCCGGGCGGTGTGGATGTCGACGCGGACCCGGTCCCGGGTGCGCTCGATGTCGACCTTGGAAATGCCGGCGCGCTCGAGGCCCTTGGACATCATCCGGCGGATCTTGACATCCTCGCCGATGTAGTCCTTGTAGAGCTTGTCCGCGAACCAGCGGGACTTCCAGTCGGTCGAGATGCCGAGCCGGAACCCAGTGGGGTGAACCTTCTGACCCATTACTCGGCACCCTCCGTCGTGCTCTGCCCCTCAGCGGCCTCGGCCCGGGTGGCCGGAGCGGCCTTCTTCGCCGACTTCTTCGGCGCGGCCGGCGCGACCGCCTCCACCGCCACCGTGATGTGGCAGGTGCGCTTGCGGATCCGGTAAGCCCGGCCCTGCGCCCGCGGCCGGAACCGCTTCATGGTCGGGCCCTCGTCGACGAACGCCTCGCTGACGAGCAGCGCATCGGGGTCCAGCCGCTCGTTGTTCTCCGCGTTGGCGATCGCGCTCGCGAGCACCTTGTACACCTGCTCGCTCGCAGCCTGCGGCGCGAACTGCAGCACCGTGAGCGCCTCCTTCGCGGGCAGGCCGCGGACGAGGTTGACCACCCGGCGCGCCTTCATCGGCGAGATGCGCACGTGCCGCGCAACCGCCCGCGCGCCCGGAAGCACCGGAGCGTCGCCCTTTCCTGGCATCGCTGTAACCCCTTGTTCCTCTATCCGTATGCCCGCGGCGTCAGCGCCGGCGGCTCTTCCGGTCGTCCTTCTCGTGACCCTTGAACGTGCGGGTCAGCGCGAACTCGCCGAGCTTGTGCCCGACCATGGCCTCGGTCACGAACACCGGGACGTGCTTGCGTCCGTCGTGCACGGCGATCGTGTGCCCCAGCATCTCGGGGATGATCGTCGAGCGCCGCGACCAGGTCTTGATGACGTTCTTCGAGCCCTTGTCGTTCTGCGTCTCCACCTTCTTGAGCAGGTGGTCGTCGATGAACGGGCCCTTCTTAAGGCTGCGAGGCATGTCTTATCTCCCTCAGCCGCGCTTACGCGTGGCGTAGCGGCGGCGGACGATCAGCCGGTCGCTCGGCTGGCCCTTACGACGGGTGCGGCCCTCGGGCTTACCCTGCGGGTTGACCGGGTGGCGACCACCGGAGGTCTTACCCTCACCACCACCGTGCGGGTGGTCGACCGGGTTCATCGCGACACCACGGACGGTCGGACGCTTGCCCTTCCACCGCATCCGGCCGGCCTTGCCCCAGTTGATGTTCGACTGGTCGGCGTTGCCGATCTCGCCGATGCTGGCTCGGCAGCGGACGTCGACCCGCCGGATCTCGCCGGACGGCATACGAAGGGTCGCGTACACACCCTCGCGACCGAGCAGCTGGATGCCGACGCCGGCCGAACGGGCCAGCTTGGCGCCACCGCCGGGACGGAGCTCCACGTTGTGAATCGTGGTACCGACCGGGATGTTGCGCAGCGGGAGGTTGTTACCCGGCTTGATGTCGGCGCCCGGGCCGGACTCGACGCGGTCGCCCTGCTTCATGTCCTTCGGCGCGATGATGTACCGCTTCTCGCCGTCGGCGTAGTGCAGCAGCGCGATGCGCGCGGTGCGGTTCGGGTCGTACTCGATGTGCGCGACCTTCGCCGGCACGCCGTCCTTGTCGACCCGCTTGAAGTCGATCAGACGGTACTGCCGCTTGTGGCCGCCACCGTGGTGACGGGTGGTGATCCGGCCGTGGGCGTTGCGTCCGCCCTTCTTCGGCAGCGGAGCCAGCAGCGACTTCTCGGGCGTCGACCGGGTGATCTCGGCGAAGTCGGCGACGCTCGAGCCACGCCGGCCCGGCGTCGTCGGCTTGTATTTACGGATAGCCATTGTCTACACCCCTCAGCTGACCGGGCCGCCGAAGGCCTCGATACGGTCACCGTCAGCCAGCTTCACGATCGCCCGCTTGGTCGACTTGCGCTGACCGAACCCGGTCTTGGTGCGCTTGCGCTTGCCCTCGCGGTTGAGCGTGTTGACCGTCAGGACGCGGACGTTGAAGATCTGCTGGATAGCGATCTTGATCTCGGTCTTGTTCGCGTCCGGGTGCACCAGGAAGGTGTACCAGTTCCGGTTCAGCTCGCTGTAGCTCTTCTCCGAGACGACCGGCGCGACGATGATGTCGCGCGGATCGGCGATCGTGCTCACTTGCCACCCTCCTCGGTGGTCTCGGCGGGAACACCCAGGAACTCGTCCAGGGCGTCCTTGGTGAAGACCACGTCGTCGGCCACCAGCACGTCGTACGTGTTGAGCTGGCCGGCCTCGATCAGGTGCACCCGCGGCTCGTTGCGCAGCGACACCCAGTTCAGCTCGTCGGTGCTGCTCAGCACGACCAGGACCCGGGGGGCCTCGGTCAGCTTGACCAGCGTGGCCAGAGCGGCCTTGGTCGACGGCTTCTCGCCCGAGACGAACGCCTCGACGACGTGCACCTGGCCGGCGCGCGCCCGGTCGGAGAGGGCGCCACGCAGGGCGGCGGCCTTCATCTTCTTGGGGGTGCGCTGGCTGTAGTCACGCGGGACCGGGCCGTGCACCACGCCACCGCCGGCGAACTGCGGAGCGCGGATCGAGCCCTGCCGGGCGCGACCGGTGCCCTTCTGCTTGTACGGCTTCTTGCCGCCGCCGGCGACCTCGCCGCGGGTCTTGACCTTGTGCGTACCCTGACGGGCCGCCGCGAGCTGAGCCACCACTACCTGGTGCATCAGCGCGACGTTCGCCTGGACGTCGAAGATGTCGGCCGGCAGCTCGACGGAGCCGCTCTTGGCGCCTTCGACGTTGAGGACGTCAACGGTGGTCACTTGGCCGCACCGCCCTTCTTCGCCTTGCTCTTGGCCGCGGTACGGACCAGGACCAGCGCGCCCTTGGGGCCCGGGATGGCGCCACGGACGAGCAGGAGGTTGTTATCGGTGTCGACCGCCTGGACGGTCAGGTTCTGGACGGTGTAGCGCACGCCACCCATCCGGCCGGCCATCCGGGTGCCCTTGAAGACACGACCCGGGGTGGCGCAGGCGCCGATGGAGCCCGGCGAACGGTGCTTGCGCTCCACACCGTGGCTGGCGCGCAGACCGTGGAAGCCGTGCCGCTTCATCGGGCCGGCGTAGCCCTTGCCCTTGGTCTTGCCGGTGACGTCGATGGTGACGCCGGCCGGGAACTCCTCGACCGTGACCTCCTGGCCCAGCGAGTAGTCCGCGGCGTCCGCGGTGCGCAGCTCGACGATGTGCCGGCGCGGCGCCACGTCCGCCTTCGCGTAGTGCCCGCTGATCGGCTTCTTGACCTTGCGCGGGTCGATCGTGCCGTACGCCAGCTGGACTGCGGAGTAACCGTCCTTCTCGGCGCTACGAACCTGGCTGACGACGCACGGGCCGGCCTGAACCACGGTCACGGGCACAACGCGGTTGTTGTCCCAGACCTGGGTCATGCCGAGCTTGGCGCCCAGGATCCCCTTGACTTGCCTGTCCATTTGTCCGATCCCTACAGCTTGATCTCGATGTCGACGCCAGCCGGCAGGTCGAGGCGCATGAGCGAGTCGACCGTCTTCGGGGTCGGGTCGATGATGTCGATCAGCCGCTTGTGCGTGCGCATCTCGAAGTGCTCGCGCGAGTCCTTGTACTTGTGCGGCGAGCGGATAACGCAGAAACGGTTGATCTCCGTGGGCAGCGGCACCGGGCCCGCGACCTGCGCCCCGGTACGCGTCACCGTCTCGACGATCTTCCGAGCCGAGGAGTCGACGACCTCGTGGTCATAGGCCTTGAGCCGGATGCGGATCTTCTGTCCCGCCATGGTGGCTTCTGTTCCTTCTCTCGATGCCGCTGTGTTGCGGGCGCCTGTACCGGCTGGTACAGGCCCACTTCGCCGACCCCCGCGGTCGGGCGTGTCGCGCCCTGGGGCCAGGCTCCGCCCCGGGACTCCGGAGCGGTTCTTGAACCACGCGGTGGGTCAAGGCGCCGATCGCATCACAGCGATCCGGACGCCGTGCGAGGGTGGTTGACCGCCTGGGGCGATCAACCACCCTACGCGCGACTGTTGGTCTCCCGGAGGTCCAGCATTCACCGGACGCAGGTGACTAACCGTCGTTACGCAACCTGACTAGTATGCCGCACGACCGGCGGCGACGCTAATCGGGGTTACCCAGCTCACTTGAGGATGTTGGTGACGCGACCAGCGCCGACCGTACGTCCACCCTCGCGGATCGCGAACTTGAGGTTCTCCTCCATGGCGATGGGCTGGATCAGCTTCACCGTCATGGTGGTGTTGTCGCCCGGCATGACCATCTCGGTGCCCTCGGGCAGCGTGACGACGCCGGTGACGTCCGTGGTCCGGAAGTAGAACTGCGGACGGTAGTTCTGGAAGAACGGGGTGTGCCGGCCGCCCTCCTCCTTGGAGAGGATGTAGACCGTCGCCTCGAACTCCGTGTGCGGGGTCGTGGTGCCCGGCTTGACGACGACCATGCCGCGCTCGACGTCCTCGCGCTTGATGCCACGCAGCAGCAGACCGACGTTCTCGCCCGCGCGGGCCTCGTCGAGCAGCTTGCGGAACATCTCGATGCCGGTGCAGGTGGTCTTCATCGACTTCTCACGGATGCCGACGATCTCCACCTCCTCGTTCGGCTTGAGGATGCCGCGCTCGGCGCGACCGGTGACGACGGTGCCACGACCGGTGATCGTGAAGACGTCCTCGATCGGCATGAGGAACGGCTTCTCGGTCTCGCGCTCCGGCTGCGGGATCGCGGTGTCAACGGCGTTCATCAGGTCCATCAGACGCCCGGTCCACTCCGGGTCGCCCTCGAGGGCCTTCAGCGCCGAGACCCGGACGACCGGCAGGTCGTCACCCGGGTACTCCTGCGAGGAGAGCAGCTCACGGACCTCGAGCTCGACGAGCTCCAGGAGCTCCTCGTCGTCGACCATGTCGCTCTTGTTGAGCGCCACGACGATGTACGGCACACCGACCTGACGGGCCAGCAGCACGTGCTCGCGGGTCTGCGGCATCGGGCCGTCGGTCGCCGCCACCACCAGGATCGCGCCGTCCATCTGCGCGGCACCGGTGATCATGTTCTTGATGTAGTCGGCGTGACCGGGGCAGTCGACGTGCGCGTAGTGACGCGCCTCGGTCTGGTACTCGACGTGCGCGATCGAGATCGTGATGCCGCGGGCCTTCTCCTCCGGCGCCTTGTCGATCTCGTCGAACGGCGTGTACGGGTTGAGGTCCGGGAACTGGTCGTGCAGGACCTTCGTGATGGCCGCCGTCAGCGTCGTCTTACCGTGGTCGATGTGACCAATGGTGCCGATGTTGACGTGCGGCTTAGTCCGCTCGAACTTCGCCTTCGCCACTGGTGTCCTCCTGTGGACTTCTTGGTTCGTTCGCCCCGGCGCGCCAGGTCGGCGCTTAGGACTCTGTCGACAGCCTTTCCGGCCTGACGGCCGGAGAGCTTTGGTGGGTTCTGCGGCGATGAAGCCTACAGGCCCGGTCTCACACAATCCGATCGAGGTGGTCGCGGGCGGGGAGTGCCCTCCCGCGACCAGCCTCGGATCATCGGATCAGCTCAGGTGAGCTTCACTCACCCGTCGCCTTGGCGATGATCTCCTTCGCCACGCTCTGCGGAACCTCGGCGTAGGAGTCGAACTGCATGCTGTAGCTAGCCCGGCCCTGGGTCTTCGACCGCAGGTCGCCGACGTAGCCGAACATCTCCGACAACGGCACCAGAGCCTTCACGATGCGGGCGCCACTGCGCTCCTCCATCGCCTGGATGATGCCGCGGCGGGAGTTGAGGTCGCCGATGACGTCACCCATGTTCTCCTCAGGAGTGGTGACCTCAACGGCCATCATCGGCTCGAGCAACGCCGGGTCGGCCTTGCGGGCCGCGTCCTTCATCACCATCGAGCCAGCGATCTTGAATGCCATTTCCGACGAGTCGACCTCGTGGTACTGGCCGTCCAGCAGCGTCAGCTTGACACCCACCAGCGGGAAGCCGGCGAGGATGCCGTACTGCATCGCGTCCTGGGCGCCGGCGTCCACCGACGGGATGAACTCCCGCGGGATGCGGCCACCGGTGACGGCGTTGGCGAACTCGTAGGTCGGCGAGTCGTTGTCCAGCGGCAGCGGCTCGATGCTCACGATGACGCGGGCGTACTGGCCGGAACCACCGGTCTGCTTCTTGTGGGTGTACTCGACCTTGTCCACCTTGCGGCGGATGGTCTCGCGGTACGCCACCTGCGGCTTACCGATGTTCGCCTCGACGTTGAACTCGCGGCGCATCCGGTCGACCAGGATGTCCAGGTGCAGCTCGCCCATGCCGGCGATGACCGTCTGACCGGTCTCCTCGTCCAGCTTGACGCGGAAGGTCGGGTCCTCCTCGGCCAGCCGCTGGATGGCGGTGCTGAGCTTCTCCTGGTCGGCCTTGGTCTTCGGCTCGATGGCGACCTCGATGACCGGCTCCGGGAAGGTCATCGACTCCAGGATGACCGGGTTCGCCGGGTCGCACAGCGTGTCACCGGTGGTGGTCTGCTTGAGACCCTGCACCGCGATGATGTCGCCAGCCTGGGCCGAGCCGCGCTCTTCCCGCTTGTTGGCGTGCATCTGGTAGATCTTGCCGATGCGCTCCTTGCGGTCCTTGGTGGAGTTGACCACCTGGGTACCGGTCTCGACCACACCGGAGTACACCCGGACGTAGGTGAGCTTGCCGAGGTGCTTGTCGGTCTGGATCTTGAAGGCCAGCCCGGAGAACGGCTCCGACTTCGACGGCTTCCGCTGCAGCGGGGTCTCGCCGTCGGTGGCCGTACCCTCGATCGCCGGAACGTCCAGCGGCGACGGCAGGAAGTCGACGACGGCGTCGAGCATGGGCTGCACGCCCTTGTTCTTGAACGCCGAGCCGCAGAGCACCGGGTTGGCCTTGCTGGCGATGGTGGCGCGCCGGATGGCGGCCTTGATCTCCGCGACGGAGATCTCCTCGCCCTCCAGGTACTTCTCCATCACCGCGTCGTCGACGTCGGCCAGGGTCTCCACCAGCTTCTCGCGCCACTCGGCCGCGGAGTCGGCCAGCTCGGCCGGGATCTCCTCGATGGCGTAGTCCTCACCCTTCTGGGTCTCCCCGCGCCAGGTGAGCGCCTTCATTTCGATCAGGTCCACGACACCGATGTGGTCGCCCTCGAGCCCGATCGGGATCTGGAGCACCAGCGGGGTGGCGTTGAGCCGGTCGATCATCATCTGCACGCAGCGGAAGAAGTCGGCACCGGTCCGGTCGAGCTTGTTGACGAAGCACATCCGGGGGACGTGGTACTTGTCGGCCTGACGCCAGACGTTCTCCGTCTGCGGCTCCACGCCGGCGACACCGTCGTAGACCGCGACCGCACCGTCCAGCACCCGCAACGACCGCTCGACCTCGACCGTGAAGTCGACGTGACCGGGCGTGTCGATGATCTGGATCGTGTGGCCCTTCCACTCACACTTGGTAGCAGCGGAGGTGATGGTGATACCACGCTCCTGCTCCTGCTCCATCCAGTCCATGACGGCAGCGCCCTCGTGGACCTCACCGATCTTGTACGTGATACCGGTGTAGAACAGGATCCGCTCGGTGGTCGTGGTCTTACCGGCATCGATGTGCGCCATGATGCCGATGTTGCGTACGTTGGCGAGCGCGTCTGCGGCGGCCACTTCAATCCCTACTTATCGTCGTCTCGACTCAACTGGTGGCGGTTCCGGCGCCGGTCCGGCGCCGGAACCAGGGTGTTACCAGCGGTAGTGCGCGAAGGCCTTGTTCGACTCGGCCATCTTGTGCGTGTCCTCGCGCCGCTTCACCGCGGCACCCAGACCGTTGCTCGCGTCCAGCAGCTCGTTCATCAGCCGCTCGACCATGGTCTTCTCACGACGGGCCTTGGAGTAGGTCACCAGCCAGCGCAGACCGAGGGTGGTCGCGCGGGCCGGACGGACCTCGACCGGCACCTGGTAGGTCGCGCCACCGACGCGGCGGCTGCGGACCTCGAGGGTCGGCTTGACGTTGTCCATCGCGCGCTTGAGCGTGACGACCGGGTCGGTGCCGCTCTTCTCGCGGCAGCCCTCCAGGGCGGCGTACACGATGCGCTCGGCGAGCTGACGCTTACCGCGCATCAGGATCTTGTTCACCAGCTGGGTGACCAACGGCGAGTTGTACACCGGGTCAGCGACCAGCGGCTTCCGCGGAGCGGGTCCCTTACGCGGCATGTCAGCTCTTCTCCTTCTTCGCGCCGTAACGGCTGCGCGCCTGCTTGCGGTTGCGGACACCCTGGGTGTCCAGCGAACCGCGAACGATCTTGTAACGCACGCCGGGGAGGTCCTTCACCCGGCCGCCGCGGACGAGCACGATCGAGTGCTCCTGCAGGTTGTGACCGACGCCCGGGATGTAGGCGGTCACCTCGATCTGGCTGCTGAGCTTGACACGAGCGACCTTGCGGAGCGCCGAGTTCGGCTTCTTGGGGGTGGTCGTGTACACGCGGGTGCACACACCGCGCCGCTGAGGGGAACCCTTCAGCGCCGGGGTCTTGGTCTTGGTCGTCTTGGCCTGGCGGCCCTTTCGGACCAGCTGCTGAATCGTGGGCACCGGGTTTCTCCGCTCCCTTCGGCCGCTCGCGCGGCCGCGCCGTCTGCTCGTTAGCCGCCCTGATGGACGGCTCTCCTACATTCCGGCCAGGGCCACCTGGTGGAGGTCCCGGCACCCGCGGTCGGGCGTGTCGCCCAGATCACGGTCCCGGTGCCGTCGCTCGCGCGCGCACCGGATTTCTGTCACCGACACGCGGTCAACCGCGTACCGGGTCTTTGACTGTGTCGTGCGGCCGCTCGATCGCCGGAAGACCGGATCCCACGCACGCACGAGTTGCCCGGGCGAGCCCGGGCACAAGGGGAAAGAGTACCTACCACAGCCTCGCAGGTCAAAACGGAATGGTCCGACGGATCTCAGATCCCGCCGGTTGCCCCGCGCCCTGCCCGCTCACCCGTGATCGGCACCTACGGTCACCAGTGTACCGGCTCCGCCCGGAAGCGGCCCGTCGCCCCTGGGCGAGCAGCGTCACGCGAACTGCAGCAACAACGCCAGCCCCAGCCCCATCAGGCTGAGCAGCAGCCCCACCCCACCGCAGGCGATGCCCGCCGTGGCCAGGCCCCGCCCGGTGAACCGGACCGCCGGCGGCGGCGCCGGCCGGCGGATCTGCCGCCGGGCGAGCAGACCGGCGACGACCGCGGCCGTCCCGGCCAGGACGCCGGGCACGGTGAACGCGCCGGCCGCCCAGGCTCCGCCGTACCGCGCTCCCCCGACGCCGAAGCAGAGCACCAGGAGCGACACCAGGATCGACACCACCCCGGCGACCAGCGAACCCACCGCGGGACCGGAGGTGACCGCCGGCACGTCCAGGTGGACGACCCCGAACGGCGTACCGGGGACCGGCTCGACCCGCTGCGGCGGCCGGGGCGGCTCGGCGGGCGGCGCCGGCAGAGGACCGCGGCCGTACCCGGACGGCGGCGGCCACGCCCCGCCGGGACCGGCGCCGGGGTACGGCGACGGGAACGGAGCGCCCGGCTGGCCCTGATACGCCGGATCTCCCCCGCCCGGCTGGGCCGGCGACGGGTGGCCGGGGTACGGACCGGACGGCGACAGCGGCGGCGTGGTCCCGGCCTCCGGTGCGCTGCCCGCGGCACGGTCGGTACCGGGCGCGGGCGGCGCCCAGGGCGAACCCTGGCCCGGCGACGTCGGCCGGCCCCAGCCCGTGTCGGACGTGCCCCAACCGGCCGCGCTCTGCGTCACGGGAGTCCCGGACTCCGGCCGCGCCGGGGGGCGGCCGCCGGGGTCGTCGGCCGACGACGCAGCCGGTTCCGTCACGGGGTCCTCCTGTCGAGAAGTCTGATCCACCGCGACGCGACGGACACCGGCCAGGCTACCGCCGCACCGCTCCGCGGACGCACGGCGCGGACGATCACCGAACCGCTCAGTCCACGTTAGAGGAGAAGTCCTGCCCGAACGGCGCGTCCGCCAGCCGGACCACGCCGATCACCAGCAGCGCCACCACGGTCGCCGCGACCAGCACCAGGCCCACCCAGGCCAGCCGCTCCCCCCGGCGCAGCCAGGCCGCCCCGGTCAGGTAACCGCCCGAGGCGTACGCCTCGCGCCGGGCCTGCCGGGAGAGCTGGAGCGCGATCGTCGCGGGCACCACCCCGCCGACGAAGAGCCCGGTCAGGGCCCCGATCAGGCCGAGGGCGAAGACGGCGCGGGCCTTCGTCGCGCGCGCCGGGTCAGGGTCGAGCGGATGGCGTGGCGGCTGGTGCGTCACGGGCAGCTGCCCGGGAGCGGTCGTCATGCCCCCATCATGCCCGCCGACGGCCCGGGAGACCCGGCCACCGCGAGCTCCGCCCCGGACACGACGAGGGCCCCCGGCGATTGCCGGGGGCCCTCGTCGTCAACTGGTGCTTACCGGTACGACCCGAAGTCGAAGTCGTCCAGCGGAACAGCCTGGCCGCTGGCCGGCCCGAAGCCGTAGTCGCTCTCCGGGTAGCCGGTCATCGAGTAGACCTTGGCCTTCGCCTCCTCGGTCGGCTCCACCCGGACGTTGCGGTACTTGCTGATGCCGGTACCGGCCGGGATGAGCTTACCGATGATCACGTTCTCCTTGAGGCCGACGAGCGAGTCGCTGCGAGAGTTGATCGCCGCGTCGGTCAGCACCCGGGTGGTCTCCTGGAAGGAGGCCGCCGAGAGCCAGGAGTCGGTGGCCAGCGAGGCCTTGGTGATACCCATCAGCACCGGGCGACCGGCGGCGGGCTCGCCACCCTCACCGACGAGCCGGCGGTTCTCCGACTCGAACAGCGCCCGGTCGACCAGCACGCCCGGCAGGAACTCGGTCGAGCCGGAGTCGATGACCGTCACCCGCTTGAGCATCTGGCGGATGATGATCTCGATGTGCTTGTCGTGGATGAGCACACCCTGCGAGCGGTAGACCTCCTGGACCTCCTGGGTCAGGTGGACCTGGACCGCGCGCGGGCCGAGGATGCGGAGCAGCTCGTGCGGGTCGATGGTGCCCTCGGTGAGCTTCTCGCCGACCTCGACGTGGTCGCCGTCGTGGGCCCGCAGCTTGACCCGCTTCGAGATCTTGTCGTAGACGATCTCGTCGCTGCCGTCGTCCGGCACCACGATGATCTTCCGCGAGCGCTCGCCGTCCTCGATCCGGATCCGGCCGGGGGTGTCGGCGATGGGCGCCTTGCCCTTCGGGATCCGGGCCTCGAAGATTTCCTGGACACGCGGCAGACCCTGGGTGATGTCCTCACCCGCGACACCACCGGTGTGGAAGGTACGCATCGTCAGCTGCGTACCCGGCTCACCGATGGACTGGGCGGCGATGATGCCGACGGCCTCACCGATGTCGACCGACTTGCCGGTCGGCAGCGAACGGCCGTAGCAGGCCGAGCAGACGCCCAGCTTGGACTCGCAGGTGAGCACGCTGCGCACCCGCACCGTCTCCACCCCGGCCGCGACGATCTTGTCGACCCCGATGGAGTTGATGTCCTGACCCCGCTCGGCGACCACGGTGCCGTCCGGCGCCTTGATGTCGTCGGCCAGGGTACGGGCGTGCACGCTGGTCTCGGCGTGCGTGTGCACGACCAGCTTGCCGTCGAGCCGCTCGCCGATCTGCATCGGGATCGCCCGGTCGGTGCCGCAGTCCTCCTCGCGGATGATGACGTCCTGCGAGACGTCCACCAGACGACGGGTCAGGTAACCCGAGTCGGCGGTACGCAGGGCGGTGTCCGCAAGACCCTTACGGGCACCGTGCGTGGAGATGAAGTACTCCAGCACGGACAGACCCTCCCGGTACGAGGCCTTGATCGGCCGCGGGATGATCTCACCCTTCGGGTTGGCCACCAGACCACGGATCGCCGCGATCTGCCGGAGCTGGAGCAGGTTACCGCGGGCACCCGAGTTGATCATCTTCCACAGCGGGTTCTCCTGCGGCAGCGCGGTGTCCATCTCCTTGGCGACCTCGTTGGTCGCCTTGGTCCAGATCTCGATGAGTTCGCCGCGACGCTCCTCGGCGGTCATCAGACCACGCTGGTACTGCTTGTCGATCCGGTCGGCTTCCTTCTCGTACTTCTCCAGGATCTCCCGCTTGCGCGGCGGAGCGATGACGTCCTCCATGCCGATGGTGACGCCGGACCAGGTGGCCCAGTGGAAGCCGGCCTCCTTGAGCCCGTCCAGGGTGGCCGCGAGGGCCACCTTGGGGAAGCGCTCGGCGAGGTCGTTGACGATCGCGGAGAGCTGACCCTTGCGGATCTCGTAGTTCACGAAGCGGTAGCCCTGCGGCAGCGTCTCGTTGAACAGGACCCGGCCGAGCGTGGTCTCCACGGTCAGGGCCTCGCCCTCGACCCAGCCCTCGGGGGCGACCCACGGCTCGGCGCCGGCGCCGTTGTCGACACCGACCACGCCGCGCAGGCGGATCTTGACCGGCGTGCCCAGCTGCAGCTCGCCGGCGTCGAACGCCATCCGCGCCTCGGCGTCCGAGCTGAACGCCCGGCCCTCGCCCTTGCCACCAGGGGTGAGGTGGGTGAGGTGGTACAGGCCGATGACCATGTCCTGGGTGGGCATGGTGACCGGCTTGCCGTCGGCCGGCTTGAGGATGTTGTTCGACGACAGCATCAGGATCCGCGCCTCGGCCTGGGCCTCGGCGGACAGCGGCACGTGGACCGCCATCTGGTCACCGTCGAAGTCGGCGTTGAACGCGGTGCAGACCAGCGGGTGGATCTGGATGGCCTTGCCCTCGACCAGCTGCGGCTCGAAGGCCTGGATGCCCAGCCGGTGCAGGGTCGGCGCGCGGTTCAGCAGCACCGGGTGCTCGCCGATGACCTCTTCCAGCACGTCCCACACGACCGGACGCTGCCGCTCGACCATCCGCTTGGCGGACTTGATGTTCTGCGCGTGGTTGAGGTCGACCAGCCGCTTCATCACGAACGGCTTGAACAGCTCCAGCGCCATCTGCTTGGGCAGGCCGCACTGGTGCAGCTTCAGCTTCGGGCCGACCACGATGACCGAACGGCCGGAGTAGTCGACGCGCTTGCCGAGCAGGTTCTGGCGGAACCGGCCCTGCTTGCCCTTGAGCATGTCGGAGAGCGACTTCAGCGGACGGTTACCCGGACCGGTGACCGGCCGGCCGCGGCGGCCGTTGTCGAACAGCGCGTCGACGGCCTCCTGCAGCATCCGCTTCTCGTTGTTGACGATGATCTCGGGCGCGCCGAGGTCGATCAGCCGCTTGAGCCGGTTGTTCCGGTTGATCACGCGGCGGTACAGGTCGTTCAGGTCGGAGGTCGCGAAGCGGCCACCGTCGAGCTGCACCATCGGGCGCAGGTCCGGCGGGATGACCGGGACGCAGTCCAGCACCATGCCGAGCGGCGAGTTGCGGGTGTTGAGGAACGCCGCGACGACCTTCAGCCGCTTGAGCGCGCGGATCTTCCGCTGGCCCTTGCCGGAGCGGATGGTCTCGCGCAGGCTCTCGGCCTCGGCCTCGAGGTCCATGTTCTGGACCAGCGCCTTGATGGCCTCGGCGCCCATCCCGCCGGTGAAGTACTCACCGAAGCGGTCGCGCAGCTCGCGGTAGAGCAGCTCGTCGGTGACCAGCTGCTTCGGCTCCAGCTTGCGGAAGGTGTCGAGCACCTCGTCCAGGCGGTCGATCTCGCGCTGGGCCCGGTCGCGGATCTGGCGCATCTCGCGCTCTCCGCCCTCCTTGACCTTGCGCCGGACGTCCGCCTTGGCACCCTCGGCCTCCAGCTCGGCCAGGTCGGCCTCGAGCTTGGCGGCCCGCTTCTCGATCTCCGAGTCGCGGCTGTTCTCGGACTGCCGCTTCTCGGCGAGGATCTCGTTCTCGATGGTCGAGAGGTCACGGTGACGCGACTCGGCGTCCACGCTCGTCACGACGTACGAGGCGAAGTAGATGATCTTCTCGAGGTCCTTGGGGGCGAGGTCCAGCAGGTAGCCCAGCCGGCTCGGCACGCCCTTGAAGTACCAGATGTGGGTCACCGGAGCGGCGAGCTCGATGTGCCCCATCCGCTCACGGCGAACCTTGGAACGGGTCACCTCGACGCCGCAGCGCTCACAGATGATGCCCTTGAAGCGGACCCGCTTGTACTTACCGCAGTAGCACTCCCAGTCCCGCTGCGGACCGAAGATCTTCTCGCAGAAGAGCCCGTCCTTTTCCGGCTTCAGGGTGCGGTAGTTGATCGTTTCAGGCTTCTTGACCTCACCGTGGGACCACTGACGGATGTCGTCGGCGGTGGCGAGGCCAATGCGCAGCTCGTCGAAGAAGTTGACGTCGAGCACTATGTCCCCTATGTCGTCGTCTGTACTGCTAGCTAGTGGGTGCGGTCGGGAGCCGGCGGACCGGCTCCCGACCGATCACCTCAGACCTCTTCGACCGAGCTCGGCTCGCGCCGGGACAGGTCGATGCCCAGCTCCTCCGCGGCCCGGAACACCTCGTCGTCGGTCTCGCGCATCTCCAGGGCCACACCGTCGCTGGAGAGCACCTCGACGTTGAGGCACAGCGACTGCAGCTCCTTGAGCAGCACCTTGAACGACTCCGGGATGCCCGGCTCGGGGATGTTCTCGCCCTTGACGATCGCCTCGTAGACCTTGACCCGGCCCAGGACGTCGTCGGACTTGATGGTCAGCAGCTCCTGCAGGGCGTAGGCGGCGCCGTACGCCTGCATCGCCCAGCACTCCATCTCACCGAAGCGCTGGCCACCGAACTGCGCCTTACCACCCAGCGGCTGCTGCGTGATCATCGAGTACGGGCCGGTCGACCGGGCGTGGATCTTGTCGTCGACCAGGTGGTTGAGCTTCAGGATGTAGATGTAGCCGACCGCGATCGGGTCCGGCAGCGGCTCACCGGAACGACCGTCGAACAGCTGCGCCTTGCCGGAGGAACCGATCAGCTGCTTGCCGTCCCGGTTGGGCAGGGTCGACGCGAGCAGACCGGAGATCTCCTCCTCGCGGGCACCGTCGAAGACCGGGGTGGCCACGTTGGTGTCACCCTCGGACTCGTGCGCCTCGATCGAGCGGAGCTGGCGCTTCCAGTCGGCGTCGTCGCCCTCGACCTTCCAACCGGTCTTGGCCACCCAGCCGAGGTGGGTCTCCAGCACCTGCCCGATGTTCATCCGGGAAGGCACACCCAGCGGGTTGAGCACGATGTCGACGGGCGTGCCGTCCTCAAGGAACGGCATGTCCTCGACCGGCAGGATCTTGGAGATGACGCCCTTGTTGCCGTGCCGGCCGGCGAGCTTGTCGCCGTCCTGGATCTTCCGCTTCTGGGCGACGTAGACCCGCACCAGCTCGTTGACGCCCGGCGGCAGCTCGTCGCCGTCCTCGCGGGAGAAGGTACGCACACCGATGACCGTGCCGGTCTCGCCGTGCGGCACCTTCAGCGAGGTGTCCCGGACCTCGCGCGCCTTCTCACCGAAGATCGCGCGGAGCAGCCGCTCCTCCGGGGTCAGCTCGGTCTCGCCCTTGGGCGTGACCTTGCCGACCAGGATGTCGCCGGGGACGACCTCGGCGCCGATCCGGATGATCCCGCGCTCGTCGAGGTCAGCGAGCATCTCCTCGCTGACGTTCGGGATGTCGCGGGTGATCTCCTCCGGGCCGAGCTTGGTGTCCCGGGCGTCGACCTCGTGCTCCTCGATGTGGATCGAGGTGAGCACGTCCTGCTGCACGAGGCGCTGCGACAGGATGATCGCGTCCTCGTAGTTGTGGCCCTCCCAGCACATGAACGCCACGAGCAGGTTGCGCCCGAGCGCCATCTCGCCCTCGTCGGTGCAGGGACCGTCGGCGATGACCTGACCGGCCTCGACGCGGTCGCCCTCGAAGACGACCGGCTTCTGGTTGACGCAGGAGCCGGCGTTGGAGCGGCGGAACTTGTGCAGCAGGTACGTCCGGCGGTGGCCGTCGTCCTGGTGGATGGTGATGTAGTCGGCGCAGAGGTCCTCGATCACACCGCCGACCTCGGCGACGACGACGTCCCCGGCGTCCACGGCCGCGCGGTACTCCATGCCCGTACCCACCAGCGGCGACTCGGCCTTGACCAGCGGCACCGCCTGGCGCTGCATGTTCGCGCCCATCAGCGCCCGGTTGGCGTCGTCGTGCTCGAGGAACGGGATCATCGCGGTCGCGACCGAGGTCATCTGCCGCGGCGAGACGTCCATGTAGTCGACGGCGCCGGGAACCACGTCCTCGGTCTCGCCGCCCTTACGGCGGCACAGGACCCGGTCCTCGGCGAAGGTGCCGTCGGCCTTGAGCGGAGCGTTGGCCTGCGCCTTGACGAACCGGTCCTCCTCGTCCGCGGTCAGGTAGTCGATCTGGTCGGTGACCCGACCCTCGACGACCTTCCGGTACGGCGTCTCGATGAAGCCGAACGGGTTGACCCGGGCGAAGGTGGAGAGCGCGCCGATCAGGCCGATGTTCGGGCCTTCCGGCGTCTCGATCGGGCACATCCGGCCGTAGTGGGACGGGTGCACGTCACGGACCTCGAAGCCGGCCCGCTCCCGGGACAGACCACCCGGGCCGAGCGCGCTCAGCCGGCGCCGGTGGGTCAGGCCCGCCAGCGGGTTGGTCTGGTCCATGAACTGGGACAGCTGCGACGTACCGAAGAACTCCTTGATCGCCGCCACCACCGGGCGGATGTTGATCAGGGTCTGCGGCGTGATCGCCTCGACGTCCTGGGTGGTCATCCGCTCGCGGACGACCCGCTCCATCCGGGACAGGCCGACCCGCACCTGGTTCTGGATCAGCTCACCCACGGTACGCAGGCGCCGGTTGCCGAAGTGGTCGATGTCGTCGGCCTCGTAGCCGTCCTCACCGGCGTGCAGCCGGCAGAGGTACTCCACGGTGGCGACGATGTCGTCCTCGGTCAGCGTGCCGGTGGTGATCGGCACGTCGACTTCGAGCTTCTTGTTGAACTTGTAGCGCCCGACCTTGGCGACGTCGTACCGCTTCGGGTTGAAGAAGAGGTTGTCGAGCAGGGTCTGGGCGTTCTCACGGGTCGGCGGCTCGCCAGGGCGGAGCTTCCGGTAGATATCGAGCAGCGCCTCGTCCTGGCCCGCGATGTGGTCCTTCTCGAGCGTGGTCATCAGCAGCTCGGACCAGCCGAACTTCTCGCGGATCTGCTCCGCGGACCACCCGATGGCCTTGAGCAGGACGGTGACGGCCTGCCGGCGCTTGCGGTCGATACGGACGCCGACCGTGTCGCGCTTGTCGATGTCGAACTCCAGCCAGGCACCCCGGCTCGGGATGACCTTGACGCTGGAGAGGTCGCGGTCGGAGGTCTTGTCCGGCTGCTTGTCGAAGTAGACGCCCGGGGACCGGACGAGCTGGCTGACCACGACGCGCTCGGTGCCGTTGATGATGAAGGTGCCCTTGGGCGTCATCATCGGGAAGTCACCCATGAACACCGTCTGGCTCTTGATCTCGCCAGTGGTGTTGTTGGTGAACTCCGCGGTCACGAACAGCGGGGCGCAGTAGGTCAGGTCCTTCTCCTTGCACTCCTCGATCGAGGCCTTGACCTCGTCGAAGCGCGGTGCCGAGAAGGAGAGCGACATGGTGCCGGAGAAGTCCTCAATGGGACTGATCTCTTCGAGGATCTCCGCGAGACCCGAGCGTGCGTGCGGGTCGTCCGCCGACCGGCCCTGCCAACCCTCGTTGCCGACGAGCCAGTCGAAGGACTCGTTCTGGATGGCGAGGAGGTTGGGGACCTCGAGGTGTTCGGTGATCCTGCCGAAAGAAACTCGGCGGGGAGCGAAAGCGCTCGACGTACGACTGGTCTTCGCAGGGCGGGAAGCTGCCAAGATGCGTCCTTCCGAGGACCGGTGCTGCAGAACGGCTGGTACGCGTGCACTCCAATGACCCCACCAGAACTATCCGTAAACGGACATTTCCGAGCAGGGGTCAAGTCGGAAGGCAGCGCAAACTAGCAGTGTAGCCGAGAGGCTAACCGCTGTCCAGCCCACCCCGCAGGTCGTCGCGGAACGTGCCTCGGGACCTCGGAAAACCGGGTCTACCGGGCCGCTCGGAACGCGTCGTTCCTGCCGGGCCGCTCAGGTTGCCGCGGCCGGTGGTGCTGCCGCTGCCATTACCCAAGAGATGGCCGTCGCAAGCGCGGAAGGTCTTGCTGGTGTCAGCGTGCCTGGCAGGCCGGTGTCACGTCAAGGGGCTCCTCCAGGCTCGGCCCCCTGTTTCCCACCGACGGGCTACCGCCGGACACCCGCGCAGCGCCGTACGCCGGTCGCACACTCCCTGCTCACGCCGGTGCCACCGAGAGCCACCAACGACGGCGGGCGGTGATACGTTGCCCGATAAACCCCCCCCGCGAAAGTTTTTCCCCCGCTCAC
>NZ_JBSSHR010000032.1:0-49509 GCF_059089345.1 Micromonospora sp. BS32
GGGGAGGGGTGGTCAGGGGAGGGGGTGGGAGATGTTGCGGGCGTGGTCGGCGAGGGCGGCGCCGACCACGGTGGCCTCGATCGGCAGCACCTCCAGACAACGGCGGACGGCGGCGGCCATCAGCGTGTTGGGCACCCGCATGGAGAGCGTGCAGTGCGGCACCCACCGCCCCGGCCGGTAGTGCTCGAGCAGTTCGACGCCGGCCCGGCTCAGCCGGCCGTGCACCAGCGCCTGGTGGGCGAGCAGCTCGGCGGTGGGCGTCACGCCGAGCCACAGCACCCGGCCGACGAACTGGCCGGCGTGCTGGAAGCTGAGCCGCAGCGGCGCGGCCACCACCGTTCCCGCCAGTGCCTCGGCCACCCGGGCGGGGTCGAAGCGGGGTGCGACGGCGAGCGAGACGTGCGGCCGGTGCCGCTGCGCCAGCAGGGAGCGCAGGCTCTGCACCCCTTCGGCCTCCAACGCGTCCCAGAGCACCCGGATGCGCCGGGTGGCGTCGGTGTCCAGATACAGCTCCAGGGCCGCGACCACGTGATCACCCTACGGCCGGGTTTGCCGGCCCCGGTCCGCGGTACCAGAGTCAGGTCCGCCTGAGAAGGAGTGCCTGGTGAACGTCGACGACCTGCTCACCGAGATCTACGACCGGCTGCCCGCCCTGGTGCGGGCGGCGGTGGACGGGCTCAGCCCGGAAGAGCTGCGCCGGGCGCCCGGGCCGGGCGCCAACCCGGTCGGCTGGCTGGTCTGGCACCTGACCCGGATCCAGGACCACCACGTCGCCGATCTGCTCGGCGCGGAGCAGATCTGGATCACCGGTGGCTGGCCGGTCCGTTTCGGCCTGCCCGCCGACCCCGACGACACGGGTTACGCCCACGGCCCCGAGCAGGTCGCCGCAGTACGCCCGGAGAGCGCCGAGGCGCTGGTCGGGTACCACGAGGCGGTGGTCGGCCGGACCCGACAGTTCCTGTCCGGCCTGACGGCGGCGGACCTGGACCGGGTGGTCGACGAGGCCTGGGATCCGCCGGTGACGCTCGGCGTCCGGCTGGTCAGCGTGGCCGAGGACGACCTCCAGCACGTCGGCCAGGCCGGCTACGTCCGCGGTCTGATCCGCTCCTGAGGGCGCTCCGCCCGGCGCAACGGTGCCGACCCGTCCCGGCCTCAGCCGCCGGCCCGGCGTCGGGCGGCGTGGGCGAGCAGGTGGAAGGCCTGCGCCTCGGCGGAGGTGCCCGGGTGCGTGAAGTCCGGCGCGCCGCTGACCGGGGTCACCAGCCCGTACCGGTCGACCTGCCGGTCTGCGGTGGCCAGCAGGTCCCGCCCCGTGTCCGCGTATGACGGGGGGAGCCAGCCGTCGGCGGCACCGGTCAGCGCGGTGTAGGCCAGCATCTGGGCGACGTTGGTCTCGACGTGGCTCGCCGGGTCGTCCAGGACGTCGTGGAAGAGCCCGTCGGGCCGCCGGTGGGCCAGCGTGGCGTCGAGCACCGCCCGGGCGTGCCCGACCAGTTCGTCCCGCCGCCCGGCCGGCCAGTCGGCGCGCAGCCGCAGCGCCCGGGCGATGCCGGCGACCACCCAGCCGGCGCCGGTGCCCCAGTGCTGGGGGTGCTCCAGCCGCCCCGAGTCCTCGTCCCAGCGGGCGGCGTAGAGGCCGCTGGGCTCGTCGTACAGCCGGCGGCGGTGGCCGTCCAGCTGGTCCGCCGCCGCGTCGGGGTGACCGCAGAGAGCGAGCAGCGGCACCACCATGTAGACGGTGTCGGCCCAGACCTGCCGGCTGCCGAGCAGGTGGAACAGGGTCCCGTCGGCGGCCCGGGGCGCCCGGATGAGCAACCAGTCGAGCTGCCGGTCCAACGCCGCCGACCAGCGGCCACCGGGATCGGTCCGGGCGGCGTGCCGGACCGCCTCGCCGCAGGCCGCCCCGTTGACCGCGCCCAGTTCGCCGGAGACGTCGCCGAGCCGGCCGTCGGGGTGCTGCCGGGTCACCGCGGCGTCGGCCAGCAGCACCGCCTCCTCGGGGCGACCCAGGTCGAGCAGGGCGTGCCCCGTCACCCCCTGCTCCCACGACTGCCGCTGCATGGCCAGCAGCGCCGTCAGCACCCGGTCCAGCCGGGGATCGTCCAGTCCGCGCATCCCGCCCTCCCGCTCCTGCCGTACCCGGATCGAACCGGTTCCCACCCCCGGCCCGGCGGCCGGTTCACCCGATCCGGGTGAGCCGCGCTCACCCCGGTGACTGCGACCGTGCCGGACGGGAACTGCGAGGAGGGAGGCGGCCGTGGCGACATCGGCGGTGGAACAGCTGGAGCGGCTCGGCCCGGAGCGGCGCCCGGAGCTGCCCGAGGCGACTCCCGGCACGCTGCGCCTGGACATGCGCGAGGAGAACGGCCGCACCGAGCACTGGTACCTCAACGTGCGCGACCAGCGGGTGGACGTCACCCGCTCCGCCGCGGACGCCGAGCTTGTCGTCCGCGCCGACCGTGAGGTCTTCGACCGGATCGCCGGTGGGCGGACGCACCTGGCCGCGGCGCTGCTGCGCAACGAGCTCACCGTGCAGGGCGACATGCGGCTGCTGACGCTGCTGCGCCGGATCTTCCCCGGCCCGGCCGAGGCGCGGCATCCCCGGGACGTCGGCCGGGATCGGGACGTGCACCGGTGAGGCAGGAACGGGTCCACGTCGTCGCCGGCAACGCCTTCGCGGTCAGCGACGCCCAGGGCGACATGGAGATCGACCCGCACGCGCCGGTGGGACTCTTCTCCTTCGACACCCGGTTCATCTCCCGCTGGGTGCTCACCGTTGACGGCGAGCGGCTGAACGCGCTGTCCCGCGACGACATGACCTACTTCGAGACCCGGTTCTTCCTCGTCCCCGGAACGGCCAGCCACTACGTCGACGCGAACGTCACGGTGATCCGGCACCGCTCGATCGACGACAGCTTCAACGAGCGGATCACCGTGCTCAACCACTCCGCGGAGCCGGCCGACCTCCTGGTCCGGATGGAGATCGGCGCCGACTTCGCCGACACGTCGGAGATCCGCAGCCCGGTGCCCCGGCTGACGGCGATGAGCGCCTCCTCCGCGGACGGGGTGCTGCGGCTGCGCTACGAGCGCGAACGGTTCGCCCGGGAGGCGATCGTCTCCACCACCGCCCCCGGCAACGTCGACGAGGGCGGCATCTCGTTCCGGATCACCGTCCCGCCGCGAGGGCAGTGGATCACCGACCTGCACGTCGGGATGACCATCCGCGGCGAGGCCGGGCGCGACCTGCGGGCCAGCCTGGAGCCGCACCGGGAGCAGGTCCGCCACAACATGCGCGCCGACCTGGGGGAGTGGCTGGGCCGGGCGCCGCACCTGGTGGCCGAGCGGGACACCCTCCCGACCGTGTACGAGGGGGCGCTGACCGACCTGGCCGCGCTGCGGTACGTGCCGCTGACGTACCCCGGGCGGGTGCCGGTCGGCGGCATGCCCTGGGCGATGGCGCTCTACGGCCGGGACGCCATGGTCACCTGCCTGCAGACGCTGCCGTTCACCCCCGAGTTGACCCCGACCACCCTGCGCCTGCTCGCCCTGCTCCAGGGCGGACGGTTGGACGACTACCACGACGAGGAGCCCGGCAAGATCCTCTGCGAGCTGCGCTACGGCGAGTCCGCCGCCTTCGACGATCAGCCCACCGCGGTCTACTACGGGGCAGCCGACACCAGCCCGCTCTTCGTGATCCTGCTCGACGAGTACGAGCGGTGGTCCGGGGACGTCGCACTGGTCCGTGAGTTGTGCCACCCGGCCCGGATGGCGCTGGACTGGATCGACGAGTACGGCGACCTGCTCGGCGACGGCTACCTGCGCTACCAGCGGCGCAACCTGCGCAACGGGCTGGTCAACCAGACCTGGAAGAACTCGCCTGGCGCGATCGTGCACCGCGACGGCCGCGAGCCGGGTTTCCCCCGGGCGACCTGCGAGCTCCAGGGGTACGCGTACGACGCGAAGATCCGTGGCGCCCGGCTGGCCCGGGAGTTCTGGGGCGACCCCGCCTACGCCGACCGGCTGGAGCAGGAGGCCGCCGCGTTGAAGGAGCGGTTCAACCGGGACTTCTGGCTGCCGCACCGGGAGCACTACGCGCTGGCGCTGGAGCGGGACGGCACGCCGGTCGAGACGCTCACCTCCAACCTCGGCCACCTGCTGTGGAGCGGAATCGTCCCCGCGGAACGGTCGGCGGCGCTCGCCGCGCACCTGCTCGGGCCGGAGCTCTTCTCCGGCTGGGGAGTACGCACCATGGCCGATGGGCAGCTCCCGTACAACCCGGTGGGCGCGCACGTGGGTTCGGTCTGGCCCTCGGACAACTCGCTGGTCGCGGCCGGGCTGCGTCGCTACCACCACGACGACGAGGCGGCCCGGGTCGCGGCCGGCATCTTCGCCGTGGCGGAGCGGCTCGGCGGCTCGCTGCCCGAGGTGATCGCCGGCTACCCGCGCCCGGTGACCACGTATCCGGTGCGGCTGCCGGTCGCCGGCCGACCCCAGTCCTGGTCCGCCGGCGCGCTGCTGATGCTGCTCGGCACCCTCCTCGGGCTGCAGCCGTGCGGGGAGAATCTGCTGGTAAAACCCGCTCTGCCGGAGGGCTTCGGGTGGATCGAGCTGCTGGACATCCCCGGCCGGTGGGGGCGCTCCGACGCGTACGGCCGGGAGCGGTCCGCCGCCGCCGACGGCGGCCACCGCGGCCGGTTGCGCTGACCGGTCGGCGCCGACGGCGGTCAGGAAGGGGTGCGGTCCGGACGCCCGTCGGTCAGCGCTGCCCGACCGCGGCGTCCGTGGCGCTGTCGGCGGCGTCCTCGGGCGCCGCGCCCTGACCGGGCACCATGGCGTTCCCGGGGACGGCTGCTGGCGCGGGTCCGACGCTCGGGGCGCCCGGGGCGGGCCCGTCGGCCGGCCGGGCCGCGCCCCGCCGGGACAGGCCACGGTCGAGGCCCACGAAGAGGAGGCCGAGCAGCCAGAACGTGAAGGCGAAGAAGACCGCGCTGACCGAGACGCCGTCGTAGCCGAGCTGTCCGGCGTCGATGAACGGGTACGGGTAGCGGTGCACGACCAGGCCGCGCAGCAGCGCGAAACCCAGGTACGCCAGCGGGAACGCCAGCCACCAGGCGGCGTGCCGGATCCGGAGCCGGCCCCGCTGGTCGAACAGTGCCCAGTCGGCGATCGCGAGCACCGGCACGACGGTGTGCAGGAACTGGTTGCCCAGCGCCTCGCCGAGCGCCCGCTCCGGCTGGGTCATCGCGAACGGGCTGGCGGGGTTGGCGAGCACCAGGTGGTACACCACCCCGGTGATGGTGATGTAGAGCGTGACCGCCCCCTTGAGCGCCGACGGCGGTTCGGGCTGCCGCTGCCAGGCCCGCCAGGCGGCGTAGCCCGCGAAGAGTCCCACCGCCACGTTGCTCTGGATGGTGAAGTACGGCAGCAGGCCGCTGACCGTGGCCGGGCCGAGCGCGGTGAGCACGATCCCGGCCAGCACGCTGACCACGATCGCGATCCGGAAGGCCACCGCGAGGCGTCGACGCCGCAGACTCATCGGGGCAAGCTATCAGCCCCACCGCCCGGGCTCACCAACCGGCGGTGCCCGGGGCGCCCTTGAACGGCCCGGTGACGTCGCTGGTGATCCAACCGCCGTAGAAGTCGCCCGGCTGGACCGCGGCCCGCTCGCCGTCGACCTGGCACTCGTCCACCCGCCCGGGATAGAAGGCGACCGCGCCGGTCAGGTCGGCGTACGCCGGGGTGGGGTGCTCGTACGACCAGGCCGCCTCGCGGACCCGAACGTCACCGACGACCAGGTCCCAGTAGCTGGCCTCGCCCTTCCACTCACACCAGGTGCGCCCGGGCGACGGCGTCAACCGGCCGCCGGTGACGTCGGCCCGGGGGACGTAGTAGACCGGCGGGTGCGACGTCTCCAGCACCCGCCAGCAGCGGTCGCTGTCGACCACCGTCACCACGGCGTGCCGGATCATGATCCGGCGTGGGGTCCGCTCCAGGCGGGGCGGACGCGGGTAGTCCCAGACCGATTCCATCCCGCCACGGTACCCAGCCGCCCCGCCGTCCGGCCTGGAGAGCCGGCCGCTCGCCGGGTCAGCGCGGGCCGGACGTCGAGACCGTTGAGGGCGTCGACGGGGCGGGGTCGGTCGGGTGGGCCGGCGGCGACGTCGAGGAGATGGAGGCGCGGGAGGGCCGGGCGTCCGGCCGGGCGGTCGCTGGCGGGGGCGTGCTCGCCGGGGCGCTCGGCCTGGTGGGGCTCGCCGGCTCGCCGGTGACCTGGTCGCAGTACCCGGCCACCTTCTCGCGACCGCCCGCGTTGCGGATCAGGTCGGAGAAGACCGGGTTGTCGAGGGCCCGGCCGGGGTTGTCGCCCGCGCCCGCCCGGTAGGCCCGACACAGACCGATGCTCGATGCGCTCGCCCTCGGCCGGGTCGGGTCCACGGTGGACGGCGTGCCGGCGGGGGACGGGTGGCCGGTGGCGGAGGCAACGCCGGTGGGTCCGACGGACGGGACGACGGGACGGACATCGGGGCGGTGCAGCGGCCCGGGCAGGGTGCCGGTGGCGGCGGCGAGCGCGACCCCGCCGGTGGCGGCCACGGCGAGGCCCGCGACGGCGACCTTCAGCCCGGCCACGCGGCCGAGCAGGCCCGGGCGTCCGGCGCGGGCGGTCACGGGTACGGCCAGCGGCGCGCCGGCGCGGGCGAGGCGGAACGCCTGCATCGCGGCGTGCTCCCCCCGCAGCTCGGCGGGGCGCGGGGCGGCGCGGACCGCGGTCAGCAGCGCCGCGAGCGGCTCCCGCCCGTCCCTGGGGTCCACGACCGGCCCGACGAGCAGCCGCTCGACGGTTTCCTGGTCCATCCGATGTGCCTTCATCTCGTGTCCCTCAGCGCCAGCGGACCTTGAGACGTCACATCCCGGCCATCGGCGTGGCGCCGATCACGCTCGGTCGGCCGGTCACGCATCCGAGGGCAGCGTCGGCGTCCTTGCACTGTGTGGCCGCCCGGGTCCGCGGCCGTGGCCGAGGCGCGGGTGGCGCCGGGCGACCGGGTGGGGACCGAGGACGGCCTTTGCTGGTCGGGCTGACCCGCTGCGTGGTCGACCGCCCCCGCTGATCCGCCCCCTCAGCCCATCGTCTTCTGGCCGTCGATCGACTCGCGCAGGATGTCGGCGTGCCCGGCGTGCTGCGAGGTCTCGGCGATGACGTGCAGCACCACCCGGCGGAACGACCAGCTCGCGCCCGGCTCGAACCAGGGCGCGGCCGGCAGCGGCCGGGACGCGTCCAGGTCGCGGGTGGCGATCAGCTCGTCGGTGCGGGCGGCGACCTCGGCGTAGCGGTCCAGGAGACCGGCCAGGGTGTCGCCCTCGGTCATCCGGAACACCGACTCCCAGTCGACCTGCTCGCTCTGCATGGCCTCGGCGCCGCCGACGGCGAACCGCATCCAGCGTTCCTCGACCAGCGCCACGTGCTTGATCAGCCCGCCCAGGCAGAGCGCGCTGACCGTGCTGCGGGTCGCCGCCTGCTCGTCGGTCAACCCGCGCACGGTGTGCCGCAGGAAGCCGCGCTGCTGGGTGATGCTCTGCAGAAGGTCGGCCCGCTCATCGGTGCGGACCTGCTCCGAAGTGGTCATCCGCCCACCCCTTCCTCGATTTGTCGGGCCTCACGATGCCACGGGTCACCGACAGTTCCGGGGCGCCGCGCCTTCGCCAGCGGTTGCCGATCCGGCCGTAGGGCGGTGCACTGAATGACATGGCTGTGATTAAGGTCGGCACCTCCTCCTGGGCGGACCAGACCCTGCTCCGCTCCGGTTGGTATCCGAAGGCGGCCCGGACCCCGGCCGACCGGCTCGCGTTCTACGCCCGGAACTTCCCACTGGTCGAGGTGGACACCTCGTACTACGCGGTGCCGGCGCCGGAGACCACGCACGGCTGGGTGGACGCCACCCCGCCGGGCTTCACCTTCGACGTCAAGGCGTTCAGCCTCTTCACCGGCCACCCGACCCCGGTGACGATGCTGCCGAAGGATCTGCGTCCCGCCGCCGGCCCGACCCGGATCCGCTGGCGTGACCTGCCGGAGGCGGCGTACGAGGAGCTGTGGGACCGGTTCCGCGTGGCGCTGGAGCCGCTCGCGGCGGCCGACCGGCTCGGTGCCGTGCTGCTGCAGTTCCCGCCCTGGCTGGCCCGGAGCGAGAGCGCCCGGCGCCGGATCCTCGACCTGGCCGCCCGGTGCCGGCCCTGGCGGGTCGCGGTCGAGCTGCGGCACGGCTCCTGGTTCGACGGTGACGCGGCGGCCGAGACGGTGACCTTCCTGGCCGACCGCGACCTCTCGATGGTCTGCGTGGACATGCCGCAGGGGCACCCGTCGTCGGTGCCCCCCATCATGATCGCCACGGCAGAGCCGGCGGTGGTCCGGTTCCACGGGCACAGCCCGCACTGGGCGGGCGGCAGCAAGGAGGACCGGTTCCGGTACGCCTACTCCGACGGCGAGCTGCGCCGGTGGGCGGAGCTGCTCACCGACCTGGCCGACCACTCCGGTGAGCTGCACGTGTTGTTCAACAACTGCTGCGAGGGACAGGCCCAGCGTGACGCCGGCCGGCTGGCCGAGCTGCTCGGGGTGGCCCCGGTCCCGCAGCACGCCCCGGTCTGACCGGTTTGTCGCCCAACGGCGCGGGTACCGCCCGGGGGACGGACGGAGGAGCGCATGACGCACGAGGAACAGCGGCCGGGCGTGCCGGACGACGCGCGGGCCCGGCGGGTCCGCGAGGCCGAGGAGGCGCACGGCGGCAGCATGGCCCCCGGGTTGGTGGACGAGACCGGTCGCCCGGTCGCCGAGCCGCCACCCCCGCCCGCCGACGAGGTGGACGGCACCGGCTCCTGAACCGGGCCGGGAACGGATGACGCCCGGGGCGCCGCGTCGGCGGCGCCCCGGGCGTCCGTGTGCCCACCGTCACCGGCCGGCGGACCTCGCCGGACCAGGCGCGGCACGGCGCGTGGAAACAGGCTCGTGAACCCGGCCGGCGAACGCGGGGGACCCCGCTCCGACATGGACGTTCAGGCGGTGGGCCCGTCCGGCCGCCGGCGCCCGTCGGGTGCCCGGTCCGATGATCGCGGTACGGCTCAGACGGTGGCGCCGTTCAGCGCCGGCAGGTAGCCACCGGAGTGGCCGCTGGCGTTCGGGTGGTACGACTCGACGATCGGCCAGGTGGTGCCGTTGATCCACGGGCTGGCGGCGCAGACCCCGTGGCCGGCGAAGCGGCCGCGCACGTCGACGTAGCTGAACCCGGCCGCGCCGGCCCGGGCGGAGATCACGCCGGCCATGGTGTCCGAGCCGCCGTTGAGCAGGTTCCGCTTGTACTCGCTGATGCTGCCGAACCCGCAGTAGCCGAGCTCGAACCGCCGCGGGTAGCCCAGCACCACCACCCGCGCGCCCGGCGCCCGACCCCGGATCGCCCGGTACGTCTCGTCCAGCCGCCCCGGCAGGGTCCCGGTGATGTACGCCTTCGCGCTGCTCACCGCGCTGGCGCAACTGCTGTCGCTGCCCAGCCGGCAGGTGGTGACCACATCGGCGAAGCCGGCGTCGTTGCCGCCGATCGTGACGGTCACCAGGTCGGTGCCCGCGTCCAGGGCGCCCAGTTGGCCGTTCAGCAGCTCCCGGGTGGTGGCCCCGGAGCAGGCCACGAAGCGAAAGGTGGCCACGGTGTGGGTGTTCGCCCAGAGCCGTGGATACGCCTTCGGGCCGCGCAGGCAGGAGCCGCTGGTCCCGTCGTAGTTGTTGGTGCCGACGCCGGAGGAGTACGAGTCGCCCAGGGCGGCGTAGTCGGTGCCGGCGGCCGAGGCGGGGGTGGCCAGTCCGAGGGTGAGCAGCAGGCCGGCGACGAGGGCGGCGGCGGCGGGAGGGAGACGGAGACGCATCGGTGGACCTCCAGGGGGGTGGGAGTCCACTTCGTAACATGTCGTCTACTCGCTGGTAACATTCGTCGGGCGCGATCCCGCGCCTGGCGGAAAAGTCGCTCGGCTCGTGTTGCCGGCCGGGCTTTCATCGATGAAGATGGATGCGCGCGTGCCGGTCGTCAGGTCGTACGCGTCGCGGCGGCCCGGAGGATCCGGACCGCCGCGTGGTCGTTCGTCGTGGCAGAAGCGGGCCGCCGTCGGCCCGCGCAGGGTCAATGTGTCGTCCGGGTGCGAGCGGGCCATGGCCCGACTCCGGCCCCGGACCCGACCGGTCACACCGGCCGGATCACTCCCTGCTCACCCCCTCCGGGTGCATCCCGGTCGACTCCTCCAGGGAGTTGTCCGGCAGGTCGCCGCCGGCCGTGTCGTCCGGGAACGACCGCAGCGAAGGCGCCGGATCCGGCGGTGCGCCCGGCCCGGCCTCGGTGGTCCGGGTCGGTTCCACCGGGCCGAAACCGTGCCGCCCGGCGCGCCCGGACGGTCCCGGCGTCGCGCCGGCGCGGCGCTCACCGCGGTGGCCCTCCGGTACGGCCGTCTCCTCGCTGCCCTCGTCCATCGGGTCGTCCCCGCCGGTGCCCCAGGGCGGGTCCGCGTCGAAGCCGTCGGTGGTGCCCCACGGGGCGACCGACTCCGGCCCGCGCCCGCCGTCGCGCCTCGGTCCCTTGTTCGCCGTCATCGCCACCTCGCTGCTCATGTCCCGCCCGGGGCGTCCCACCCAGGGCAAGGCTCGCGTCCCGCCGGCGCGGGGCCCGCCGTCGACGTCGCGACGGCCGGGCCCCGTACCGGCCGGTCCCGGCGGGCCGGTCAGCCGGCCATCGCCATCCGGCGCTTGCTCGCCCCCATCGCCATCATCTTTCCCATCGCCCCCGGCGCGCTCATCAGCCCACCCGCGCGCCCCAGCATCCCGCGGAACACCTGGCCGGGCTTCTGCTGCTCGCCCATGTACGCCGAGACCACCACCAGCGCCCCGGTCAACGCCGGGATCGTCCACTGCAGCACCTTCATCTGCCGCTGCTGGGACGCCACGTCCGAGGGCGTCTGGTAGTTGGGCTCGGTGGTCCCCTCGACCGGCGCGTTGCCGGCCTTCTCCAACCTCATGCCGAGCAACCGGCTGTAGCCGGTCACCGCGAGCGCGCCGACGGTGAGCGCCGTCTTGACCGCGCTCATCTTGCCCACCCCCGACTGGGCCATCACCCGCGGGCTCTCCGTGGCCAGCTCACCGACCGCGCCGGCCAGGTGCGCGCCGATCGCCGCCGCGTTCACCGGCGTCCACCGGGACCACCCGGCCGAGGCGGCCGGGAGTCGCTGGGTCGAGTCGCTGATCTTCGCCGCCGCTCCGTTCACGCCAAACGCTCCCATCAGGGAGCCACCGAACCAGGCCGCCAGGCCCAGATCGTGCATCGAGCGCAGTGCGGTGTGCCGTTCGGACATCTGATCCCCCTCCACCATGTTCGGGCGCAGCGGCATACCCACCGATCGCGCGGTTACGCACCGAAGCCCGGGACGCCCGTCCCCACGTCGTTCGTGCCGGGGTGCGGCGTGCCGGCCAGGCGTCGATCGGCGGTCGCCGGGTAGGCCACGGCACGGAGACCGACCGTGAGGAGGCGACATGTCCCAGCCGGACGAGAGCCGCGAGAAGACCCCGTCCACCGACGCGGTGCTGATGCACCCGGGCAACGACCCACGCCGGGAGACCGCCGAGCAGAAGCCGCCCGCCGAGCGCGGCGAGACCCGGGTCGAGCGGAACGGCAAGATGATCCCTGTCGACCAGGTGGAGTGATTCCGGCGGTCGGGCGGCTCTCGCCGTCCGACCGCGCACCACACTCCGAGGATCCGCGCCGGTCGACGCGGAGGGCGTGGGTCAGCGGCGGGGCAGGGCCGCGGTGAACGCGGCCACCCGGGCGGCCAGGGGGGCGCCGGCGCGGATCCAGCTGAAGTGGTCCAGCGGGGCGCCGGCCTCGGCGGCGGTGTAGCGCTGCCGGGTCACCCGGGCGGCGGTGAGCTTGGCGCACAGGTGGTCCAGGGTGCCGTGCGGGGTGTACTGGTCGTCGTCGACGCTGACCGCGAGCACCGGCAGGTCCAGCCGGCGCACGGCGGCCTCGGCGTCCACCCCGTCCAGCACCGGGAACCGGCCGGTCCGGGCGGTGTACGCCCAGTCCCGGATCACCCCGCGGGCCTGCCGGCCGCCGAAACCCCAGCCCGGCCAGACGCCGAGCGCCCGGGCGACCGCCGCGATCCCCTGGGTGTACGGCAGCACGCCGTAGCCCCGGGCGCCCGGGTAGCCCCGCCAGTACGGCACGCCGACCGCGAGCAGGGCGAGCCCGTCGACCGCGTCGGTGCCGTGCACCGCCAGGTGCAGCAGGGCCGCCTGCCCGCCGAGGGAGTGCCCGAGCAGCAGCCGGGTCCGCCCGTCCAGCCGGGGCTTCAGCGCGTCGAGGACCGCGCCGACGTCGGCGGCCAGCTCGGCGTAGCCGTACCGGCAGGCGCGCGAGGGCGGGGGAGTGCTGGCGCCGGTGCCGCGCAGGTCGGCGACGACCACGGCGAGGCCGGCGTCGCGCAGCGCGGCGGCGAACGGACGGTAGTAGCGGGCCCGCACCCCCATCGCCGGCCAGATCACCACCACCGGCGCGCCGGCCGGGCCGTCGGGCTCGGGGTACACCTGCACCCCGATGCGTGCCCCGTCGACGTCGACGAACTCCTGGATGTACTCGATTTCCCCGCTCACCGCCCCAGCCTACGGCCGGAACCTACCGGCGGGTAGCCAAGGGGGTGGGCCGGGCCGCCGCGCCGCGCTCCACCCGCTGCACCGCGGCCAGTACCGCCGGCACGTCCAGCGCGGCCAGCGCTGGATGCACGCTTGCGTCGTCGACCGGCCGGCGCTGCCCCACCCAGAGCGCCTGGTGCCAGGGCCGGTCCGGCGGCGGCCCCCACTGAGCCGGCGGCACCGGGCCGAAGAGCAGCACGGACGGGGTGCCGTACCCGGTGGCGAGATGCCCGATCCCGGTGTCGCCGCTGATCAGCAGGCGGGCGTGCGCGACCAGCGCGGCCAGCTCGCCGAGGTCGGTCCGCCCGGCCAGCACCGCGTCGGCCGGCAGCCCGGCCAGGACGCGGACCTGCTCGGCGATGCTCCGCTCGCCCGCGCTGCCGGTGACCACCACCCGGTGGCCGCGGGCGGTCAGCTCCCGGGCCACCTGGGCGAAGCGGGCCGGTGGCCAGCGCCGCTGGGCCGCCTTCGCCCCCGGGTGCACGATGCTCACCCCGGTCGGCAGCCGGCCCGGAACCGGGCGGCGCAGCGCCAGATCGGTGCGGTCGGCGGGGATGCCGTACCAGGACAGCAGCCGGCACCACCGGTCGATCTCGTGCTCCTCGGCGAACCAGTCCGGCCCGTCGTGGTGGCCGGCCTCGGCGTTGGCGAAGGCGAGCAGCCGGCCCGGCCGTACGCCGGCCAGCATCCGGTGCGACTGCGGGCCCCGCCCGTGCAGGTTGACCGCCAGTTCCGGCAGCGGGCCGGACCACCCCAGGTGGCCCAGCCCGTCCGCCTCGACCAGCCGGTCGACGCCGCCGACCAGGTCGACCAGCGGCCTCAGCCAGCGCGGCGCGACCAGCGCCAGCTCCTCGCCGGGGTACGCGGCCCGCAACGCGCGCAGCGCCGGCACCCCGGTCGCGAGGTCGCCGACGCCGAGCGCCCGGAGCACCAGGATCACGGGTACGACGACTCCTGCTCGGCGCAGACCACCAGCTCGCGGACGGCGCACCCGGCCGGCTGCGACAGCGCGAACATGACCGCGGCGGCGGTGTCGGCCGGGTCGTTGAGGATCGCATCCGGCCCCGGCTTGTACTGCGCGTCGCGGTCGTCGAAGAAGGCGGTGCGCATGCCGCCCGGGATCAGCAGGGTCACCCCGACCTGCCCGGCCAGCTCGGCGGCGAGCGCCCGGGTGAAGCCGACCACCCCGAACTTCGCCGCGCAGTACGCGGTGGCGTCACTGACCGCCTTGATGCCCAGCGTGGACGCCACGGTCACCACCGTGCCGTGCGACCGCTCCAGCTCGGGCAGCGCCGCCCGGATCACCGCGGCCGTGCCGAGCAGGTTGATCCCGACGATCCGGTCCCAGGTCTCCCCGGGTACGTCGGCCAGCTTCCCCGGCACGTCCATGCCGGCGGCGGTGACCAGGCCGTCCAGCCCGCCCGCCTGCTCGGCGATCCGCCGGGTGGCCTCCTCGGCGGCCCGGGTGTCGGCCAGATCGCACTCGACCCACGGCACCCCGTCGGCCGGCGCCTGCCGGTCCAGCACGTACGGCCGCCCGCCGGCCTTGGTCACCGCGGTCACCACCGCCGCGCCGAGCCCGCTCGACCCGCCCGTGACGAGTACCGCTGATCCGTTCAGGTCCCTGCTCATCTCGCTCCCTTGACCAGTCGTGCGCCGCGCGACCGCGCGGCGGTGATCGTGGCGGTGGTGGACCGGCCCGCCAGGTACGGGACGGTCACCACCCGGCCGCCCCAGCCGCGTACCAGCTCGGCCTCGGGCAGCTCGGGGGCGCCGTCGCCGGCGTAGTCGCCCCCCTTGACCCAGACGTCGGGGCGCAGCCGGGCCAGCGCGGTCGCCGGGGTGGGCTCGTCGAAGACCACCACCGCGTCCACGCAGTCCAGCCCCGCCAGCAGCCGGGCCCGGTCCGCCTCGCCGTTGACGGGGCGCTGCGGCCCCTTGAGGGCGCGCACGCTGCGGTCGGAGTTGAGGCAGACCACCAGGCAGTCCCCGAGCCGGCGGGCCGCCTGGAGGGTGGCGAGGTGCCCGGCGTGCAGGATGTCGAAGCAGCCGCCGGTGGCGACCACGGTGCCGCCGTCGGCGCGTACCCGGGCGACGAGGTCTTCGACGGCGGAGGCCGGGCGGCGCGACCGGGCCGGCTCGTGGTCGGCCCGGGCCAGCCCGGCGGCCCCGCCGGCGGCCACGTACGCCGACGCGGCGGCGACCGCCTCCTGCACCGCCTCGGAGGTGACCGCGCCGGCGGCCAGCGCGGTGGCGGCGGTGGCGGCGAACCGGTCCCCGGCGCCGCAGGTGTCCTCGACGTGCGTCACGTCGGACGGCGGCGGCACCACCAGCGGAGTGCTGCCGGAGTGGCAGAGCACCGCACCGTCCGGGCCCATGGTCACTGCGACCGCGCCGACCCGCCACCGCTGGCGCAGCTCGTGCCCCGCCCGGGTGGCGGTGGACAGTGCCGTTCCGGCGCCGGCGTCGCCGGTGAGCTGACGCAGCTCGGCGAGGTTCGGCGTGGTCAGCCGGGCACCGGGCACGGCCGCCGGCCCCAACGGGTGCGGATCCCAGACCACCGGCGCGGTCGCGTCGGCCAGCGCGGCCCGCAGCGCCGACTGCCGGAGCAGCCCCCGGCCGTAGTCACTGACCAGGATGGCGCCGGCCGAGGCGAGTACCTCCAGCGCCGCCTCCGGCGGCTCGCCGGGGGCCTGCGGGTCGCCGCCGCGGTCCAGCCGCAGCAGGGTCTGCCCGCCGGCGCGCAGCCGGATCTTTTCCGGCGTCGCCCCGGGCAGTCGCAGCGGGTAGAGGCGGACTCCCGCGTTGGTCAGCAGCTCGGCGATCCGGGCGCCGGCCGTGTCGTCGGCGAGGGCGGTCACCAGGGCCACCTCGGTGCCCTGGGCGGCGGCGAGCAGGGCGGCCAACCCGGCGCCGCCCGGCCGGTCGGTCGCCGACCGCTCGTCGAGCACCGGCACCGGCGCGTCCGGGCAGATCCGGTTGACGGTGCCGAGCACGTCCCGGTCGAGCAGCGCGTCGCCGACGACCACCAGCGGCCCGCTCACGACGGACACCCCCGCCGGCCCGGCCCGTGCCCGTTGGCGGCGTGCCCGTTGCCGCCGGTTCCGTTGGTGGCGTGTCCGTTCGGGCCGTGTCCGTTGGCGCCGTGCCCGGCGAGGCCGTGGCCGCCCAGCGGGTAGCCGTTCACGGCGACCGCCAGGGCCCGGTCGTCCGCCCCGGCGGTCAGCCGACGGGACACGTCGGCGCCGCGCGGGCGCGGCGCCGACGCCCGCGGCAGCTGGCGGACCAGCGGCAGCGCCTCGTCGACGTACTCGCAGAGCAGGTGCAGCGAGACCAGGTGCAGCTCCTGCACCACCTGGCTGTCCGGCGAGGGCACCGCCAGCGCGTCGTCACAGACCTCGGCCAGCGGGTTCGGCGCCGGGCCGGTGAACGCCCAGCAGCGCACCCCGGCCTCCCGGGCGGCCTCCACCGCCCGCAGCAGGTTCGGGCTGCTGCCGCTGGTCGACATCAGCAGCAGCACGTCGTGCTCCCGGCCGTGCGCGCGGACCTGTCGGGCGAAGACCTCCTCGTAGCCGTAGTCGTTGCCGATCGCGGTCAGCGCCGAGGTCTCCGCGTGCAGGGCGATCGCGGACAGCGGCTCCCGGTCGTCACGCAGCTTGCCGACCAGCTCCGCGGTGAGGTGCTGGGCCTCGGCAGCGCTGCCCCCGTTGCCCGCCGCCAGCAGCCGGCCGCCGTTGGCCAGCGACCAGGCCAGCTCGGTGCCCCAGTCGGCCAGCCGCTCGGCGGCCCGCCGGTATGGCAGCAGCGCGGCGGCCAGCCCGGCCAGGTGGCTGTCGAGGGTGGACATGCCAGCGTTCATCAGGCCACCGCCGGTACGACGCGTCCGACCGTGCTGACCGCCGTGTAGACCGCGCTCAACTGTTCGGCGCAGCGCTTCCAGGAGTACCGGCTGCGGATCCGGTCCAGCGCCGCCGTGGCGTACGCGAAGCGGCGCACGTTGTCGGCGAGCAGCCGGCGGATCGCGACGCCCAGCGCGCGCGGGTCGCGCGGCGGCACCAGGTCCCCGGTCAGCCCTTCGACGACGGTGTCGGCGATGCCTCCCACGTTCGTGCCGATCACCGGCACGCCGCAGGCCATCCCCTCCAGCGGGGTCAGCCCGAACGGCTCGTACCAGGGCGCGGCGACCAGCACGTCGGCGGAGCGGTACCAGGCGGCCATCTCCTCCCGGGGCACCGCGCCGACCAGCTTGACCCGGTCGGCCACCCCGCACGACTCGGCGAGCGCCCGCAGCCGGCGGGCGAACGCGTCGGCCGGCAGCAGCTCGGCCGACGGCCCGCCGACCACCACGCACTCCGCGTCCGGCACGGCGGGCAGCGCGCGGACGACCTCCTGGAAGCCCTTGCGCTCCACCATCCGGCCGACGGTGAGGATCCGCTTACGGGCCGGGTCGCGCGGCGCGACCGGCCCCTCCGGGCGGAACATCCGCTCGTTGACCCCGGACGGGACCAGCGCCATCTTCGACCGCGGCACCCCGAGCCGGACCAGCTCGCCGATCTCGTCCTGGCACTGCACGATCACCCGGTCGGCGGCCCGGCCGAGCGCCCGCTCGTAGCCGATCCGGCCCGGCGGGCTGGTGTCCCGGGCACCCTGGTGACGCCGCTTGACCGCGCCGAGGGCGTGATACGTCAGCACCACCGGGGTGTTGGTGCGCCGCCCCGCGTGCAGGGCGGCCAACCCGCTCATCCAGAAGTGGGCGTGCGCCACGTCGGGGCGCCAGTCGCCGCGACCCCACTGCTCGGCCAGCCACCGCCCGAACTCGCCCATGTGCGGCAGCAGGTCGTCCTTCGGCACCCGCGACGCGGGGCCGGCCGGCACGTGCCGCACCTGGTACCCCGCGGAGGCGGACACCACGTCCGGCAGCTCGGCGGCGTCGCGGCGGGTGTAGACCCGCACGTCGTGCCCCTCGCCGACCAGTGCCGCCGCCAGCTCCGCGACGTGGGTGTTCTGCCCGCCGGCGTCCTCCTCGCCGAGGACGGCGAGGGGGCTGGCGTGCTCCGAGATCATCGCGATGCGCATGTTTCCTCCTCAAGGATCCGGTCCCAGTCGGCAAGGAACCGGTCGAGCCCGAAGCGTTCCTTCGTCACCTCCCGCGCCCGCGCGCCCAGCCGGTACGCGGCGTCGCGGTCCTCGGCCAGCCAGCGGGCCGCCTCGACCAGCGTGTCGACCCGGGTGGAGAGCACCCCGGCGTCGGGCGGCACCGCGTCGACGGCTTCGGTGGTGGCCAGCGCGACGACCGGCATGCCGATCGTCATGGCCTCGATCAGGCTCAGCCCGAGCGAGGTCCACCGGCACAGGTGCAGGTACGCCCGCCGGCGGGCCACCTCGGTGTGCATGACGTCCTGGGGCAGGTCGTCGTGGCTGGTCACCCGCTCGCCGGGCAGGCCGAGCCGGTCGGCCAGCCCGGTCACCCCCATCCCGAAGACGTCCAGCGGGGCGACGTCGGCGAAGCGGGGCATCAGGTCGGTGCCGGTGACCCGCCACCGGCGGATCGGTTCGTTCGTCACCACGGCGAGCCGGTCCAGCTCACCGGTCCACTCCACGGCCGGCGGGACCACCCCGTGCTCGACCACGGCGGTGCGGGTGGCGCCGTTGTCCCAGAACAGGTCGTTGAAGTGGGTGACGTGGGTGAGCAGCAGGTCGTCCCGGTCGGCCATCGGGTGGCGGGTGTTCGGCACGTCGCCCTTGGGGGTGTTGTGCTCCACGTAGATCGCCGGCAGGTCGCGGCCCGGACGGCGGCGCAGCCACCGCTCGGCCAGCTCCAGTTCCTCGGGGCGTTGCAGGACGACCAGGTCCACCTCGGCGTCGGCCAGTTCCTCGGGGGTCACCTCGACCGCGCTGTCCGGCCACGGGTAGGTGCGGGCCCGGCCCAGCCCGTACGGGCCGCGGTCGGGGGTGACCGGGACCAGGTAGCGGTGCGGACCGTGCACGAAGGACGTGGTCCAGGACCCGTGCACGTGCCAGAGCAGGATGTTCATGACCCTCCTTCAGCTTTGCGGTGGGGTGGGGGAGAGCAGCCGGACCGCCTCGACCACCTGGGTCGGGTCGATCCCGGCGGTGAGGCAGGGGTGTCCGGGGACGGGGCAGACGGCGGCGCGGGTGTCGCGGCAGGGCGCCTCGGCATCGCCGAGGCGGACGGTCGGCACCCGGTAGGGCCCCCACTGTCCGAACGGGACGGTGGGCGCGAAGAGGCTGATGACCGGGGTGCCGACGGCGGCGGCGAGGTGGGCCGGGCCGGTGTTGCCCACCACCACGCAGCGCGCCCCGGCGAGCACCCCGGCCAGTCCGGCGAGGTCCGTCCGCCCGCCGAGGTCGGTGCCGCCGGCTGCGGCCACCCGGGAGGTCAGCGCGGTCTCGGCCGATCCCCCGGTGACCAGTACCCGATAGCCGGCGGCGGTAAGCGCGGCGACGATCTCGGCGCACCGCTCAGGTGGGCAGGCCCGGGCGGGCACCGAAGCGCCGGGGTGCACCACCACGTAGCCGGGGTCGGCGGGCGGCGGGACGGCCGGCAGGTCGGCGCGCAGCCGCAGCACCGGGTCGTCTCCCGCCGGCAGCCCGAATCCGGCGGCGGCGGCCAGGGAGAGCGCCCGCTCCGGCTCGGGCACGCCGACCGGCACCCGGTGCCGGACGTCGAGCAGGGAACCGGGGTAGTCGTCGCTGATCGCGCTGATCCGGCGCACCCCGGCCATCCGCAGCAGCAGGGCCAGCGGGAGCGGGGACTGGTGGAAGGAGGTGAAGACGACGGCCTCGTCGGCGTGCACCCCGGCGAGGCGGTCGGTGAGCCGGCGGATGTCGTCCGGGTCGACGGCCTCGGGGTCGCCGTCGATCCAGGGCAGCCGCCACTCGATCAGCTCGTCGACGCCGGGCAGCAGGGCCGCGGCGGCGCGTCCGCGCGGGCCGTGCAGCAGCACCACCCGCTCGGCGCCGGCGGCGACGGCCCGGACGGCCGGGCCGGTGACCAGCACGTCGCCGGCGGAGTCGCTGCGGACCACCAGCACCGTGCCGGCCCGCTCGGGGCGGGGGGCGGTGGGTCGTACCACCGCCTGTCGGCGGAGGATCTCCGCGACCGCTGCCGGCAGGTCCCGCGCGACGTGCGGGGCGGCGGCCACCTCCTCCGGCCGGGTGACCGGGGTGGGCACCAGGAAGCCGGTGGCGCCGGCGGCGAGCGCGGCGGTGACGTCGCGGCCGATGTCGCCGACCAGCACGCAGCGGGCGGGCGTGGTGCCGAGCGCGGCGGCGGCCCGGTGCACCAGGCCGGGGGCGGGCTTGCGGCAGGCGCAGCCGTCGCCGTCGTCGTGCGGGCAGATCTGCCAGGTGTCGAAGGGGCCGAGCAGTTCCTCGACCCGGGCGTGCACCGCCCGCATCTGCGCGGCGGTGAACAGCCCCTTGGCGAGGCCGGACTGGTTGGTCACCACGCCGAGGCGCAGCCCCGCGGCGCGCAGCCGGTGCAGCGCCTCGCGGGCGCCGGGCATCGGGCGGACCTTCTCCGGGTCGCCGTTGTAGGGCACGTCCTCGATCAGCGTGCCGTCCCGGTCGAGCAGCACCGCGTCGAAGAGCGCAGGACCGGTCGACGCACCCCCGTTCATGGCGAAGCAGTTGCCCCGAGCAAGAGAAGTAAACATCAACTTCCCGCCACCGCGCGGTGACCGTCCGTCACGGACGCTCGGGTGCGCCACCAGCCGCGCACCCAGTGGGTGACCGCGAGCGGTGGGATGAGGGCGCTGGTGACGAGCATGGTCGTCACCTCGTCGCGGGTGCGCGGGCCGGGCGCGATCCGGGCCCGGGCGAACTCCGCGGTGCCGGTCAGCCAGCCGAGCGCCCCGGCGGTGGCCAGCACGCCGAGCGCCCGGCGCGACGCGTCACCGGTCGGCCGGCCGGCCCGCAGCGCGCCCGCCACCAGGGCCAGCGCACCGGCGGCGGTGACCGCCACGTGCCGGGGCCGGCGGCCGGGCGGCAGCCGCAGCTCGACCCGCCACTGTGGGCCGTACAGCCGGCGCAGCAGGGCGTCGTCGGCGTTGCCGCGCTGCACCCGCAGGCTGACCCAGCGGTCCTCGGGACGGACCGGATGGGTCACCGTGCGACGGCCACGGACCAACTCCCAGCCGGCGCGACGGACCCGGTGGGCCAGCTCGGCGTCCTCCCGGTAGGCCCGGGGAAAGCGCTCGTCGAAGCCGTCCACCGTGGTCAGCGCCGCCCGCCGGTAGGCCATGTCCGCGGTGATCCACTCGCCCTCCGCGAGGCCGGCGGTGCCGCGTTCCCAGTCGGTCGGTCGACGGTCGGCGGGCAGCGGTACCTCCACCACGCCCTGCACCCCGCCGACCCGGTCGCTGACCGCGAGGTCGTCGCGCAGCCGCCGGGCCCAGTTCGGCGCCGGGACGACGTCGTCGTCCACAAAGACCACCCACGGCTGCCGGGCGGCCCGCCAGCCGATGTTGCGGGCCGCCGCCGGGCCCGCGCCGCGCCCGGTCAGCACCTTCGCGTACGCGGACAGCGTCCCCGGCACGGCCAGCTCGCCGGTCGCATCGCACCGGTCGTCGACCAGCAGCAGCTCCACGTCGGGCAGGTCGGCGAGCTGCGGGGCGAGCGCGTCGAGCAGCACGGTGAGGCTGGGCCGGCCGAGCGTCGGCACGACGATGCTGATCACCGGCCACCGCCCAGCGCGTTCCGGCGGACCGCGAACGGGCCGAGGGCTAGCAGCTCCACCGGGGCCGAGCCGAAGAGCTCCATCGCCTCGCGCGGGGTGTCGACCATCGGGCGGCCGGCGGTGTTCAGCGAGGTGTTCACCACCACCGGCAGCCCGGTGAGCCGCTCGAACTCGGCCAGCAGCTCGGCGACCAGCGGCTCGGTGTCGGTGTGCACGGTCTGCACCCGGGCGGTGCCGTCGACGTGGGTGACCGCCGGGATCCGGTCCCGCCACTGTGGCTTCACCTGGTGCACGAAGAGCATGTACCGGCTGGGGAAGACCCCCTCGAAGATGTCGGCGAAGCGTTCGGCGCGGACCATCGGCGCGATCGGCCGGAACTGCTCCCGCCCCTTGACGTCGTTCATCCGGGCGGTGGTCGCCGGGTCGCCGGGGTGGGCCAGCAGCGAGCGGTGGCCCAGCGCGCGCGGGCCGTACTCGCTGCGGCCCTGGTACCAGGCGACGATGCCGTTGTCGGCCAGCACCCGGGCCGCCTCGGCGGCGATCGAGTCCGGCCGGAAGTACGGCAGGGCGGCCCGGCGCAGCTCCGCCTCCAGCTCCTCGTCGGACCAGCCGCGGCCCAGGTCGGCGCCGGTCATCGGGGCGGACCGGTCGCCGAGCGTGCCGGCGACGTGCAGGGCGGCGCCGAGCGCCGTGCCGGAGTCGCCGGCGGCCGGCTGCACCCAGACGTCGCGGTACGGCCCCTCGGCGGCGATCCGGGCGTTGGCCACACAGTTCAGCGCCACCCCGCCGGCCATCGCCAGCGTCGACGGGCCGCCCGCGGCGTCGTGCAGCCAGCGGGCCAGGTCGAGGATGACCTCCTCCAGCCGGACCTGCACACTGGACGCCAGGTCGGCGTGCTCGGCGGTCAGCTCGGCGCCCGGTGCGGCCGCCTTGGCCATGCTCGCCCAGTCGATCCGGTCGACGTGGAAGCCGCCGGAGTCGGTGACCGTCACCAGCTCACGCAGCAGGTCGAGGTGCTTCGGCTGGCCGTACGAGGCCAGCGCCATCACCTTGTACTCGTCGCTGGAGTGCATGAAGCCGAGGTGTCGGGTGAGGTCCTCGTAGAGCAGGCCGAGCGAGTGCGGCAGCTCCTGCGAGTAGAGCGGGGTCAGCTCTCCGCCCCGGTAGACGCCGGCCAGGTGGCTGGCCACCTCGCCCCGGCCGTCGAGCACCAGCACGGCGGTGTCGTCGCCGGCCGGCGGCGCGGCCAGCCCGGCCGAGGCGGCGTGCGCCACGTGGTGCGGCACGAAGCGCACCTTCTCCGGGTCGAGGCCGGGCAGGGCGGCGGCGAGGAACTGCGGGGCCCGCTCGGCGTAGTCGACGCGCAGCCAGTCCCAGGGGTCGGTCAGGCCGAGGCTGGCCGCGTCCCGGCACATGCCGGGGTCGAAGGAGTACGCCACGGCGTCGAGGCTGTCGACGTCGACGCCGGCGTGGGCCAGGCACCAGGCGGCGGAGAGCTCGGGCAGCTCCCAGGCCGAGAAGGGGACCGGGCGCTTGCCGTGCTTGCGGCGGCTGAACCGTTCCTCTTCGGCGGCGGCCACCAGCTGTCCGTCGACCACCAGGGCGGCGGCCGGATCATGGAAGATCGCATTGATACCGAGGACGCGCATGCACGGTCCCTACCCCCGCCCTGTCCTCCTAACCTGTAGATCATCGACTTCTCCGCCGACGGCCGGGGTCACGCGCCGCGCAGCATGCCCGGCCCGAACACCTCGTAGGCGATCCGCTCCACCGGTACGCCCCGGCGCAGCAGCCCGCCCCGGACCTGGTTCATGAACGGCAGCGGTCCGCAGAGGTGGACGTGGGCGTCGGGGGAGAGCGGGATGAGGTCCGGGTCGACCCATCCCCGGGTCACCTCGGCCGGCACGGTGGCCGGGGCGTCGGAGGTCTCCTCGTACCAGAGCTTGAGGCGCAGGCGGGGCAGGCGGGCGTGCAGCCGCGGCAGTTCGTCGCGGTGCGCGTGGGCCGCGCCGTCCCGGTCGGCGTGCACCAGCACGATCTCCCGCTGCGGCGTGGTGTCCGCCAGGTACTCCAGGGCGGCCATCGCCGGGGTGAGCCCGATGCCGGCGCTGACCAGCAGCAGCGGCCCGTCGCCGGCGATCGCGTCGACCTCGCCGAACGGCGGGCTGAGCCGGAGCGTGTCGCCGACCGCGACGCGCTCGTGCAGGAAGGTGGAGACCAGGCCGTCGGGGGCGCCGCCGAGGCCGCGGACCCGCTTCACGGTGATCCGCCAGTGGTCGGCGCCGGGCCGGCCGGAGAGGCTGTACTGCCGGATCTGTTGGCCGAGGTCGCCGTCGAGGTCGACGGCCACCGAGACGTACCGGCCGGGGACGAAGGTGGGCACCGGCCCGGCGTCGACCGGGACCAGGGTGTACGACCGCACGTCGGTGGCCTCCACGGTGACCTCGGTGACCCGCCACTCCCGCCAGACCGACGCGCCCTCGGCGACCCCGGCCTCGGTGTAGAGCCGGGCCTCCCGGGCGATGAGTTCGCAGGCCAGCAGCCAGTAGACCTCGTCCCAGGCGGCGGCGATCTCGGGGGTCACCGCGTCACCGAGCACCTCGCCGATGGCAGCCATCAGGTGCCGCCCGACGAGCGTGTACTGCGTCGCGGTGATGCCGAGGGAGGCGTGCTTGTGCGCGATCCGGTCGAGGATCGGACCCCACGGCGCCGCGCTCTCGCCGGTGAGGTGCTCGGCGTACGCGACGACGGCGGAAGCCAGCGCGGCCTTCTGCGCACCGGAGGCCTGGTTGCCCCGGTTGAACAGGTTGAGCAGCTCCGGGTGGGCGGCGAACATTCGCTGATAGAACCGGCCGGTGATCTCCTCCCCGTGCGCCTGCACGACGGGCAGGGTCGCGGTCACCACGGCGGTTGACGATTCCGAGAGCACGGTTCCTCCTAGTGCGTTGCCTACGGGAGCCACTTAAACAGGAGTTTGAGAGTCCTCTTCAGGGTCGAAAGTCCCGGGTCCGGTGTCGCCCACGTCACGGTCTCCCGGCCCCTGTCCCCGCCCCGGCGCGCTGGCTAGGGTCGGTACGTGAAGCTCAACCGGTCCACCGACATGGCGCTGCGGATCGCCATGCTCACCGCCACCGCGTCGACCCGGACCACGGTCGACGAGCTGGCCGAGCGGCTGGACCTGCCCCGCAGCCACGTCGCCAAGGTGGTGCAGCGATTGCAGCGGATCGGCGTGCTGGTCACCATCCGGGGCCGGGCCGGCGGGGTCGCCTTCGGCGAGGGCGCCGAGGAGGTCACCGTGGGCGAGGTGGTGCGCGCCTTCGAGGGCGAGGGCGAGGTCGTCGCCTGCGAGGAGTCCGGCTGCACGCTGCGCGCCGGCTGCCGGCTGCGGGTCCAGCTCCGCCGGGCCCAGGCGGCCTTCCTCGCCGTCCTCGACGACGTCCGCCTCGGCGACCTGGTCGACGCCGGCCCCACCGGCCCGCTCCTGCTCACCATCGCCGGGCCCGTGGTCCGGAGCTGACCCCGACAGCTCGCCCTGGGCCGGTAACGTGCGAGGAAGCCGTCCCCCCGTCGACGGGAGCGTTGATGACCACGTCCCAGGTCTCCCACCCGCTCTTCGCCCGGATCTTCGCCCGGGCCAGCGTGGCGATGGACCGCGCCGGCGTCGGCTCGCACCGGCACCGGCTGGTCGCCGGCCTGCGCGGTCGGGTGGTGGAGGTCGGCGCCGGCAACGGCCGGATGTTCGCCCACTACCCGCCCGAGGTGCAGGCGGTGCTCGCGGTCGAGCCGGAGCCCCGGCTGCGCACCGACGCGCTCGCCGCCGCGCGCCACGCCCCGGTGCCGGTGACGGTCACCGACGGGCTCGCCGAGGCGCTGCCGGTCGCCGACGCCGGCGCCGACGCGGTGGTGCTGTCGCTGGTGCTCTGCTCGGTCGCCGACCAGGGCGTCGCGCTGCGCGAGGCGTACCGGGTGCTGCGGCCCGGCGGGCAGCTGCGCTTCTACGAGCACGTCGCGGCCGGCACGCCGGGGCTGCGGCGGGCGCAGCGCTGGGCCGACGCCACCTGCTGGCCGCTGCTCTGCGGCGGCTGCCACACCGGCCGGGACACCGTGTCGGAGATCGTCGCCGCCGGCTTCCAGGTGGTCGCCCTGGACCGGTTCCGCTTCCCGCCCACCGGGGTTCCGATGCCGGCCTCACCGCACGTCCTCGGCTCGGCGATCCGCCCCTGAGGGCGCACCGCCGTCGCCGGGGCGCCGGCACCGCTCGGTCCGCTCCTGCGCCCGAGCGGTGCCGGCGTCGCGGCTCAGCCCACGTTCACCGTGCCGTCCGGCGACCGTACGCAGGACACCGCCCGGGTGGTGGTGGCCGCCGCGCCGGTCAGGCACCGGCCGAGCACCCGGTGCCCGGCCGCGCTCGGGTGCCAGCTCTCCTGGCAGGTCTGGAAGTACGTGCCGCAGGTGTCGGCGATCCGCTGGATGTCCAGCTTGTCGTAGCCGGAGAGGCTGGTGACGAAGACGCCGGAGGGGCCGTCCTGGAGTCGGATCGGGGTGGCCAGCGCGTTGGCCGGGCTGCCGGCCGACTCGCAGAGCCGGGCCCCGTCGAAGGCCCGCTGCACGTTGAGGTAGACCAGGTCGGCGGCGGGGAACTCGGCGGCGAGGGTGCCGCGGGCCGAGCTGACCAGTGTGCCCAGGCCCTGGGAGAAGCGCTGGCCGGGGGCGAGGCTGGCCCGGTGGATCGGGCAGCCGGCCGCGTACCGCTCGGCGCCCAGGGCGCGGAACTTGTCCCGGGTGTCGTCCCGGTCTTCCTCGGTCCAGTAGACCGAGGCCAGCTCCGGCGGCAGGGGGTTGGTGTAGTCCTGGAAGACCACCCGGTGCTGGCCGTCGGCGTCGATCTGGTCGAGGGTGGTGAGGATCTGGTGTACGGCGGCGGTGGTCTCCGCGGTCGCCGCGCTGAACTGGGCGGCGGTGGCCAGGTCCGCGTCGGTGCACGGCTCCTGCTCGACCGGCCCACCCAGGTACGCCCAGAACTCCCACCAGCCGGTCCACGCGTCCGCGATGAACCGGTTGGCGCACTTCTCCGCGACGCTGCCGAAGGTGAACGAGCTGTTGTTGGAGCCGAGGCCGATCAGCACCAGGTCGATGTCGTGCGTCTGCCCGACGGCGCGGAGCTGGTCTAGCTGGGCGGCCACCTGCCGGCCCTTGGTCCGGCTGGCCGAGGCGTTCGCGATGTCGTACGGCTGGCCGCCCGAGCAGGCCAGGTTGTACCGGTCGGTGATGCCCGGCAGCTCCGCCTGGAAGAGCGAGGCGTTCGGCGAGCGGTGGCAGAAGTACGCGTTGGCGTTCGGCGCGGACCAGCCGGGGAAGGCCTGCGGCACCCCGTTCAGGTCGACCACCGGCGAGTACGCCCCGGCGCCCTCCCCGCTGATGAAGCTGTCCCCGAGCGCGACCGCCGCGGTGGGCAGGGCCGCCGCGGCCGGGGCGGCCGGGGCGACGGCGGCGGAGAGGGCGGCGGCGGTGACGGCGAGCGCCGCCGCGAGGGCGGAACGACGGAACCTGGACATGGCGTCCCCCATCTGTCCATCGAAATGTGAAAGATCCTCCGAGAACGCGATCAGATCACCTGGGCACGACGGACGTCAATGGGTCATAACATGATCGTTGAAGGCCGGAAACGCCCCCGGGCCACGGCCGGGGCGTCGATGCCACGGCCGGGAAGACGCCGCCCTCCGCCGTCGTTGCGCCTCTCGTGGCTCACGACCGGCGGCCCGCGCACGGCGGGTCGCGCGGGGCTCCGCCGTTGTGTCGGGGCGTCCGGCTAGGCTCGCTGCGGCGCGCCGCGCGTGGAGATCGAGTCAGGGTGAATCAAGACGGTGAGCGGCACCACACCGCCGAGACCGGGGAGTACGTCCAGTTGACCGCACAGCCTGAGACCCTTTACGGGGCCGACGACCTCACGCACCTGGAGGGCCTGGACGCCGTCCGCAAACGTCCTGGCATGTACATCGGCTCCACCGACAGCCGTGGCGTGGGTCACCTCGTCAACGAGATCCTCGACAACGCCACCGACGAGGGTGTCGCGGGTCACGCCCGCAAGGTCGAGGTGATGCTGCACGCCGACGGTTCGGTGCAGGTCGACGACGACGGCCGCGGCATCCCCACCGACGTGCACGCCAAGTCCGGCATCTCCGGGGTCGAGCTGGTGCTCACCCGGCTGCACGCCGGCGGCAAGTTCGGCGGCTCCGGCTACAAGACCTCCGGCGGCCTGCACGGCGTCGGCGCCTCGGCGGTCAACGCGCTCTCCCGCCGGTTCGACGTCACGGTCCGCCGCGCCGGCAAGGTCCACGCGATGTCGTTCCGGCACGGCGTACCCGGGATCTTCGACGGCGACGGCCCGGAGGCCCCCTTCACCGCCGGCCCCGGCCTCCAGATCGTCGGCGCGATGAAGCGCGGCCAGCGCACCGGCACCTCGATCCGCTACTGGCACGACGCCCGCTACTTCGAGACCGGCGCGACGCTGGACGTCGACGCCGTGCGGATGAAGCTGCGTAACACCGCCTTCCTGGTGCCGGGCGTGGATTACCGGCTGCGCGACGAGACCGGCGAGGAGCCCACCGAGGAGCGGTTCCACTTCCCCAACGGCCTCGCCGACATGGTGGAGTTCCTCGCCCCGGCGGGCGACCGGCCGGTCTCCGGCACCCTGCTGGTCACCGGCGAGGGGACCTACCGGGAGAACGCCGCCGACGCCAACGGCGTGATGCAGTCCAACGTGCAGCGCCGGGCCGAGGTCGAGGTCGCGCTGCGCTGGGGCACCGGCTACGAGCGCACCGTCGAGTGCTTCACCAACACCATTCGCAACGCCCACGGCGGCACCCACCGCAAGGGCTTCGAGCGGGCCCTGGTCCGCACCCTCGCCGACGCCGTCCGCAACACCCGGGGCCTGCTCAAGGCCAAGGAGGATCCGCCCACCCTGGACGACGTCCTGGAGGGCATGACGGCCGTGGTGCACGTGCGGATCCCCGAGCCGCAGTTCACCTCGCAGACCAAGGACGAGCTCTCCACCGCCGGCATCACCAAGGTGATCCAGGGCCAGGTGGAGCAGCACGTCAAGGCGTGGCTGGAGGACCGGCGCACCAAGGCCGAGGCGCGCACCGTGCTCCAGAAGATCGTTGACGCGGCCCGGGTCCGGCTGACCCAGAAGCAGCAGAAGGACGCGGCCCGCCGCAAGACCGCCCTCGAGGGCGCGTCGATGCCGGCCAAGCTGGTCGACTGCCGCGCCGCCGGCATCGATCGCAGCGAGCTGTTCATCGTCGAGGGCGACAGCGCCCTCGGCACCGGTCGGCTGGCCCGCTCCTCGGAATACCAGGCGCTGCTGCCGATCCGCGGCAAGATCCTCAACGTGCAGAAGGCCAATCTCCAGCAGGTGCTGGACAACGCCGAGTGCGCGGCGATCGTGCAGGTGCTCGGCGCCGGCTCGGGGCGCACCTTCGACCTGTCGGCGCTGCGGTACGGCCGGGTCCTCATCATGGCGGACGCCGACGTGGACGGCGCCCACATCCGGACCCTGCTGATCACGCTCTTCGCCCGCTACATGCGGCCGCTGATCGAGGCGGGCCGGCTCTTCGCCGCGATGCCGCCCCTGCACAAGATCACCACCAAGGGGCGCAACCCGCAGACCATCTACACCTACACCCAGGCGGAGATGGAGGCGACGGTCCGCAAGCTGGAGAAGGCCGGCAAGCAGATCGTCACCCCGATCCCGCGGTTCAAGGGTCTCGGTGAGATGGACGCCGAGGAGCTGTGGGAGACCACGATGAACCCCGCCACCCGGGCCGTCCGCCGGATCACCCTCGACGACGTCGACGCCGCCGAGCGGATCCTCGAACTGCTGATGGGCGAGAAGGTCGAGCCACGCCGCAACTGGCTGATCGACTCCTCGGACCGGGTCGACCGCGACGCGATCGACGCATGAGCACGCTGGCCCCGCGCCCCGAAGGGAACGTGAACGATGGCACGCCGTAGGGACGACCGCGCCAAGGTGGACTTCTCCGCCTTCGACCAGGCCGGCGCGCGGGTCTTCGACAACCCGCTGGTCACCGAGGTCTCCGACTCCTACCTGGAGTACGCGTTCTCGGTCATCCACTCCCGCGCCCTGCCCGACGCGCGCGACGGCCTCAAGCCGGTGCACCGCCGCATCCTCTGGTCGATGCACGAGGCCGGCCACCGCCCCGACCGCGGGCACGTCAAGTCGGCCCGGGTGGTCGGCGACGTGATGGGCAAGTACCACCCGCACGGCGACACCGCGATCTACGACGCGATGGTCCGGCTCGCCCAGGACTTCTCGCTCAACGCGCCGCTGATCGACGGGCACGGCAACTTCGGCTCCCCGGACGACGGTCCCGCCGCCGCCCGCTACACCGAGGCGCGGCTCTCCCGCGAGGCGATGCTGCTCGTCGGCGAGCTGGGCGAGGACACCGTCGACGTCGAGCCCAACTACGACGGCTCGCTCACCCAGCCGACCGTGCTCCCCGCCGCCTTCCCCAACCTGCTGGTCAACGGCGCGTCCGGGATCGCGGTCGGGATGGCGACCAACATGATCCCGCACAACCTCGGCGAGGTGGTCTCCGCCGCCCGCTGGCTGATCAACCACCCGGACGCCGACCTCGACAAGCTGATGGAGTTCGTCCCCGGCCCGGACCTGCCCACCGGCGGCCTGCTGCTCGGCCTGGACGAGGTGCGCCGGGCGTACGAGACCGGGCGCGGCGTGGTGCGGATGCGCGGCAAGGTGGAGATCGGTCCCCTTGAGGGCAGCCGGGGCCGGCAGGCGATCACCGTCGTCGAGCTGCCGTACGGCGTCGGCGCGGAGAAGGTCATCGCCGCCATCACCAACGAGGTCACCAAGACCAAGCGGCTCACCGGCATCGCCGACGTCAAGGACCTCACCGACCGGGAGAGCGGCACCCGGCTGGTCATCGAGTGCAAGGTCGGGGTCAACCCGCAGGCGCTGCTCGCCGACCTCTACCGGCTCACCCCGCTGGAGCAGTCCTTCGGCGTCAACAACCTGGTCCTGGTCGACGGGCAGCCGCGCACCCTCGGGCTGAAGGCGCTGCTGGAGGTCTTCCTGGCCCACCGGTACGAGGTGGTGACCCGACGCAGCTCCTACCGCCGGCGCAAGCGCGAGGAGCGACTGCACCTGGTCGACGGTCTGCTGATCGCCCTGCTCGACATCGACAAGGTGGTCCGGCTGATCCGGGCCAGCGACGACGCGCAGGCTGCCAAGGACGGCCTGATGCGGCAGTTCAAGCTCTCCGAGATCCAGGCCACCTACATCCTGGACACGCCGCTGCGCCGGCTCACCAAGTACGACCGGATCGAGCTGGAGGCCGAGCAGGAGAAGCTGCGCGGCGAGATCGCCGAGCTGTCCAAGATCCTCGACGACGACAAGGTGCTCAAGAAGGTCGTCTCGGACGAACTGGCCGCGGTGGTGAAGCAGTTCGGCACCCCGCGCCGCACCACCCTGGTCGACGGTGACCTCAAGGAGGTGCTGGCGGCGTCCGTGCCGGCCGGCCCGCTGGAGGTGGCCGACGACCCGTGCCAGGTGATCCTCTCCGCGACCGGGCTGGTCGCCCGGACCGCGGCCGAGTCGGAGGAGGCCGCCGAGGGGCGCCGGCGCAACGGCCGGGTCAAGCACGACACGGTACGGGCCGTCGTGCACACCACGGCCCGTGGCCGGGTGCTCCTGGTGACCAGCGCCGGGCGGGCCTTCAAGGTCGACGTGCTGCCGCTGCCGGTGCTGCCCGAGCAGGCCGGCACGGTCTCCCTGCGCGGGGGCATGGCCGCCGCCGAGCTGGTGCCGCTGGAGCCCGGCGAGCGGGTGGTCGGCCTGGCCCCGCTGGGCCCGATCGGGCCGGGCTCACCGGGCCTGGCCCTCGGTACCCGGCAGGGCGTGGTCAAGGTCTGCGCGCCGGAGTGGCCGGTCCGCTCCGACGAGTTCGAGGTGATCGGCCTGCGCGAGGGCGACGAGGTGGTCGGGGCGACCTGGCTCACCGACGGCGCCGAGGCGCTGGCCTTCGTCACGAACGAGGCGTCGCTGCTGCGGTTCGCCGCGTCGGTGGTCCGCCCGCAGGGGCTCAAGGGCGGCGGCATGGCGGGGGTCAACCTGCCGGCCGGTGCGCGGGTGGTCTTCTTCGGCGCGATCCGCACCGACGACCCGGGGCACGGTGAGCCGATGGTGGTCACCTCGACCGGCGCGACGGTCAAGGTGACACCGTTCGGGTCGTACCCGGCGAAGGGGAGGGCGACCGGCGGCGTGCGCGCGCAGCGGTTCCTCAAGGGGGAGACGGATCTGGTGGTGGCGTGGATCGGGGCCCGCCCGGTCGGCGCGACGGCGACCGGCGACCCGGTGGAGCTGCCCCCGGCCGACCCGCGCCGGGACGGCAGCGGCTTCGCCGTGATGCTCGGCCCCACGGTGGTCGGCCACCTCATCGAACGCGACTGACCCTGACACGGCGGAGGGCCCGGGGCTGACGCCCCGGGCCCCTTTCCGTTCCGTCCAGCCCCCTGCGCCGAATCATGCAGGGATGGGTGGGGCCCTTCAGAGTTCCGGCTCGGGGGCGGGCCGGGTGGCTGGGGTGGTGCCGCGGAGGCGGGCGACCAGGCGCATGCCGTGGTAGATCAGCAGGGCGGCGGCGGTGCCCAGGGCGATGCCGTTGAAGGAGAGGTCACCGACGGTCAGGGTGTAGTTGGCGGCGCCGACGATCACCGCGACGGCGGCGGTCATCAGGTTCACCGGGTCGTGGAAGTCCACCCGGCTCTCGATCCAGATCCGCGCGCCGAGGATGGCGATCAGGCCGTAGAGCGCGGTGGTCGCCCCGCCCAGCACCCCCGCCGGCACGGTCAGGATCAGCGCGCCGAACTTCGGGCTCAGCCCGAGCAGCACCGCCGCCAGCCCGGCCACCCAGTACGCGGCGGTCGAGTAGACCCGGGTCGCCGCCATCACGCCGATGTTCTCCGCGTAGGTGGTGGTGCCGGAGCCGCCGCCGGAGCCGGCGAGTACGGTGGCCAGCCCGTCGCCGAGGAACGCCCGGCCCATGTCCCGGTCCAGGTTGCGGCCGGTCATCGCGGCGACCGCCTTGACGTGCCCGGCGTTCTCGGCGACCAGTACGAGGATCACCGGGATCACCAGCACCACCGCGCGCAGGCTGAAGCTCGGCGCGTGGAACTGCGGCAGGCCCACCCAGGCGGCGTCGCGCAGCCCGTCCACCGCCTTCGGGTCGAGCTGGCCGAGCAGGGCGGCGAGCAGCCACCCCACCACCACGCCGAGCAGGATGGACAGTCGCGCCAGGAAGCCCCGGAACGCGACCGTGGCGAGGAGGATCGCGGCGAGGGTGACCACCGCGATGAGCGGCTGCGCCTTGACGCCGGTGCCGCTGCCACCGCCGTCCCAGGCCACCGGGGCCAGGTTGAGGCCGATCAGCGCGACGATCGCGCCGGTCACCACCGGTGGCATCAACGCGTCGATCCAGCGCGACCCGGCGAGCTGCACCACCACCCCGACCAGGGCGAGCGCGACGCCGGCCACGACGATGCCGCCCAGCGCCGGTCCGATGTCGCCGCCCGCCTTCGCGGCCAGCACCGGCGCGATGAACGCGAACGACGAGCCCAGGTACGACGGCAGCCGGTTCCGGGTGATCAGCAGGAACAGCAGGGTGCCGAGCCCGGAGAAGAAGAGCGTGGTGGCCGGCGGGAATCCGGTGATCAGCGGCACCGTGAAGGTGGCGCCGAACATCGCCACCACGTGCTGCACGCCGACACCGACCGTACGGGGCCAGGAGAGCCGCTCGCCGGGGTGCACCACGTCGCCCGGGGTGACCGAGCGGCCGTCGCCGTGCACGGTCCACGGCGAGCGGCGGGAGGTGGGGGACTGGGTCATGGGGTGCCCTTCGCGTCGTCAGGTGACGGGGGCGTGGTCGACCCTGGGAGTTGTTTCTAGCATGGCTGGCGGGTGGCTCGGCACGCCCGGCCGGTCTACGATCGAGCGGTTCGTCCCCGTCGATGGCCCGGGTGCGCCGCGAAGCACCCCTTCTCATGATCGAATTCTTCCCCGGCGGAGCCGCCGGCACGGCGTGAGCCCCGCCATCCGGGTCCGCCCGCGCCAGGAGCTACGCGCTGCCCGCCGGACTCACGCCCACCGCTGCTGGGGTCACCTGATCGCCGCCCCGCTCTGGCCGATGCACGGTGCCAACCTGGGCACCCTGCTGCGTACCTGCGACGCCGTCGGCGCCTGCCTGGCCGTGCCGCCGTTCGGCTGGGTCGACGAGGCCCTGGCCCGGGGCAACACGCTGCGCCGGCCCACCTGCGTGCACCGGGTCGGCAGCCCGCTGCGCTGGCTCGCCGCCGAACGGGCCGCCGGTGCCCGGATTCTCGGCGTGGAACTGGCCGACGAGGCGATCCGCCTCGGCGACCTGCCCGCCGCCCGACGGCGCACGGTGGTGGTGCTCGGCCACGAGGCGACCGGCATCCCACCGGACGCCCTGGACGCCCTCGACGCGGCCGTGGAGATCCCGATGGTCGGCCACGGCCTCAGCCTCAACGTCGCGGTCGCCGGCTCCCTCGTCCTCTACCGGCTCGCCGGGCTGCTCTGAGGGGGTTCGGTGAGCCCACCTCGCCGGGCTGCTCCCGGTGGGGTCAGGCGACGCCGGCGGGGCGGAACTGGACGCTGACCCGGGGGCCGACCGGTCGGGCGGTCTTCGGGACGGCGTGCTCCCAGGTGCGCTGGCAGGAGCCGCCCATGACGACCAGGTCGCCGTGACCCAGCGCGAACCGCCGGCTGTCGCCACCGCCGCGCGGGCGCAGCAGCAACTGCCGGGGCGAGCCGAACGAGACGATCGCGACCATCGTGTCGGTGTGCGCCGAGCGGCCCTGGGTGTCGCCGTGCCAAGCGACGCTGTCCCGGCCGTCCCGGTAGAGGCACATGCCGGCGGTCACGAAGTCCTCGCCCAGTTCGGGGGCGTAGTGCCGGGTCAGCGTCGCCCGCGCCTCGGTGAGCACCGGATGCGGCAGCGGCCGCCCGCCCGCGTACCAGCAGAGCAGGCGGGGGACGTCGACCTCGGTGTCGTACATGGTGCGGCGCTCGGCGCGCCAGGGCACCTCGGCCAGCAGGGTGTCGAGCACCGCGTCGGAGCCCTGCACCCAGCCGGGAAGATGGTCGACCCAGGCTCCCCGGCTGAGCAAGTGCCGCCGCAGCCCGCCCGGCAGCGGGCCGAGGGACGGACCGGCGTCGGCGAGGTCGAGCATCGACGGCTGGTAGGCGGCCTGCGTCATGCCGCCCACCCTATCAGGGGTTTAGTACAGGCGTACGACGCTCGTGGACCGCGCCGAGGACGGCGTCGGCCACCCGGGCCCGGCCCCGCCCGTCCACCGTCTCCCAGGCCCGCGCGGAGAGCGCCGCGCGGGCCTCCGGGGAGCTGAGCAGGTCGTGCAGGGTCCGCGCGGCGGTCGCCCGGGCCGTCCGTCCGGCCAGCCCCGTGCCGACCAGCTCGGGCAGCTCGCCCAGGCCGGCGACCAGGCCGTGCGCCACCACCCGGTGGTACGACTCCCGCTGGTTGTCCACCACGCAGACCAGCGCGGCCGGCGCGCCCAGGCAGCACAGCTCCCACGTCGACGTGCCGGCGGCGCTGACCACCAGATCCGCCGCGCCGATCAGCGCGGGCAGACCGTCGGTCGGCGGCACCAGGTGCAGGGCCTGACCCCGGCCGGGGGAGACCGTCTCCAGCTCCGCCTCGATCTCCGGGCGGCCCACCACCACGGTCAGGTCCATCGGGTGACCGGTGGAGAGCAGCACCCGGGTCAGCACCGGGGCGGCGCCCACCGCGTCGGTACCGCCGAAGAAGGCGAGCACCCGGGGCCGGCCCACCGGCGTCGCCGGCCGGGGCGCGGTCGGCCGGGTGGCCACCACCGAGTCCCGCAGCAGCGTGTAGCGGGTGCCGGCGAGCAGCCGCTCGGGCGGCGCGACCGTGTCCGCGCCGAAGTTCTGGTCCAGGTAGAGGTCGGCGTCCTGGCCCCGGCTGTCGCCGTCGACGACGGCGAGGGTCACCACGCCGGCCGCGCGCAGCGCCCCCGCGCCGGCCGGGTCGAGCTCGTACGAGTCGAGCACCATGACGTCCAGCTCGTGCCGGCGGGCGGTCGCCACCAACTCCTGCGGGGTGTCCGGCCCGGGGTGCACGGTGATGCCCCGCGCGGTGAGCTGGGCGCTGGCCCAGCCGACCCGTTCGATCGAGCCGAACACCTCGACCCGGGCGCCCCGGGCCAGGAACTCCTCACCGAGGGCGAGGCACCGGATCAGGTGGCCGACGCCGCGCTGCGGGCCGGCGTCGAAGCGCAGCCCGACGCGTACCGTGCTCAGGACTCCTCCAGCCGCTTCTGGCGTACCGCGGAGTTGAGGGCGCGCAGCGCCGGCTGGCCGTCGAGCCAGTCGGCGAGCTTGGCCAGCGGCACGCTGACGTCGCCGAAGTGGTCGACGACCGCGCGGACCAGCGCCCAGTCCTCCTCGGTGTCCAGGGTGAGCCGCAGCGCCGACCGGTCCGGGGTGAGGGTCACCCCGAGCACCCGGAACAGCTCCGGGTGGGCGTACGCGTACGAGGTCACGTGCACCCGGTGGTGGTCGGTGGCGAGCCGGTCGAGCGTGCGCAGCACGTCCGCCCCGATGATCTCGACGTCCATGCCGCGCGGCAGCGTCCGGGCGATCGAGGTGCTGGCGTAGTCGAGGCCGGGGACCGCCCGGTAGACCGAGGCGACCAGCGTGATGATCTCCGGGTCGAGCAGCGGGCAGTCCGCGGTGAAGCGCATCACCGCGTCGCCGGGGTGCTTGTCCAGGGCGCCGATGAACCGGGCCAGCACGTCGTCGACCGGGCCGCGGTGGCAGGGCACGCCCAGCCGCTCGCACTCGGTGACCACGTCGTCGTCGACGGCGTCGGTGCTGGTCGCCACCACCAGGTCGGCGAGGACGCCGCTGTCCTGGGCGGCCCGCACCACCCGGCCGAGGACGCTGCGCCCGGCCAGCGGGCGCAGCACCTTGCCGGGCAGTCGGGACGAACCCATCCGGGCCTGCACCACGCCGACGATCCGCAGGTCGCCCCGGCTCGACGAGCCGGCGGACAACCCGCCCGTGGTGTCGTTCTGAGCGGTCACTGCTGCTCCTCCTGCTTCGGTCCCAGTGCCTCGCGGGCCCGGCGCTTGGCCGCCCGGGCACCTCGCTTCGCCAGTCTCGCAGGGGTGATGGCCAGCCGTCCGACCCGGTAGCTGAGCGAGCCGCTGAGCAGGTTGATCGTCGCCTCGGCGCGGCGCAGACCCTTCTCCCGCGAATCGAGCAGCTCCTCGATCCACGTGAGCTTCGCGGCCAGCCGGGTGATCTCCTCGCCCTGGCGTACCCAGGCCTCGCGCAGCTGCTGGTAGCTGCGCGGCCCGGCCGGCGGGTCGGTCGGCTCGACGGCGCGCAGCTCGGTGGCGAGGGTGACCCGGCCGTCGCTGTCCAGCCCGCGCAGCGCGGCGGTGATCGCGGCCTCCGCCTCGATCGCCGCGTCCACGGTGGCCCGACCGAGGTCCCGGCCAGCCACTCCGCCGAGGACCACGGTCAGCCCGGCCACGTCCAGGGTGGACGCCCACGGGTGGGCGTACCCGCCGGTGAGCAGCGCGGCGGCGAACCGCCACAGCGCCCGGGCCAGCGCCACGTCGCCGGTCAACGGCGCAACCGCCTGCCAGCTCGGGTCGAGCACGGCGAACTCGTCGCCGTCGACCACCACGTTGTCGGTGCCCGCGAGGGCCACCGCGCCGGTCAGCTTCCCGTCGGCGCCGGCCTGGTTGTCGAGCCAGGCCGCGTAGCCGCCCAGCAGCCGCTCAAGGGTGTCCAGGTCGCGGCGTAGGCAGGCGTCGAGCAGCAGGCTGCGCAGCAGCCGCCCGTGAGGGACCGGGCCGTTGAGAGCGGCCGGATCGCGGTAGGCCGCCTCCCGGCTGGCGAACGGCGCCGGGGTGCCCTCGGCGCGGGTCACCGGCCCGGTGGTCCGCCACCGCCAGCCGTCGCCCTCCGCCACCACCTCGGCGACCCCGATGCCGGGCGGCCCGGTCTGCACCAGCGCCACCGGCAGCTCCGGGAGCCCGGCGGCCGGCGCGGCGGCGCGGCGGGCCAGCAGCAGCCAGCCCGGCGCGAGGGTCGCGGCGAGCCCGGCGTGCAGCGCGTCGACCGCCAGCCGGGCCGGGTCCTGGAGCACGGTGGCGCCGGTGGGGCCGCCGGTGCAGGCGCCGTGCAGCACCGCGTCGAACAGGCCGGAGGTGGTTCGCCGGTCCAGCTCGTCGGCGTCGAGCAGCGCCGTCGTCGCGGCCGTTCCCGGGTACGCGGCGAAGCTGGCGTCGGTGCGCAGGCCGGCCTCGGTCAGCCGGGCGCGCAGCTGCGCCAGGTTGGCCGGCCGGGTGGCGTCGAGCACGCCGCTGATCGTCCAGGCGGCGTCGCCGCGGTCGGCGTACCAGGGCTCGGTGGCGACCAGTCGGGGCACGCCGAGTGGATTGTCCAGCCGGACCAGCAGGGCGCCCTCCGGGCGCAGCGCGCCGACCAGCCGGTCCAGTAGGCCCTGCCAGCCCAGCCGGGCGCCCTCGACCGACTCGATGACGTCCAGGCCGGCGGCGGCGATCACCACGTCGAAGGTCTCGCCCGCGGGCAGCCCGTTGGCCCCGCCGACGATCACCTGCGCGGCCCGGTCGGCCAGCACCACCCCGTCGGGGTAGCTGCGCAGCAGGCAGGTCACCTCGGCGTGCGCCAGCCCGTCCAGCAGCGCCGGGTCGTGCGGGCCGGCCACCAGCACCCGGGCGCCGGCCGGTACGACCCGCGCGGCGAGCGCGGCCAGCGGCCCGCCGCCGGTCAGGCGCTCCTCCGGCAGGTCGGACCAGGCCAGCATCTCCCCGCCGGGCAGCGCGACGTGGGGTGCCGTCTCAGTCGTCAACTCGTTCCTCCTGGAGGTTCGCCCACCCGAGCAGCTCGCGCAGCTCGGCCGGCGTACAACGGTGGTCGGCGCCGAGCTCGGCGCGGGCGATGGCCACGGCGGTCGGCAGGTCGACCTTCTCGCCGTGCAGCTCCGGCCACTGCCGGCGGATCCGCGCCTGCCCGCCGAACGTGGGGTCCTCGTTCGACAGCACCATCGGGTCGCCGTAGACGGCCGGTTCGCAGCCGGCGGCGATGCCGTAGAAGATGGCACTGGTCAGCCGGTTCGAGGCCACCCGCCGGTGCCGGCGCAGCTCGGTGAGCTGCTTGTCGAGGAAGAGCGGGTCGGTGTCCTTCCACCAGTGGCCGCGGTAGCCGTGGCAGATGACCCGGAAACCGGCCTGCTCGTAGAGCCGTCGGACCCGCCGCATCGCGTACTCGTGCCAGTAGAGGCAGACCGTCACCGGGCCGTCCTCGGTGTCCCGGATCCGGGCGATCAGCTTGTTGTGGTCGCCCTTGACGTGCTGACCCTCCCAGCCGTGGAACGGGTACCAGATGGTCCCCGCCCGCTCGGATTCCGGCGGGTCCTCCGGCCGCAGCGCGAGGAGGTAGTTGAACGGCGCACCGATGACGGTGACGTTGCGCCGCCCCACCGACCAGGCCCGCCGCCGGGTCTGCTCCGACCAGAGCAGACTCGGCGTGAACTCGGCGTACGGGTGGCCGGGGGCCAGCCCGTCGCCGATGTTCCACCCGTGCTGGACGTACCCGTCGATGCGGGGCGGGTGGCCGTCACCCAGACCGCAGTAGCGGGCCAGCACGTGCGCGTGGCCGTAGAAGTGGTTCGCGTGGTGCATCAGTCCCCCGTCAGGCGGCGGAGCGCGCCGTGGTGCCGCGCAGCGCCGCACGGAGTGCGTCGATGACGCGGTCCTGGTCGGCCTCGGTGAGGGTCGGGTAGAGCGGCAGTGACAGCTGCTGCTCGTAGAACGATTCGGCCACCGGGCAGGATCCGCGCTGGTAGCCCAGATCCGCGAACGCCGGGTGCCAGTGCACCGGGATGTAGTTGACCTGGACGCCGATGCCGGCGGCCCGCATCTTGTCGTACACCTCGCGGCGGCGGCCCTCCAGCACCCGGATGGGGTAGAGGTGCCAGGCCGGGTCGGCCCACGACTTCTGGGCGGGCAGCAGCACGCCGTCCAGGTCGGCCAGCGCCTCGTTGTAGCGGGCGACCAGGGCGGTCCGCCGGGCGACGAAGTCGCCGAGCCGGCGCAGCTGGCTGCGCCCCAGGGCGCAGAGCACGTCCGGGAGGCGGTAGTTCAGGCCGAACTCGTGCACCTCCTGGTGCCAGCCGCCCTCGTCCGGGAAGCGCAGCTCGTCGCGCTCGCGGACCATCCCGATGCTGCGGAACCGGCGGGCCCGCTTCAGGATCTCCGGGTCGAGCGCGGCGACCGCACCGCCCTCGGCGGTGGTCAGGTTCTTCGTGGGGAAGAACGAGAAGGTGGTCAGGTCGGCCAGGGAGCCGACCGGACGACCGTGGTACGTCCCGCCGATCGAGTGTGCGGCGTCGGAGAGCAGCAGCGCGTCGCTGCCCTCGACCGACTTCCGCAGCGCGTCGTAGTCGGCCGGGTGGCCGGCGTAGTCGACCGCGGAGACCACCTTGGTGCGCGGGGTGACCGCGGCGGCGGCCGCCGCCGGGTCGAGGCAGAAGGTCTCGTCCTCGACGTCGGCGAACACGATCTTCGCGCCGAGGGCGACCGCGCTGCTGGCGGTCGCCACGAACGTCATCGGCGGGACGACCACCTCGTCGCCGGGGCCCACGCCGGCCGCCGCGTACGCCACGTGCAGCGCCGCGGTGCCGTTGGAGACGGCGGCGACGCCGACCCCGCCGGTCCACCCGGCGAGGTCGGCCTCGAACGCGGCAACCTGCGGACCGATGGTCAGCCAGTCACTGCGCAGCGTCTCGACGACCGCGGCGACGTCCTCGTCGGTGACGGACTGCCGCCCGTAGGGGAGCATCGCCGTCACGCGCCGGTGATGCCGAGCATCTCGCGCAGCTGCTCCACGCTGAGCCACTCGTCGTTGGTGTCCGACTGGTACGCGAAGCCGTCCGGCACCGCGTCGCAGCCCACCGGCGGCTGGTAGCCCCAGGTGGCGATGGTCGGCTGGACGATGAACCGGTCCTTGCCCCGCAGGGTCCGCCGGCTGTCGTCCGGGGCGATCATCTCCTCGTGCAGCTTCTCGCCCGGGCGGATGCCGATCTCGTGGGTGGTGGCCGACGGGGCGACCGCCTCGACCAGGTCGAGGATCCGCATGCTGGGGATGCGCGGCACGAAGAGCTCGCCACCCTGCATCTGGTCGAACGAGTCCATGACGAACTGGACGGCCTGGTCCAGGGTGATCCAGAAGCGGGTCATCCGCTTGTCGGTGATCGGCAGGCTCTTGCCCTCGGCGGCGAGCCGGCGGAACAGCGGGACCACCGAGCCGCGGCTGCCGACCACGTTGCCGTAGCGGACCACGGAGAAGCGGGTCGGGTGCTGCGCGGCGTAGTGGTTGGCGGAGACGAAGAGCTTGTCGCCGACCAGCTTGGTGGCGCCGTACAGGTTGATCGGGCTGGACGCCTTGTCCGTGGAGAGCGCGATGACCTTCTTGACGCCGGCGTCGATCGAGGCGTCGACCACGTTCTGGGAGCCGGTGATGTTGGTGGCGATGAACTCCGAGGGGTTGTACTCGGCGGTGTCCACCTGCTTGAGCGCGGCGGCGTGCACCACGTAGTCGATCCCGTGCATGGCCCGGGTGAGGCGGCGCAGGTCGCGGATGTCGCCGATGAACCAGCGCAGTCGGGGGTCGTCGCCGAGCTGCTGCTTCAGCTCGTACTGCTTCAGTTCGTCGCGGGAGAACACCACCACGCGGGCCGGGTCGGCCTCGGTGAGGATGTGCCGGAGGAAGGTCTTCCCGAAGGATCCCGTTCCGCCGGTGATCAGAATGGAGGATCCATTCAACTCACTCAATTTGGTGCTCCCAAGATCGTGGTTGTGCGCCGGTGGCTGGGGGCCATGCGACCGGACGGACGCCAGCCAGGGTGGGTGTGACGGGCCGACGCCCCCGGGTCGGCACCGGGCAGTTAAACAGTTCGACCGTCGCGGTGTTCCGGCGGCCTGCCGCGGACGGCGCTGGCTAGAGTAACGCGTCTTGCGCGGCGGCTCCACCGCCCGCCGGGCCGCCGACCGGGGCCGAGCAGGGCATTGCGCCGCTGCGTGACCGACGACTCACGCAGCGCCGTCACGCGGTGTGACGCGGCGTACAGGCTGTCGTGCCACCGAATGCTCGCCGCCACGACTTCGTCCGGTTCGGTGCGGGCCGCCGCCGGGGTCGGCCGGCGCGGTGGTCCGGGATGACCCGTTTCCACCCCGGGTGCCGGTTTCCGCGCCACCGGCGAACGGCGGACGGCGGATCGGCGAATGCCCGGAAAGCGATTACGGAATCACCGTCGGCGACGGTTCTCCCGGTCCAGCGAAATCGGAATCACGGTGATTTCCCGCCCATCGTGGACCTCGGTCTGCGGGGTCCCCTCGACGAACCGGAAGCGCCGGTTCATCTGCCGGACGACCGCGTTGTGGCCGAGCACCTCACCGGAGAGCCGGTCCAGCTTCAGCTCGTCGAAGGCGTGGTCCACCGCCTCCCGCATGACCTCCAGCCAGGCGGGGAGCGTCTCGCCCCGCTCGGCCAGCCCGTCGGAGTCGAGGTAGAAGCCCCACGAGCCGGTGCGTGGCGGCTCCTGCCGCAGATCGAAGAAGGTGACCACGCCGCAGGGCACGTTGTCGCGGACGTACATCAGGACCCGGCGCGAGGGATCCACCCGGACCCGGGACCACCAGGCGGCGTGCTCGGCCGGGGTGATCTCGTGGCTGGTCTTGCTGACCTGCCGGTTGGTCTCCTGATTGCGCCACGACAGCATCAGGTTGACGTCGTCGTCCGTCGCCTCGCGCAGCACGTCGGCCTCGTTTCCCTCGGTTCCTCCGGTCGCCGCGACCCTACCCGGTAAAAGGGGAGGTCATTTGCCGGGCTGTACACTCCGGTCCCATGAACGAATTGAGTCGCGCGCAGATTCGCGACCTCATGGCGCAGGTCTTGAAGAACCAGGGCAAGGTGCTCCCGGACGACGACGCCGCGGACCTCCGCGAGATCGGCTTCCGGTCGCTGGACTTCTCCGAGCTGGCCCTGCGGGTCGAGGACGAGACCGGGGAGGAGCTCAACTTCGACGCTCCCGGCCTGCGTCGGATCGCCACCGTCGCCGACGTCCTCGACTTCCTCGTCGAGCTCCAGAAGCAGTGACCGTCGCGACCGCGAGCCCGGCCGGCCTGGACAACCGCATCGTCGTCGGGGGAGTGGCCCGCACCTGGCGGGACCTGCCCACGCCGGAGCTGCCGTCGCCCGCGGCGGTCCTCGCGGCCACCTCCACCGACGCCCTCACCGCGGCCCGGCAGCACGCCACGCACGGCGGCGAGCTGCTGTTGAGCACCCCGGGCCGGGTCGACGCGGCGATGCGCGACGAGCTGAGCGAGGCCGGCTTCGCGGTGACCGCGCTCACCGAGGGCGTGCCCGAGGTCGAGTACCCCACCGCGCCGCGCGCCGGTGAGCCGGGCCGGCTCTGGCTGCTCACCTCCGGCTCCACCGGGCGGCCCAAGCGGGTCGGCCACACCCTCGAGTCGCTGACCACCGTCCGGGGCAACCAGCCGGAGCGGACCTGGCTCTGCCCGTACGCCCCCGGCACCTACGCCTGGTGGCAGGTGGTCACCCTGTCCCTGACCCAGCCCGGCCAGCACCTCGTGGTGATCGACCCGGAGGAGCTGGACGAGTGGCCGGCGGTCGCCGCCGAGCACGGCGTGGACGCCGCCTCCGGCACCCCCACCTTCTGGCGCCGCACCCTGCACCGGGACGCCCAGGCGTTGGCCAAGGTGCCGCTGCGCCAGCTCACCCTCGGCGGTGAGCCGGTCGACCAGGCCGTCCTGGACCAGTTGCGGGAACTCTTCCCGGACGCCCGGATCTCCTGGATCTACGCCTCCTCCGAGGTCGGTGCCTCGATCGTGGTGCACGACGGCCGCGCCGGATTCCCGGTGGCCTGGCTGGACCGCGAGACCCCCGGCCGCCCCACCATCTCGGTGCGGGACGAGGAGCTGATCATCACGTCGCCGTACCACGGCGCCGGGCTCGACGGCCCGGTGCGCACCGGGGACCGGGTGCAGATCGTGGACGACCGGGTGCTGATCACCGGTCGGCTCGACTCCGACGAGATCAACGTGGGCGGCAGCAAGGTCTCCGCCGGCCTCGTCCGGGGCGTGCTGACCTCCCACCCCCAGGTGTCCTGGGCCCGGGTGACCGGCCGCCGGGCCCCGGTGCTCGGCAAGATGGTCGTCGCCGAGGTCGTCCCCGCCCCGTCCGCCGACCCGGCCGCCCCGCCGCTGGACGAGGCCGCGCTGGTGCGCTGGTGCGCCGACCGCCTGCCCGAGTACGCGGTGCCGCGCCGCATCCGCATGCTGACCGAGATTCCCGTCAAGGAGACCCTGAAGAGCGATGTCTGATTCCGCGCTCGTACCGCCCAGCACCGTCGTCCTCGTCTCCGGCGGGTCCCGGGGCCTGGGCCTGGCCATCGTCACCGACCTGCTCGCCGAGGGCGTCAAGGTGGCCGCCTTCGCCCGTACCGTCACGCCGGAGCTGGAGAAGCTGGCCGCCGAGCACCCCGACCGGGTGCACGTGGGCTCGGTGGACGTCACCGACCTCAAGGCCGGCCAGGCCTTCATCCGGCAGGTGGAGGAGAAGCTCGGCCCGATCGACGGCGTGGTCAACAACGCCGCCGTCGGCCAGGACAGCCTGCACGTGCACACGTCCAACGACGACATCGCCCGGATCATCGAGACGAACCTGACCGCGCCGTTGCAGCTCACCCGCCTGGTGATCCGGCGGATGCTCGGCAAGGGCCTGCGCGGGCGGATCGTCAACATCACCTCGATCTGCGCGCAGCGCGGCTACCCGGGCCTGGTCGCGTACTCGGCGACCAAGGGCGGGATGGACGCCGCCACCCGCTCGATGGCCCGCGAGCTGGGCGGTCGAATGCTGGTCAACGCGGTGGCCCCGGGCTTCTTCGCCTCGGAGATGTCGGCCGTGCTGGGCAGCACCCAGCTCGACCAGATCGTCCGGCGCACCCCCACCGGGCACCTCACCGAGCCGGAGGAGGTCGTGCCGGTGGTGCGGATGCTGCTCCGCGAGCAGACCAACATCAACGGCCAGGTCCTCGTGGTCGACGGTGCCGCCTCCATCTGAGCCGACTCGTCCGGCGCACCGGCCCGGGTCCCCGCAGGGGTCCGGGCCGTTCGCCGTATCCGGGACCGAGGCGGGCCGGGCGGTGACGCGCCCGGTGCCGGCGCTGCTCGGTGCCGCCGAACGGCACCTGCGGGTGGGCAGGCCGGCCGACCTGGCCGACGCGTCCACCCGCAGCCACCTCGACGACGGCCGCTGCGTGGGCTGGTACGGGCCGCCGACGCCGGGCTGGCGGGTCGCGGTGGACGCCGAGCGGGCGGACGCGGAGGTGCCCCCGGCGCTGGCCCGGCGCTTCGGCCCGGCTGACTTCTGGGACCGCTGGACCCGGGCGGAGAGCCTGTGCAAGCTGGCCGACGTGCCGGTCGCGGCCTGGTGGCGGCGGCACGGGCTGGCCGTACCCGTGGACACCCCGGCGGTATGGCGGACGCTGCGCCTGGCCGACCTGGTCGTCACGGTCGCCTGCGCGCCGCTGCCCTGAGACGACGCTGCCCCCGTCGCGCCGAGGTGGCGGTACGGGGGCAGCGGTCAGTGTGCGATCAGATGAGGTCCCAGCTCAGCGGGGTGCCCTTGGCCACGTCGGCGGCGAAGGTCCGGCCGACCACCTTGTCGATGTCCACCGGCGGCAGCCCGCCGGCCGGGCGGATCGAGCGGACGTTGGCCGGGGTGACCGTGTCGCCGGCCTTGACGTCCTCGACGACGAAGAGCGAGCGGCGGAAGCGCAGCCCCTCCTTCTCGGCCGGGGTCGGGCCGATCACCGTGCCGCCCATCGCCGCGAACGCCCGCTCCGACTCGACCACCAGCGACGCCAGCTCGGTCGGGTTGAGCGAGAAGTCGGAGTCCACGCCGCCGTCGGCGCGGTCCAGGGTGACGTGCTTCTCGATGAAGCAGGCGCCCAGGGCCACCGAGGCGACCGGCACGCCGATGCCGGGGGTGTGGTCCGACAGACCCACCGGCACGCCGAACGTGTCGGCCAGCACCGGGATGCGGCGCAGGTTGCTGTCGGCCGGCGGCGCCGGGTAGGAGGCGGTGCAGGCCAGCAGGATGATCCCGCCGGCGCCGCCCTCCCGGGCGGTCCGCACCGCGGCGTCGATCTCGGCCACGGTGGCCATGCCGGTGGAGATGACCAGCGGCTTGCCGGTGCTCGCGACCAGCTTGATCAGCGGCAGGTCGACCAGCTCCGAGGAGGCGATCTTGTACGCCGGGGCGTTCAGCGACTCCAGCAGCTCGACCGCGGTGGGGTCGAACGGGGAGGAGAAGACCGTCAGCCCGCGCTGCCGGGCCCGGTCGAAGATCGGCTCGTGCCACTCGTACGGGGTGTGCGCCTTCTCATAGAGCTTGTAGAGGTTCTGGCCACCCCACAGCTCGTGCCCGCCCGAGATGCGGAAGGCGGGGGTGTCGACGTCGATGGTGATGGTGTCCGGCCGGTACGTCTGGAGCTTGAGCGCGTGCGCCCCGCTGGCCGCCACCGCGTCGACGATCGCCAGGGCGCGGTCCAGGTCCCCATTGTGGTTCCCGGACATCTCCGCGACCACGAACGGCCGCTCCCCGGGCCCGACCGCGTGCGGGCCGATCTTCACTGTCGCCGTCATCTCCGACCTCTGTTCACCTGCGTCCGCGCCGGGGCGCGGTCCTCACGTCGTCGTCCGTGGACGACCTGCACATTCGTCGCCGCCGGGAACCGGTCCGGTTCCCGGCGCGGGTACGTCACGCCCACCGTCACGGGTTGCCGTGACCGGTCAGCGCCTCCGACTGGGCGGCGTCGTCGACGCCCCGTCCGCCCTGCCCCGGGACCGACGGCCCGGCGGAGGGGCCGGTCGTCGCGGCCGGAGCGGCCACCGGCGCCGCGGGGCGGCGCAGTCGGCCGGCGAGCCGGTGCGCCTGGCGCAGCGCGGCGTAGGCGAGGTAATTGTCCTCCCCGACCAACCGGTGCTTGAGGCCGGCCACCCCACCCGGACGAGGGTAGCCGGTCGCCGGGACGTGCCGACGGTACTGCTCGGCCAGCCGGTGGAAGAAGGCCCGGCGCATCCCGGGGTGGATTCGGCCGTCGTTGCCGACCACCACCAGCATGTGGCTGATCATGAGCTGGAACAGCTCGCCCTCGACGGTCGGGTCCGGGTGGTGTTGGCGGACCCAGTCGAGCTGCCGGTCGTACTGGTCGAAGGCGTCGAAGTGCCGCTCGCTACGGGTGGCGGTGATCGCGCCCTGCCGGCCCTGCCGGTAGAGGTAGCAGACCCGGTCCAGCACGGCGATCTTCTCCGCGCCGATCAGCAGCGGATTGCTGAACGGGACGTCCTCGTACCAGCCGGGGTGGAAGCGCAGCTCCAGCTCGTCCAGCAGGGTCCGGCGGACCACCTTGTTCCAGGCGGTGTGCTGCACCCGCAGCAGCTCGGGCCGGTCGGCGAGGCGGATCACCCCGGTCACCCCGCGCAGCAGCGGGCTGCTGGCGTCGGCCTCCTGCCGGCCGTTCTCGTAGACCCGCAGGTGATCGAGCATCAGCACGTCGGGCCGGTCGGCGCGCAGCCGCTCCAGCACCGCCGGGATCGTCCCCGCAGGCAGCCAGTCGTCGCTGTCGACGAACCAGACGTACTCGCCGGCGGCCACGTCCAGGCCGGCGTTGCGGGCCAGGCCCAGGCCGACGTTCTCGGTCAGGTGGACGACCCGCATCCGGCCGTGCCGGGCGGCGTACGCGTCGAGCAGCTCCCCGCACCGGTCCGGGGAGGCGTCGTCGACGGCGACGATCTCCACCGCTGCCTCGTCCCCGGTGGGCACGTCCTCCCGGATCGAGTCCAGGCACTGGTGCAGGTATGCCTCCACCTTGTGTACCGGGACGATCACACTGAGCAACGGCCCCGGCGCGGACGGGTCGATCACGTCGCCACCCTCGACCACGCGGGTGGACGGGTCCGGAACCTGATCTGACCGAGACACGCGGAGCTCCTCACCAAAGGCCGGCCGAAGGGTTAACGATAGGCACTCCCCGCCGAGCCGGTAAGGTCGCCCCGCGGTGGCACCGCCCGCTGTCGTCGTCGGCCGCCCCGCGCCGGCGGCTCCGGCCGGCAGGGGAGGGACGTGCGGATGAGCGTGTCGGCGGTCGGGTGCCCGGCATGACGAGCCCGACGACCGTGGCGGCGTCCCGGTCGAGCCGCCTGCCGTCGCTGACCGGGCTGCGCTGGGTGGCCGCGATGCTGGTCTTCGGCTACCACGCCGGCACCATGCGGATCGTCGGCCAGCCGGACGCCAGGGCCGTCGTCGAGTGGCTGTTCACCCTCGGCCTCTCCGGTGTCCAGTTCTTCTTCATCCTCAGCGGATTCGTGCTGGTCTGGTCGGCCCGGGACGGCGAGCGGCGGCGCGACTTCTGGCGGCGGCGACTGGCCAAGATCTACCCGAACCACCTGGTGACCTTCGCCGCCGCGCTGCTGGTGATGTGGTGGTTCGCCGACCCGGTGGCGCCCCGGGCGGCCCTGGAGAACCTCTTCCTCGTCCAGGCCTGGGACCCGACGCCGGGCTACTTCTACAGCATCAACAACGTGAGCTGGTCGCTCTCCTGCGAGCTCTTCTTCTACCTCTGCCTGCCGCTGGTGCTGCCCGTGGTCCGGCGGGTCCGGGTGAGCGTGCTCTGGGCGGTGGTGGTGGCGGTGCCGGTGCTGATCGTGGCCCTCTGGCCGGGTCAGCGGCTGGTGCCGACCGAGAGCACCTGGTGGTTCACCCAGATCTTCCCGCTGGTGCGCTCGCTGGAGTTCTGGATCGGCGTCGCCGCCGCCGAGCTGCTGCGGCGCGGCCGGTGGCGGGGCCCGGGGCTGCCGGTGGCCAGCGCGATCTTCGTGGCCACCTGGGTGGTCGCCGCGCAGTGGATCCGAGCCGAGCTGTGGGCGGCGATCCTGTCGGCGGCGTACCTCCTGGTCATCACCGCCGCGGCCGGCGCCGACGTGCACGGGCGCCGGTCGCCGTGGCGGCGCCGCACCATGGTCTGGCTCGGCGAGGTGTCGTTCGCCTTCTACCTGGTGCACGTCCTGGTGATGACGACCGTGCTCCGGCTGGCCGGCCGTCTCGGCGAGAGCCTGCCCGGCTGGTGGGGCCCGTTGGCCGTGCTCGGCTTCCTGGCGGTGAACCTCTTGCTCGCCGGGCTGCTGCACCGCTGGGTCGAGACACCGATGATGCGTCGCCTGGCACCCCGTCGCCGGGCGGCCGTCCGACCCGACGCGCCCGCCGTGGCCGGGCCGGACGCCGCGCACGCCGTGGCCGGGCCGGACGCCGGGCCCGCCGTGGCCGGGCCGGACGCCGCGCACGCCGTGGCCGGGCCGGACGCCGGGCCCGCCGTGGTCGGGCCGTCGACTGCGCTGGAGGGCGCCGCCGGGACGCTCCGGCGGGCGAGCGTGCCGGCGCCGCGGGCGGCCGCCGACGAGTCCGGGGTCGGGCGTCCGGTGGAGTACGCGGGCCGGCGCGACCCGCGCTGAGCGGTGTCCACGGTGGCCGGCGCGAACGGTAGCGCTTCGGTGCCCGCGCCCGCGGCCCGCCCGGGTCCCGCGTCGGCGTCGGTGTCGATGCCGGCTTGCCGTGCCGGGCGCTGGTGACCCGGTGCCCGTGCCCGGTGCCCGGGCCCGGTGCCCGTGCCCGGTGCCCGGGCCCGGTGCCCGTGCCCGGTGCCCGCCGGGGCCGGTCTGGACAGACGGGTCGCCACCGACCGGCGCCGAGGAAGACACCACCACGAGCGATATGACGCAGAGGCATAAATATGGGTCTTCTGCTGGGTTTGTGGGTCGGTGGTGGTCATCTGTTGGGTAGTTGGGGTCGGTGGCCGCCGAGGCTGAGCATGGCCAGGGCGATGAGGGC